>JAUWZP010000115.1 GCA_030615265.1 Candidatus Bathyarchaeota archaeon
CTTCTATTAAAGTTCACCGAACAATTTGATATTTGTTGTTGAATAATTTGATTTCAAGATATAGATTTAATATCTGCCTAGAATTAACTAAAACCATAAAAGAAGCCATCACCCAACATACGCGAGGAAAAGTTACTCCAACAATAAAAATTGTTGATAAAGGCCTACCCTCACTCTTTAGCCCAAACGAAAAGCAAACCCTAAACGTCGACATATCAAAAACAATGGGCTTCTTCGGAATCAAGAAACTAAAAAACCCAAAGGAAACAATTTTTGAAATCGTAAAAACAGATGACATACCAAGGAAGAATGATAACCTTTTTCGCTCGGAAGCACGCGCAACTAAGAGTGAGGAATGTATTTCTCTTCTTGCATAGGCAGTTCACTTTTCGAATATTTTCGGTTGCGCATCTTCTTGATCTTCAAGAATTTTCTCAAGCCTTTTCTGTAGATGTTGATCTCTCCTTCGAACAAGCCTAGAATCGCACGGACTTCTTGTGGAGGATGTATCGTGGGATCCATCACAGCCAAGGTGGTGAAACCTTTTGATCTCAATTCCGGAATAAGCGCGTTTAACCATCTCCTAGTTTGAACGGCCCGATGTTGCAGCAGAACGTCTGAAATAATCTCTATGCATATTCTTCTTGGCCCCTTTATCGAGACTTCTAGTGTCCGGAAAGCTGAAAATAGAGCAATGTTAATGTCGGTTAGATTTTCCACTCCTCTCAGTTTGAACACGTTAAGGAAGCTCGTCGTGATCGCGTCTGCTTGGGGATTGCAGATGAACAGGTAGAAGCGAGATTGAAACTCTTCAGTGAGAGCCTTCAATCCACCGGGGTTAATGGTGACGTAAAATGTGACTTCACCCCTCTTTGCCCCTGTTTCAAGAAACTTCTCAACAACCAAGTCCCTTTCATCACCAGATGGCGAGGTCAAAATAACTTCATAGTTTTCAGGTATTCCACCGAGAAGCAAGTTGTCAAGACCTCTATATCCAGTGGTTATACGACCTGGAAGAACAACCTTTGAAACTTCAACCGCAGGTTCAGGCTCGTCCACCATTTTATGTCCCAATCCACGCGCGTAAGAGCTGAAGTCAGCTTGTTGAACAAGTTGTCTGAAAACTGTTACATCATAAGTGGTGAAGATTCCGACAACTTTCCCGTTTTCAACGACTGGAATATGCTTTATTCCATGTTTAGCCATTAGCTTGGTCACTTGAAGAACCGAATAGTCTGGAGAGCACGTTATCGGGGACCGAGTCATGAACTCTTCTACCCTCACTTTGCCTGGATTCAAAGCTTCGGCAACAACCTTTGTCAGCAGGTCCCATCCAGTAACGATACCAACGAGCTTTCCCTTTTCGGTGACCGGAAAACTCTCTATTTTATGTTCCACAATGAGCCTAGCCACAGAATCCGCGGTCATACTCACATCTATGCTAACAACCTTTTTGGTCATTAGGTCGCTCGCTTTAACCGAAAGAACTCGATCTGTGGACATTTTAGTCCCCACGTAGGAAAGGAATGCCACATTTAAACCTTGCTTCAAGCCTACATAGGCCTTCAAAAGCTCCTACAAAGAATATGCGCACATTTTGGAGATTTGTAAATCATTCACTTTGACTGTATGTGCAGCAGGGGTCACTCATTAGCTTGAATACTATCGAGAACACCTAGTACTCCACAATCTTGAGCCCTTTTCTTAAGGTATTCATTGTCCAATTTGCCTTCTTGCCTAACCAATACACTTTTCACATCCTGTTCATCAATTACGCTTCTATCTGGTCGGGCTAGCTTATTTACTATGAAATCCTCTGGAGAAATAACCCATGCCTCAATATTTGGGTCTAATTTGAATCTCCTTCTTCTTTTCAAGGTTTCACCATCAAAAACGATTCCATCGGGCTTCAACCACAATTCTATCTCTACTTTCTCCTTCTGATCCAAGATGACAATTAAAGGGTTTTCAGGAGAGTACACTGTTGCCTCAAAGTCAATTGATCTTAACCAACCTAGGAGCTTCTTACATTCTTCCTCAGTCTCGATTGCTACAGCCAAATCAAGATCAATTGTCGTTCGGATCCTTCCGTAGAAAGGAAGAGCATAGCCACCAATTATCATATAGGGAACATTCTTATCTTCAAATAGCTCAAGAAGCCTCTGAAGAGATCTTAATATTGTGAGCAAACGTGTTCAACTCGATGAAAAGTTTGAAAGATGAATGACCATATGCAACAAGCCTTTCCGTATATAATGCGTCTTTCACTGCATGTTCTAAGTCCTGTTTTCTCGCCCTAAGTAGTTTCATCTTTAATCTTCTATAAGTTTCCAGAAACTCAAAACCAAGAGACGTAATCACTATATTATTCTTGGGTCTACCTCGTTTGTGCGTGCGCACGCATTCTAACTTAATCAACCCTTCTTCTTTCATCACTTTCAATAGAGAGATAACAAGTGACGGTCGCCATCGTAATTTCTGAATTACCTCTCTAACACCATATGGGCCTGAGATAACAGCATCAAGCAGTTGGGCTTTTCGATCCAAAGACATTTTGTTTCCCCTTCGGAAACTTATCATGTGACAATTAGGGCAATCTCCCATTTAAGTATACCGCAAAAAAGTGCACGCGCATGGCGATTTTGACTTAACCTCCTAAGTTAGCGCTTGGAAGGTCTTTCGTGAAAGTTGTTTTGTCGTTGCCGGAGTCTCGCAAAAAAAGGATTAAGCAAATCTTCTTAAATATTGAAGTAATTAAAGAATTAGTGATGGATTTGGAAATCGACGAAGTTAAGACGTTCATAAAGGGGCAAGAAAACGTAAGGGTTGCTTACCTATTCGGGTCTCTTGCTAAAGGAAGAGCAGGTCACTTGAG
>JAUWZP010000077.1 GCA_030615265.1 Candidatus Bathyarchaeota archaeon
AACGGTTGTCTAGTCTGAATAACGCTTCATGAGGTTTAATTTCATTGACTGAAATTTTGTCACTTGCGGTGACTTAACATGATCTTTGAGGCAATAGTTGTAATCCTTGCTCTGCCTTCACCTTTCTTGATGGCGCGCGCGATATACCGACTTTCCAACTATGCACATAACATATACTTTAAGGTTCTGTGAATCACCTATCGAACGATCATATGGCGATATAAAAGAAATCAAGCCAGGTGGCTAAGAAAGAATGGATATCTGAAGATCTGACGAGATAATGTTTACTACCGTAAAGAGCACCTAGCATTCTTTAAAAGCGAGGTTGCCCGTAAAAAGAGAGCTGAAGAAGAAGGGCTATTGTTTGTCTAGAGAATTAAGTGCAGTATATATAGGAGAAAACCTACGATGAGTTTTGCGTCGTGGATTTTAGGAACATGCTTTAGTTCATAAAAGAGGCGAAAACTATGCAGTATCCTCTATTGATTGTCGGTGTGTTTACCGCGGTGTTCGTGTGCACATATGCGTTAATATTCACAGAGAAGATCAATAGAACCCTGGCAGCTCTCTTAGGCGCTGTTGTTACTGCGAGTCTGGGAGAGGTTTTCGGTATCTTTTCTTATGAGGTTCTAGCTGGGTTCATAGATTTCGAAACGATCACCATCCTAATCGGCATGTTTATCATGACTGGAGCGGCGGAATCGGTTGGGATGTTCCATTTTTTAGCGATCAAGGTTATGAAGGCAAGCAAAGGAGAACCTTCTAGATTGCTTCTTTACCTCTCGCTTCTGACGGTTCTGCTTTCGTCTATCCTCAGCAATATAGTTGCTATAATGATCATGGTCTCGCTGACGATGATGATTGCTAGGGACCTAGACCTAGATCCTAAACCCTACATAATTACCGAGTCTATATTAGCAAACCTCGGTGGGCTTGTATTCTTAATCAGTAGCATACCAAATATTATGATTGGTATAGCCGCCGAAATCAGCTTCCTTAGCTTCCTCGCGGTGTCCGGTCCCCTCGCACTAGTTCTTCTAGGCGTAACCCTTTTCGTATTTAAACGCGTCTTTAGAATGGGGAAAGCTAGGGTCACGCGTGCATCTATAGAGTCTCTTGATGAGTGGAGTGTGATTAAAGACAGAAAGAAATTCTACAGATCTGTGGCTCTCATGATCACAGTGTTAGCTTTCTTTGCGATAAGTGATCTGCTTAGAGTTGGGTTACCGGTTATCGCGATAACGGGCAGCGTGTTCATGCTCTTGGTGACAGGGGTTAACATGGAGGACGCCTTGCATAAGGTAGGATGGAGCACCATCTTCTTCATTATGGGATTGTTCGTAATTGTTGGAGGACTCAATAAGGTTGGGATTCTGAGCACGCTCGCGGCTCTGCTCACAAGTGGAACCGGGGGAAACGTTCCTTTGTCCATCTTGTCTGTGCTTTGGGTGGCTAGCTTGTCCTCAGCGTTCGTCGTTGACATCCCTGCAACGGCTGTCCTCATACCCGTGGTCCAAGACGCTGCTGGTCTATTGGGGCCCGGGTCGTCCCTGCTCTGGTGGGCTCTCATCTTTGGTATAGGTCTAGGCGCGAACTTTTTTCCCTTCAGCTCGTCTTCGACCATCATTGCTTTGAAGATTCTTCGAAAGAAGAAACGCGTATCCATAAAAGAGTACGCCAAAATAGGCGTGACTGTATGCACGATCCAACTCGTGGTCGCCACCTTTTACCTAATGACGCTGTACCTCCTCTTATAACATCAGGATGAAGGGTTTAGATCGATCGCGCGCATTCTAGGTTACGCGCAGCATTGCGTAGGAAAGCAAGTATAGAACAATGAATAACGCTCCTGCTTTCTTGTCGACCTTCTCTCTAGTGCAAGCGTTAATATGACCCTGATGGAAACAAGTATCGCATAGAAGCCCATGACCTTAGCGAGTTCGCCAGATATTGTAGTCGGAAAGATCGATCGAACCGAAGGCTTGAAGAAAATGAAAGAAACAGTGGATAGGTATTGGGAGAACGCATCCATATTGATGAATTGAGCGAGCAGGATTTGAAAACAATGTTCGTTGTTCCAATGCTGCAAGCCTTGAATTGGGATTTTTACAATGCCAAAGCGCGCGCGCAAAAAAGAGATACTTATACCAAGCGGAACCATAATTGGAGCCACAATAGTCAAGAATCTGGAGGTTCGCGCGCGAGAAGGTAAGGTTACAAAATGATGAAAAAACACTTCCCTTTCGGTGCTGATGTAAAAAGGATCGCTTATGTAAGCACTTATCCCCCGAGAGAGTGTGGTATAGCAAACTTCACAAAGGATTTGATCGATGCCATAGATCGGCTTCATGAGTTTAGACCGCCAAGGGTTATCGCGATAAATGAGGAAGGGGCAATCTACGGCTATGACAGGAGAGTTAGATTTCAAATTGAACGAGACTCTATTGATGATTACGTCCAAGCCGCTCGCTACGTTGATCTATCAAGGGTTAATTTAATAAATCTTCAACACGAATTCGGACTTTTCGGAGGAGAGTGGGGAGAATATATTAATTCATTCTTAGAGGATCTTCAGAAACCTGTAGTAACTACACTCTACACTATCGTGCCAAACTTTGGATCAACAGCTCAAACAGTTTTGGAAAGCATCGCACATCATAGCGCGTCAATTGTTGTTATGACAAGAACAGCTGTGCAACTATTAAAAGATCACCATATCCAACGTGAAAAAATCAACGTTATCCCGCATGGTTGTCCTGATGTTCCATTTGTTACCAGCGAAAGGCCTAAAACTTCTCTAGGTCTGAGAGACAGGATAGTTTTGTCTACATTTGGACTGATAAACCGCGGGAAGGGTATCGAGTATGCTATTCGAGCTCTCCCTTCCATTGTTGAGAAAGAACCAAGAATCCTTTACCTCATAATTGGAGAGACTCATCCGGAAGTAAGGAAGATTAGGGGCGAGCGTTATCGGAGGAGACTGATGAGGTTAGTTGATGAACTCAAATTAGGGAAACATGTGAGGTTTCACAATCGTTTTGTCTCCAAACGGCAACTAATCAGGTATCTACAGGCAACAGACATCTACATCACTCCATACATCGATCGGAATCAGATGAGCAGTGGAACACTCACATATGCCTTGGGAACCGGTAAGGCCATTATATCAACCCCATATCTTCACGCTGAAGAGGCTCTGGCAAAGAAACGAGGGTTACTTAGCAAGTTTAGAAACCCTATTTCAATCGCTGACTGCGTAAACAGACTTTTAGAAGATCCACAACTAAGGCTCAGCTTCGAGAAGAAAGCTTATGCCTATAGTAGGAACTTCACTTGGCTGAAAGTTGCAGAAAGATATGTCAAGTTGTTCAATCATCTCCTTGAAGTTTAAGGGGTGATAGATATTAAACCACCTATCCGATTAGATTTTCTAAAAGCCCTGACAGATGATACGGGTATCCTTCAGCATACTAAATATTCGATTCCAGATAGAAAAAAAGGCTACACTGCAGACGATAACGCCCGTGCACTAATTGCGTGCATGAAATTCCTTCAGCTTCATGATGATTCCGATGTAAGAAATCTGGCTAATACATATCTAAGTTTCTTATTTCATATGCAAAGACCAGATGGAAAATTCCACAATCTATTAAGTTATGATCGCGGTTTCCTTGATGATGTAGGGTCAGAAGAATGTATGGGACGCTCGCTCTGGGCTTGCGGATATGCAATTTTAACCAATCTTTCTAAAGGCATTAAGCATACATCGAAGGAGATCTTTGACAAAGGCTTCCGGCACGCAACCAGCTTCAAGAGTCCTAGGGCTAAAGCCTTCACAATACTGGGTCTTTGCTACTATTATGAGGCTTTCCCGCATGACCAGAATCTCTCCAAAAATATAGCGACATTGACTGATCAATTGCTACACAGCTATCAGCGAGTATCTTCTCCTGATTGGTACTGGTTTGAACCTTATCTAACCTATGTTAATGCGCGTTTATCACAAGCCCTTTTTAGAGCCTACGACACTGTTGGAGACGAAAGATACCTTCAGATTGCTAAGGAGTCTTTTGACTTTCTTGTGAGAGTTCAGGTAATTGATGAGAAACTCGTTCCAATTGGCAACAAAGGATGGTACAAGAAGGATGGTCAGAGAGCCTTATACGACCAACAACCAATTGAGGCCTCCTGCATGGTAGAGGCAGCTCTGACCGCCTTTAACATAACTAACGAGAAGAAGTATCAAAGAGTAGCCTACATTGCTTTTGACTGGTTTTTGGGAAACAACTCTAAGAATGGAATGGTTTATGACCCGACTACGGGTGCTTGCTATGACGGGGTTACTCCTCAGGGATTGAACTTGAATCAAGGCGCTGAAGCTACGATATCTTATCTTCTGGCTCGCCTAGAGTTGGAAACTCTAGGTGATTAAACCAAGAATGGGTATATTATGAGGCTACATTATGCAAATCAGTCAACTTCTAAAGGTTTACCTCTTCAAAACTTCATAAGCGCGATTTTAAATTTAACAGTTAAGTTTTATAAATAGGTCTCTGCTTTGTAAGTCTGAAGCAAATTATTCAGGCAAACAATGTGGAATAAAAAGGAATCTCGAAAAATGGTTGTGGTGGTCTGCAAAAGTTGAAGGTTCAAGATCTAATGGTAGAAAACGTGGTGACAACAGAAGAAGAGACGACAATCGAAGATGCGGTCAGAATCCTTTTCAAAAAACATGTCGGAGCACTCGTGATTGTGGACGATGAAAGAAAATGTAAGGGAATATTTACAGAACGAGATGTCCTCAGAAGCGTAGCTAAGAAAGTTCCCCTCGACACGCACCTAAAAAAGGTTATGTCAAAAAACATCATAACGGTAAGGAAAAAAGATTCATTTACAAAGGCTAAGAGGCTCATGATTTTACATGGCATACGACATCTGCCAGTAGTAGATAGAAAAGGACACTTGGTGGGAATGTTGACGGTCAGGAGGATATTAGATGAACTTGTCGGAATGCCGCCAGCCAAGGGTTAGAAAACGAGGCATGTGTACAACACGGTTCTTAAATCTGTAGTTCCCATTCATAAACCAAAAATGTCACGAGAATCCCAAATGAGCCATAAGGAAGACCTCTAATGAAGAGATTTCAAAAAAACCCGATTCTTAAACCAATAGTAGAACATGATTGGGAGGCACGTGCAGTTTTTAACGCCGCTCCTCTTCATATTGGTGGCCGAGTCCACATTCTGTATCGTGCCGTTGGTAATGACGGAGTTTCTCGACTTGGCTACGCCTCTTCGTCAGACGGTTATCACATCGAAGAACGATTATCGTCTCCTGTTTTTGAGCCAAGAAACCATGCCGAAAAAGGTGGTTGTGAGGATCCTCGACTAACTTTGCTAGATGAACGATGCATTATGACCTATACGGCATTGCGTGACCCTGTTTCAAACGCGCATCAGATCACTTTGACATCTATTGCAACCGACGATTTCATTAATAAACAGTGGAATTGGGGAGAAAGGTGGATGCCATTTGAGGGTGTTCGAAATAAGGATGCCGTGATTCTCCCTGGCAAAGTTGGAGGTCACTATGTTTTGTTCCATCGCATTGATCCTGATATTTGTATAGCATATTCTAGGGATCTCCAGCACTGGTTTGACATAAAGGCAATAATAGGACCCAGGTTGAGAAAATGGGACTGCTGGAAAGTAGGTGCAGCCGGTCCACCAATAGAGATCAGCGAAGGATTGCTCTTCATATATCACGGCGTGAACTTTGAGATGGTATATCGCCTTGGTGCTCTCCTTCTTGATAAGGATAATCCCGAAAGAGTTCTGTACCGCTCTGAAAGCCCCATTTTGGAGCCCACTGCAGACTATGAGCGTTATGGAAGAGTACCTAATGTTGTCTTTAGCTGCGGAGCGATTTTGATAGATGACAAACTGCTTATCTACTATGGCGGTGCCGATACGGTCGTATGCGTAGCCACGTATGACTTAAGCGAGCTAATACTCTGAACGCGCGCATCTGTGTGTGACAAAATTTATCTTTTTAGATCTCGTAACTGTTTTCCATTGTTGAAAGATGAAGGGTGATATTATGATTGAGATTCCACTTTCGAAGTCGGTCAGGCTCATTTCTCCTAGATTGACCGTGTTGGTAAATACATTGGATGAAGAGGGCGAATTGAATTCTTCACCTTATTCTTGGATCTTTCCTCTCAGCTTTAATCCTCCATTAATTGGAGTGGGTATTGGTGGTAAACACAAATTGAGTTATATTAACTCAAAAAGGACTGGTGAATTCGTAGTCTGCGTTGTTTCAGTGGATTTTGGTCAGCGAGCAGTCAACTGCGAAGAAAGCCATAAACCTGGAGATAAGCTTTGGGAAAAACAAGGTTTACACGCCGAGAAATCAGAAAAGGTTAACGTTCCGAGGATTAGAGAGGCTAAGGCCGTCTTAGAATGCAAAGTAAATCGATTCATAGAATTAGAAGGAGACCATGTGATTCTTGTGGGAGAAGTTTTGCATGCTGAAGCAGAAGAAGGACTGGATGACATAAACCCGATACTTCATGATTCAGGAGAAAAATTCAGAAGCATTGGAAAAGAGATTATTTTGAAGAGAAGATGACATACTCTTCTTGTTTCTGGTTCTGAAAGTGTGTGTGTGGATGTTTCATTTAGGACTTCGGATATCCAAGATATAATTACAAAGCACTCCAAGAATTAGTAGGCGAATGTGCATTTGATAGGGAGAAGCTTAGATTAGTGGTTTTTGGTTTCATATCATGCCCATACGTGGATACATTGAGAGAAGCAACATGCAAGCGTCTATTTTCCAGAAACGATTGGGAAATATATTAAACGGCTTGGCATGCATGCATGAAAATTTTTCGAGCAAACTGATTAGCTTCCCTTTCTTCTACTCATTTCTCAAGTATTTAGCAAATGATAATGCTTCTTCATTAATCAAAGTTTCAATAGTTTGCTTCTTGCCTATCCTTATTCTTGGATACATGCATAAGCTTACTTTGATGGTTTCTCGCGGTCAGGAAGCCGGCTGTAATTCCCTTCTGGCGACCTGTAAAGCGCTATCTTCCCAACAGTTTCCCAATTGTCCTCAGGCGCGCTTGGCATGCGACTGACTTGCACAGAGATAACCTCGGCTGTGGGGTCTTTTTTCGTAGGAAAGATGCTTACATTTAGGAATTCCGTTTCATTGAGGCGCAAGCGAAAGGATGCTTTTGGTTCTGGGAACCCTATCACCCAGATTCTATCATTAACATGTGGGCATAAGTTTTTCGGAATTTATGCGGGGCTCATGCATGCAAATGCAAGTTATATATAGTCCAAGGAGAAAGTAAAGCCAAAACGAACAAAAGAGGTGAAATACGTGACAAAGGGTACAGTGGCGAGATGGCTCGGCGAGAGAGGCTACGGGTTCATTAAATGCGAAGATGGCAAAGAAATCTTTGTTCATAACTCGGATAT
>JAUWZP010000044.1 GCA_030615265.1 Candidatus Bathyarchaeota archaeon
TAACATCTTCAATGCTTTTCGTGGCCAGAGGGCTCACTTTCAAAATGAGAATGTTGCCCGCATTGATTTCCCGTTTAACCAGTTCTACATCTTCAAGATTGCGCAGCGGCATAGCCTTCAAGTATACTTCACTTGATCTAGCTGACCCTTGCTCTTTCTCTTTACCTTCGCTGTTTTCATTCTTCTTGATTTTTGGCACAATCTTTTCTATGGTCCTACCCAATTTTGGCATGAATCATTCTCTCCAATCCAGTTGGAAACACATCCAACCTGAACATTCCTTTAAGTGCGTTCATTTTATGAAGACAGTTGTTCTGTGATGTTTTAATGTTTATGAATCAGTATTAAGCATCTACTACCCTTTCTAAATGGAAACACCTCTATCACAAGTTGTTTGAGGCTTTTTAAAGAGTAGATGATTATTGAAAATCCAACCATTTCAAGTCTCATTAATTTACATTTTCTTCGAAAAAATGGCAGCTTAAACTCGCAGATTTTTCGTTGATCAGAGTTCTCCGCGTTCTATCTTCCTCTCTTGAATAATACCTTTACATTTATCTGCGTATTCACACCAGTCTAGGCAAGATTGCACTCCTCTTGTAACGGTTGCTCCACAACTGTCGCATTCAGTTTCCTCTTCGTCGCTCCAAATTTCAACTTGACCACTACAGCGTGAACACTTGATGTATTCGGGTCTAGGTCGCACAAACTGAGATAATCCGGGACAAGTGCTTGGTTTTCTTTCCATCATGGATTATCTCCTTTTCATCATTTTTATAGTGATATTTAACGCTGTTATAAATGTTCCTTGCATACAAGTCACAAGCTAAAATTGTTTGAGTAACTTCCAAAGTTTATCGCCCACATAGTGGAGGTTCTTTACTATTCTTCCACGCTTGAGGTTCTTCATGTCTTCTGAGTTGAAGAGCGCCTTGCCTATAGCCAATGGTTTGCGGTGGCGTTCATCAATTACCAGAAGAAACTCGTCGCCTTTGAATTCGCCCTCTATCTGGACAACCCCAGGAGCCATAACTTCTGCTCCGTTGCAAATGTGAGGAACGGCTCCCATATTAACGACAATCTTCGGTAAGCGTTTCAAGGCTTCGTTGAAAAGTAGCGTGGGCAAAACGATATCCTCATAAAGAGCTAGCAGAGGCTTACCATCGATGAGAAAAATCTTGCCCGCCTGCATTTCAACTGACTCGACGTGTGTTTTTGTTCCGAACAGTTGCTTTGGACTCGTTTTAAGTTTCTGAGAAAGGTTAAGTAAAAGCTGGGTTGCTTCTTTTTCCTTGAGAAAGTGTCGTCGAAACGGTTTAGTCATCATTAAACGCTCCTCTACTGCAATAATCTTTAAATCATTTAGGCTTAACCTATAAGCGTCGAGGCGAAAAAGAGGAGAAACAGTCTATGAGTGAGATGACCACAAGGATATTGGAAGAGAGCATCGGAAAAATTGTTCTCGTAAGGTTGAGAGGCGGCAGAAGCATACGTGGAAGACTTAAGGGGTTCGACCAACATTTAAACCTAGTCCTAGACGAAACAGACGACACAACACACCCAGAGAACATGAAAAGACTCGGCTTAATCATCGTCCGAGGTGACAACGTCATCCTCATTTCTCCACCTCCAAGATAACCCTGGGGAACAACCAATTGGGAAAAATAAGCAAGGGCACTTCATCTTTCGGAAAACACATGCGTAAAACCGTTCACATTCGATGTCGCAGATGCGGCAGAAGAGCTTATCACGTACGGAAAAAGCGATGCTCAGCGTGTGGCTACGGAGATTCCCCAACGATCAGGCGCTATTCATGGCAGAGCAAGAAACTTTATGGCAAAAGAATACGCTAGCTCACATCAGTTTCTAAGATTTTGTCTGAATTAGACTTCAAATTGATTCCAATTTACCGCTGTTTTTTTCCATTTGGCAACCGTAAAAAGAAGAAAAAATGTTCTCCTTTCTATCAACCTGGTTACACATAAACTGTAATTATCGGAAGAGATTTATTTATGCGAGTTTGTCAAACATAAAATTGGTTTGCAAGCCCGGTAGTCTAGCGGTCAAGGATGGCGGGCTCTGGACCCGCTGACGGGAGTTCGAATCTCCCCCGGGCTACCAACAAACCCAAGTTAGATAATCGTTCAAATTCTCGCACGTTCTATCTCTTCCGAATTCCAAGAGGACAAACCAGCATACATACTTTGCATCCACTTTCACCTTTACATTTTGACAAGTCTAAAACTTCTTCTCTTCGCTTTGGATGATCAACAAACTCCACATTCTTAAGGGCTTTTTCAGGGCAAGCAACGATACACACTTGACAGTCCTTGCATTGGCATTTAAGAGGCTTGTCAGGGAGTAGTGGCATATCTGTAAATATGCTGACAAGTCTCACTCTAGGACCATACTTAGGCGTCACCACTAAGAGAGACTTCCCTAACCAACCGATTCCCGCCGCTTTGGCAACAGCCTTGTTCGATATCAAGCCTCTCTCTTTAGCCAGATCAATGCGATCTTCTGGATGAATAATGAGCGTCTTGAAACCCTTGTCTTCTATGAGATTCGAAACTCTAAGAGCGATATTCTCCAACAATTCAATCTGTTTTGTAAAAGAAGAATTAATCTCCTTAACGCTTGACCCAAACTTCTCAACGCGGACAGCGATGGAAATTGCTCTTGGAAACGAACCAAACAAATTGGGAATATATGTATTGATTCCTTTCAAAGAACTGACGTCGGCCACCCCTACCAGATCGGCACCTAGTTTCAAAGCGTAGTCTTTGATTCTATTAGTTTCGTTTATCGGCGTCTGTGACATACGAAACCTACTTGTAAACATCCAAAAATATTTTTTGTCTTAACCCTGATAATTTAAACCGATATTTGAACCTATCCCGGGCTACCACGCTCTAGGTGCGAATTTATACCTTTTTGGTTTTAATTTTCGCGTAGTTCTTTGATCATTTGCTGTTTCAAAGTGTGGTGAGTTCTTGTAGTTGACTTTGCTCAAATTGCCTCTGGTCTATGACCGTTCTATGAGGCTCAGTTAGGGCTTTTTTGGTTGGGGTTTCTTCTGGGTTTAGTCCTCATGTGCACTCGCATAGAGAGATGACTATTCCTTTGCGCAATGATTTAAATATCCTCTTTGTATGCAACTCTATTGTTATGATATGATGTTGTATTCATCTAGTTTTTGCAGAAGCCTATCGACGGCGACTTGGACATCCCTCTCTTTTCTGATCCCTGTACAGACGAGTTTTCCAGATGCGAAAATGAGGATTACTGCTCTCGGGTTGTTCATTCGGTAGATGACTGCTGGAAACTGCTCAGGCTCGTACATTAATTTTCCACCGCTTCTCCCTTCTAATTCGCACAGCGCTATTAGATCTATTGTTCCACCAAGGTTAGCGTTTGCAACGATGTTCTGAACCGTTATCTCTGGTTTGCCTGTTAGTAGTATGCCCGCTTTCTTCAGATTGTTGAGAACGGTTCTTACGGCTCTTCTCGCCTGCTTTTCCGATTTAGTTCCAACGCAAACCATCTTGCCTGTACTAAACAGCAATGTGACACTCTTAGGCTTCTTCAACCTAAAAACTGCACCTGGAAATCTTTCAGGATTATACTCCACAAAAGGAAACGTTTTCACAATGGCTTTTAAGTCAAGTTTATGCTGCAGAGTGACTGAAACCACAACGTTAACAATGTTAATGACTGGTTTGGGTCTTGACATCAAAGTTTCACTCCTTTGAAAGGGGACACTGCCAAATCTAATTTCGGTTCTAATGTATATGTATGTTGCTTATCGAGCGCTGACGAACACAGATCGAACGCAGTTGAAGGATTTGAAGATTGACAACTCTATAAAGTATTTACGTGCGGGAAGCTTGCATGTTCGAACAAGTGAAGAAGAAGGCAGGTAGAGGAGAGGCTGACTCTCAACTGCTCTTTACACGTAACGGAGCCTTGAACATAGTGGCTGAATTGTTCAGCGGAGACGCTACTAGAGTCGTTGCGCGCGCGCAACTTTATCTCTTAATCTTTTTGAAACCTTCTTTTGAAGGCTTTTTGTCGCCACTTTCTTTCCCAGCTCTTCCATCCTGTCTTTACGAGTTTCTCTCTGATCTTTGGTTTTTCCGCAACCCATTCTAGAAGTGTCCAGAAGCGTCTCGTGTCTTCCAGTCTATCCTGGGGTACTCCTACTTCTTTACACCATTTCACGTAGCTTCTCTCAACTAACTCTTGGAGTTCACCTGTGATTTCTACTTCTTCCACGTTGAATTCCTGGTCTCGCAGGTGTCCGCGAATGCTGGAGAGAACGTATCCTGAGCAGACTTTGAAACGGGTTTCACTGTCAGGCTGCATAACCTCAATGATCTCCTCGGCAATCTTCAAGGCGTCATCCAGATACTGTTTATCTTTGAAGTTAGGCGGCTGGAAAGAGGAGACTGGGATCCTGCGTTCCATGTACCTGTGGCCTGGGAGTTTGAGGGCACCGATGACCACGCCTAAGATGAGGTCTCCCCATCCAGCATCATCTATCAAAATCTGTTTTCCAGGCAGAAACCCATCCAACAGCATAACCTACATCACCCAGCTTTCCACAAAATGACTCTTTTCAAGCGGTTTATGTTTACCTGCCCTCTATATATACGGATTGTTCTGAGAACATGTGACAGATGATGTTATTATCTGGAATTGAAGACTAACGTCTTTAAGCGGAGCGGGTGTTATGTGACGATACAGAAGAAATCAAGCTGAATGGCTAAGAAAGAATGGATACCTGAATATTTAACTATAAGAATGCCTACTCACAATTTATATGGAGAATCAGCCTTTTCTGCATGAGAGGTGAAATGTCAAAATGGCTAATGTAGGCGATCACGTTAAATGCCCGCATTGTGGTAGGGACGCCCGTGTTGTCTGGATTTCGCAAGACGAGAAAACATTGGCGATCAGATGCATGGGATATCATAGTCATGATGAGATGACCTCCTCCGCAAGGGCCAATACACGCTACAAGACTGGACCTAAAAAGAAACCTAAGAAAGGAATGATATTTCTCACAGAGGCAAACAAGAGAGAGTGAAAACCCAGTTTGCTACGAGATGAACCATGAATCTTATAGCCAAGCATATAATGACAACTCTCTTATTTCTGGTTTCTTCCCTGCAAAATGTGGATTATGATACTGCTCTTTCGCTGAAGACTTTCAAATAAGCCATAGAATGCTTCGAAGTTGCGCCTTAAGTTCTTCAAAAGCTGAATGTTTTCACGAGCAGTGTATAACCCAACATCACTGCTACGCATACAATTCCATATTTTGTCGCAGTTTTCTGCATGTTAACGACGTTTTTTGCAGATGGGTTCTTCAACACAGCAGCATAACCCTTGATGATAGGTACGGAAAGCGGGAAGAGTATGAAAAACAAGAACAAATGTGTGTAAGAGAGCAAGCCAAAAGCCGAATAAATGAATGGCGAGAAAAATGCTGCTAAAAACATGAATCCCGCGACTACAGCACCATTTTTCTTTCCAACCCTAACAACAAAAGTGTGAACCCTCATCTTACGGTCTACCTCATAATCTCCAACGGCTTGAATGATATGGCCACCGCAGTGAACAAGCATTAACGGCACAACACCATACATGAAATAAGAAACATCGAAGCTTAGCTTGTCAGTTAACTCCAACCCCATTAAGAACGGCATGAAACCAGCGCCAAACCCTGAAACAACGAAGTCCACAACCGGTACACTCTTCAGTCTGAAAGGGGGAGCTGAATACGCGGTGCCAAACACAAGATAGATGAGAAACAGCGATACCAGGTTTGTGTCCACCAAAATTACGACGACTAGACATGAAATAATTAGCCAAAGAGAAAAGATAAGAGCTGTCCTAGGCGCTATTCTCCCTGAAGCAACAGGCAATCTAGACTTAAACTTGTTCTCTTGATCTTCTTTTCTGTCAAAGTACTGATTCAAAACGAAGATACTAGCCGTAGCAAGCGAGAAAGCAAACAATATAGCGAAGAAGCGCTCGAGAGTGGGCAAACTTATGAAGATGCTTCCAAAACCGAAACTAAAAATCCACCCAAGCCAACTTCCAACTCTCATTATCTTAACGTATTCTGCAATCGCGGACAGCCAGTAGAGGCTCAGGAAAGCTTTCACCAACCTTCACAATTCTAATACTCGCATATAGTCAGTGAATAATATTTAAATCAGTTTACATGCGCGCATAAAGGGTTATGTTTCTTAGGTATAGCTAATCTATTAGATTAACCTTATTAACAGTCCAAGAAAGGAGAAACGGTTCAATGAAAGCATTAATTTTAGCTGCAGGCGAAGGAAACAGATTCAGAGAGTTGACCAAACAAAAACCTAAGGCAATCCTCCAAATCGCTGGAATGCCACTTTTGGGAAGGATACTTCGTGGCCTTAAAGAAGCAGGAATACAAGATATATAGATAGTTGTTGGATATAAGGCAGACTTACTTCGCAAAGAATTTGGTGAAAAATACGCTGGATTGAACATTCGTTATGTGCATGCACGAAACTGGGAAAAGCATGCATGCACGCGCGCGCATCAAACGTTTTTACTTGATCGGGATAGGTTTTTACTAGCCTTTTCTTCTCTCTTAAACTCTATGATCATTTCAGCTCGATCGTAACTGGCTAATTCGTACTCCTCAGTCATCGTGATTGCATTTACGGGACAAACCTCCTCGCATTGCCCACAGAATAGGCATCGATCAAGATGGTGCTTGAACTCCGCTTCCAGTCCTTTACCGATCATTTCAATGGCTTCAGATGGACAGTCTTTATAGCAAAGTTCACAACCGGTACACCGCTTCATGTCCCAGATGGGTCTTCCTCTAAAGCCCTTAAAAGGAGGTCTTTTTTCAAACGGATACTTTAAGGTGGCAGGTCTCTTGAGCAAATGCTTGAGCAGTTCTCTCACCATCGCCAAGTTCCTATCACCGTCCAAAACCAAGCTGGATAAGTACCATTTGAAGAATCGCTAGAGGTATCACGTACTTCCACGCTCCAGCAATCATCTGGTCAATACGAAACCTGGCGAACAACGCCCGTAAGGTCGTGAGAAGCACAACTGCAAGCGTTGTCTTGAGAAGGAAAAACCCAATAGCAAGAATTGGCAATGAACTGTTTGGACCGCCCAAGAACAACGAGGTGATTAACGATGCGGCGAGCACGAGCTCTACGTCCTTTCCTAGTCGAATTAACGCCAGCTTCCTACCGCTATATTCGGTGGACCACCCGGCTACGATCTCTGTTGCTGCCTCTGGGATGTCGAACGGGATAAATTCTAACTCTGCCAGTAGGCACAAAACAAATATCGCAAAACCGATGGGTTGAAACCAGATAAACCAAGCCGCGTTGTGAGTCTGCCAACCCACGATCTGACTGATGGACAAGGTTCTAGCTGCAATTGCTGGACCAACCATTACGAGAGTCATGGGAATCTCGTATCCAAGCATCTGGAACGCCGCTCTTACGCCTCCGACCGTGCTAAACCTGCTTACTGAGCTCCAGCCAGCGATGAAAACGGTTACGGCTATCAAGGTGAACAAAAACATCAGAAAAATTAGGTCGCCCTCGAAGCTGATGAGAGCTTTTAAACCTGCGACAGGGACGAGGAACAATGCCAAGAGGGGAAAAGAAAGCAAAAAAAGTGGTGCGCAACTGAACATGAATTTGTCCGCTGCTTTTGGTGTGATGTCCTCTTTAGAGAGCAACTTAATGAAGTCCGCGAAGGGTTGAAGCAGACCTGAAGGGCCTGTGTAAAGCGGGCCGTACCTGTTTTGAAGCTTGGCAAGGAGCTTTCTGTCTACCCACTCGTAGAAGAAGGCTAAAGCTATGAGAAAGAGGAAACCCGGAAATAGAAGAATTTCTAGGAGCGCCACTACTCCTTCTGGTACCATTTAATCGCGTACCTCCTCAGTTCTTCACCGCTCAGAATCCATTGCTTATTATTATTTACATTAACGAATGCCATTCGGTCGGTGCAGCTGAAGCACGGGTCTATTCCAGCTATAATGATTGGTATATCAGCGATATATCCTCCAACAAGCATTTTACAGAGAGACGGAATATTTCCTAAGGTTGGGCTTCTGACTTTATATCGCTCTGGCTTTGTGGTTCCGTTTGTTTTTGCATAGTGGATGAGCTCTCCTCGTGGTGCTTCAACTCTAGAAACAGCTTCACCTTCGGGGACTCGTCTTGGAACCTTGATTCTAATCTTTCCTTCAGGTAGGCGGTCCATAGCATAACGGATTATGTTTACGCTTTCAAAGACTTCGTCGCATCGAACAAACAGTCGGCTTATGACATCGCATCCATCATAGGTTATGACGTTAAACGGAATTTCATCATAGGCAATGTAGGGATCATCAGCTCTAACGTCGCGTTTGATTCCACTGGCACGTAAGGTTGGTCCAACGGCACAGAGTGCTATGGCGTCTTTTGGCTTTAGGATTCCAATTCCAGCTGTTCTTTTGGAGATTGTTGGTTCGGTCATCGCGATTTTCTTGTAATACCTCATTCTCTCTTCAAGGGCATCAAGTCCTTTTCTGATTTTTTCCACAATTTCTGGTGTTATATCTCTTCGTACTCCTCCAATGGTGTTCATGGCGTAGTGTACCCTGTTTCCAGAAACCATCTCCAGCAAGTCCATAACTATCTCTCGATCTCGCCACGTATACATAAAAAGCGTTTCAAAACCAATCTCATGCGCGGCAAGTCCAAGCCATAGATAGTGGTTGTGGATTCTTTCAAGTTCCGCGATGATGGTTCTAATGAACCTGGCTCTGGGAGGTATTTCAACGCCCAAGATTTCCTCGATGGCCTGGGTGTAACAAGTCGTGTGGGCGTTTGAGCATATTCCACATATTCGCTCAATTAGATAGAGGTTTTGAATGAATGTTCGGTCTTCTATTGCCTTTTCGATTCCTCGATGAACATAACCAATACGTGGCGTGACACTTACAACACGTTCACCGTCAACTTCAAACATGAAATACTCAGGTTCGATATGGAATGGGTGTTGTGGACCAAACGGGATACGAATAGTGGGATAAGACATCACTGCTTTCCTCCCTTCATGATCCTTTTCTGAACTTTTTTGAGTGTCCATTCCTTCCTTAACGGATAAACGTCCGGAGGCCATCCCTCAGGCAAAATTACGGGAGACAAGTCTGGATGCCCCTCAAAACTAACTCCTAAGAGGTCGTGGACTTCCCGCTCATACAGTGTAGCGCCAGGTATAAGGTCGGTAATAGTTGGCAGGACAGGTTTATCCTTTGTCACTCGAACTTTCAGCGAAAGCTCAATTTTTCCACCGCGGTTTAAGTGATAGATAACCTCAATTTCTTTTCCAACATCGACACCCGTTATTGTTGAAACGTGGGTGAACCCCATCTTTTTTGTTAAATAACGAATTGCTTTTCCAAACGCCTTCTCGTTAACAAGAATGAAGATTCTGCGAGGACGAGGAACTTCACTTTCTAGAACATTCTTTCCAATAAGATGTTTCATTTTTCTAACGATTTCGTTTTCTTCCGTTGTTTCTTCCGTCACTTTTAACCAGCCTTAAGTTTCTCGATGAGTTTTACAATTCCGTTGATTATGGCCTCGGGTTTCGGAGGGCATCCAGGAACGTAGACATCAACGGGAATCACAGTGTCTATTCCTCCATAAACGTTGTAGCAATCCGCGAAAGGGGCGCCGCTAATTGCGCAAGAGCCGACCGCGATGACAGATTTGGGCTCAGGCACCTGTTCGTATATCCTAACCAGTCTATCCTTCACCTGTCTAGTTACTGGTCCCGTAACAACCAGCACATCCGCGTGTCTTGGACTGCCCCGGATGATTATTCCAAAACGTTCAATGTCATATCTTGGCATTAAGGCGGCTACAACTTCGATGTCGCATGCATTGCAGCCACCTGTATTAAAATGGATGATCCAAGGTGATTTAGTTCTGCCCCACTTTAATAATCCCATATCACCCTCTCCGTAAAAATGGGAGTAAAATGACAACGGCCATCAATACGATGAGCGCGTAAATAGCTGGAAAGTGACCAGGTGTGTTTAGCGATGTGGCGAGAATGAATGCAAGGATGTCGAAGACGAGGAAGTAGACGGCGTAAATGAGGAATCTTTCAACGTCTACCTGAAGCTTACGCGCAGGGAGATTTTCACCGCAGGCATAAGGAGCAACCTTACCCTCGGTCTTCTCACCCTTTGCTCCAAATATTCCTCCAACCAAGTAAAGGATTAACCCAACAACTATGGATAGGAAGAAGATGAAGGGCAAGGAAATCAATAAGTCGGTCTGCATCTGTACACTGACCTCTCGGCTTATCTCTAAAGATGCACTCTATTTAACGTTTTTAGGTTTACTTTAAAATTCGCGACCTCCGTTGAAAACTCTTTTAAATGGGGGTCTTCAAAGTCTTCTGATACAAAAATGATGGGAGAGGGCATAAACGCTTAATGATCTGCTGCAGATTGCTTTGATAGTTTTAACGGTTTTGCTGGCATTGTTGACCGTTGAACTAAAGGATATGCTTCACTCTGTTATCTGCCTGTGTGGGATGTGTATCACTATAGGAGCGTTATTTTGGTTGCTCAGCGCACCGTACGTCTCTGTCTTTCAGCTATTGGTTTACGCTGGGGCTGTGGTCGTTCTTTTTATAGCCACCGTTATGTTAACGGCGAGAAAGGAGAAGCTATAAAATGAGGATTGATTGGGTCAGAGTGGCAGGGATAACAGTCGTCGTCTCGGTCGTACTAATTTTTTCCATGCTAGTCCTTAGGTCCGAATTTCCAGTCTTCGATCACGTGGAACCTGTTGAAATCGAAACAACCGAATTCCTATGGACTTATCGGTTGATCGATATGATTGCTCAAGCTTTCGTTTTGTTTGCGGCGGCTGCTTGCTGTGTAGCAGTGCTAAGGGTTAAGGAGAAGAAAAAATGATTCCGCTTGTTTACTACCTCGCAGGTGCTATCGCCCTCTACATTATTGGCATGTACTGCCTAGCTTCAAAGCGGAACATGATCCGGCTCGTCATAGGGATTGAAATCCTAATGAACGCCGCCCACCTAACTTTCATCGTGTTTTCAGCGTACAGAACCGTGGGTTACATAGACCCGCTCGGTCATGCCATTGTAATTATGTCGATAGTGTTCGCGGGTTGCGTCACTGCCGTAGCCTTAACAATTGTCACCTACGCCTACAGGCATTATGGTACATTAGATGTTCGAAAACTGAGGCGGTTGAAGGGGTGATTGTCTAAGCATGTTTACCGAACCTTTGGATGTTCTCCTCATATTCACAGTTGCAACACCAGTGGTTGGATGGGTGGCATACAGAAAGGCGTATCGAAAGATTCTGGGTATCTATGTCGCCTTGGGGCTCTCAGTCACAGCCTACTTTCTCTATGAACTGTACAGGGAGGTAGCTGAGAAAGGCGTCGTCCTGATTGTTGGTCAACTGCCTTTCAATCCCCCTTTGGGAGCATGCCTCGAAATAGACATGCTCAGCGTTTTTATGGCATTCCTTTACACGATAAGTGGGCTATTTGCAGCCGTCTATTCAATTAAGTACATGGAACACGACACTGGGTTAACAGAGTATTATACGCTTCTCTTAGGCATGATCGCTGGCATGACGGGTGTTGCCTTCGCCGGCGACTTCTTTACGCTGTTTGTCTTCTGGGAGCTCATGTGCCTCACATCCTACGCATTGGTCGCCTTTCGAAAGCAAAGATGGGAATCGATAGAAGCCGGATTCAAATACCTCATTATGAGTGCTGCTGGAAGTGCAACAATTCTCCTAGCCATGTCGTTTCTCTATGGCATGACTGGGACAGTAAACTTTGCAGCTCTTGCAACCAGCCTTAACAATGCTACACCTGACGGGTGGCTGTACGTAACGTTGACGTTGATCATCGTCGGCTTCGGGATCAAAGCGGCCATCGTCCCGTTCCATACGTGGCTCCCGGACGCCCACTCAGCTGCACCGAGCCCGATAAGCGCTTTGCTTTCTGGTGTTATGGTACAGACAGGTGCTTATGCGCTCATCCGTATTCTCATCCTCGTTTTTGGTTCTATGCAGTCAATGTGGCAAATGACGCTGGCCATTTTCGCGGTTTTCACGATGTTTGGCGGTAATATAATGGCGTTGTCACAAAATGACCTCAAACGTTTGCTCGCATTCAGCACTATCGCCCAAATGGGCTACATTATTTTCGGATTATCGATGGCATCCTTGTCTGGATTAACTGGAAGCTTGTTCCATATCATGAATCACGCAATTATGAAGGGCCTCCTCTTCCTTTGCGCTGGGTCCTTCATTCATCAAGCAAAAACGCGGGATCTTAGGAAACTCAGGGGCATAAGGAAGACAATGCCCTTGACAAGTGCGTTTTTTGCTATCGGCGTTATTGCGATCATTGCCATTCCACCATTGAACGGTTTTTGGAGCGAGTTGATGATCGTGATGGCAGGCATAGAAGCCGAAATGATTCCATTTTCAGCCTTGATGCTCGCCAACATGATCTTTTCGGTTGTCTACTACATCCGCGTTCTTCGCATGATCTTGTTAGAAAAGCCTACGGCGGTGTCCAAAAAAGCAACAGAGGCTCCAGCGGCTATGCTCATTCCCACACTCATTCTCGCAGCTCTCTGCATAATAATTGGAGTCTATCCAGAACCGTTTATCACCATGGCTTCACGAGCCGCCGAGGCATTGTTAAACCTGCAGACATACATCGGCTCTATGCTATAAACCTTAATATGAGATCCGGCCAGATCCCTAACACAAAAGCAGTCGCTGCCAGCACAATTATTGGAATACGCAACATCCAAGACGCTTCTTTTGTGCCCTCTAATGTTTTAGGGGTAGTTCCGAAGAACACTCTCCAGAGGAACCAAAGATAGTATCCAGCGGTGATTACGGTGCTAATTATGGCGATGAGGGTGATGAGAAACTTTCCAGACGAGATTCCCCCCGAGAAGATCATCCATTCACTCCAAAAACCGCTTAGAGGAGGGGTTCCGGCTAGGGATAAGGCGCCTATGAAGGTTGCGATACAAATTATTGGCATCTTCCCAGCTAAGCCCCCCATCTTTGTGATGTTGCGCATTCCTGTTTGGCGTATGACTGCACCAGCGCACATGAAGAGAAGAGATTTACTAATAGCGTGATTAATTACGTGGAAGAGCGCGCCCGTGACCCCTAGCGCTGAGCCAACTCCAAGTCCAAAGAAAATGTAGCCCATCTGACTGATACTGGAGTACGCCAGTAATCGTTTGATGTCGGTTTGCGCAAGGGCCATTAGCCCGCCGTAAATTATGGTGATTATCCCGAGAATCGCCAAAGCATCCGATGTCTGCACAACGACTTGGCCAAATGCGGAAAGAAGAATCCTTGCAACGCCGTAGGCACCCAACTTGATCATGGCGCCAGACAGCATCGCGCTTATCGGCGTTCGAGCCTCAGCGTGTGCATCAGGCAACCATGTGTGAACTGGAAAGATCGCCATTTTCACGCCAAACCCAATCAATAACAAAACAAACACTTGAAGTATGCTGCTTGGAGGTATAGCCGCCATTGCTTGCGGTAATTCGACAAGGTCAAAAGTACCAGTATATACGTAAATTGACAGTATCCCAAGAAGCATGAAAAGCGACCCGACATGTGTAAAAATGAAGTATTTGAACCCGATGGCTAACCTCTTTTTTGACCTTCCCCAAAGAGCTATTAAGAAATAGGACGGAACCAGCATCAACTCCCAGAAGAAGTAAAATTGCAAAAGGTTTGCGGAAAGTATTACTCCAATCATGCCAGTCATGAAAAACAGTAGATTTGCGTAATAGCCCGCTTGCCCACGCTCACCCTTCATGTACTCAATTGAATAAAAACATGAAAGAGCGCTGACGGCTGCAACGATTAACGCGATAGGAAAGCTGACCATATCAATCAGAAAACCCAATGTAAGACGTATTGATGGTGTACGGATCCAGGCATATGCAAGGTGTATGGGACCTTGCTCAATGAGATCCGTCGCCATGGAAAGAATCGCCAAAACGGATAGCGAGGCTGCCATTGTCGCTAACCATCCGGCATACTTCTCAACACGTTTTCCAAAAACATAAAGAGCGACCCCAAAAATTGCGGGTAAAAGAATTGCGATCAGAGGGGCATGAGGAATCAAGTCAACTTCTCCTAGAGTATATATCCTCCAAATAGGAACAACAGAACTATTAGTAATGCAGCTCCAATAAAAGCCATTAGCATATTATAGGACAACACACCTGTCTGAATCTTTCTGAAACGTTGAGAAAATGATGTGAAAAGGTTAGCTATGAAATAGTTTAGTGCGTCTATGCCCCTGAGCTCCGGGTACTTGTACATGATCTCGGACAGCCTTCTGAAAAATCTTGCAACAGCGTAGTTTAACGCGTCTATGCCTCTCAGCTCCGGGTACTTGTACATGATCTCGGACAGCCTTCTAAAGAAACCTGCAACGGAGTAGTTGAGCGCATCAATGCCATGTTCTAAGCTGTCATGTATTTTCTTTGAAAGAAACAATGTGGAGTAGGCGACTTTATAATAGAACGCGTTGATGTAGAAGCGATTTCGCAGAAGTTTATGGGCTGCCTTCAGAAACCGATATTTTTCCGTCAACCTCCCAGCATCAGCTTTGCGTGCTACGTAAATTCTGTAGGCTGAATAGCCTCCAAACGCCACCGCCACACACGTCAAGACCGTACTAATAGAAGGAACAAGGTATACAAGAACCTCAACGATGTTTTTGAAAGTCAACTGCCCTAAGAATGGCATCGGTAGAAGAAACTTGTTAAAGGGCCAGATGAGGAGAAGTGCTAGGAAATCCAAGAATGCAGTGATTAAAAGGGTTGTTGTAAGGGAACCACGCATTAAAAATGGGGGTCTCTTAACAACCTTCCCCTCTGATCTGTGATCCTCCTTTCCGAAGACAAGCCCCATCATTCTAAGAGCGTAAAAAGCTGTTATTCCAGCTCCAATTATTAACAGAGCGAAAATCAAGTAGCCAAAAACCATCAGCATGAACTGTCCTCTTAAGCCAGCCTCTTGTGCAAAATCCCAGGCGACTGTTTGAATCCAGTTCGTAAACCAAAAGCCACTTAGTGGCGGTATGCCTCCTAGAGCAAGAACTCCCACTTCCATGCTTCTATGTGCGATCCTGCTCTTGAACCCGCCCATATGGTGCAAATTGTCCGATCCAACTGCATATGAAATGTGCGCCGCAGAGAGGAATAGCAGCGCTGAGACGAAGGCATCTACGGTTAAGAGAAAGGTGCCCGCTAAGTATCCCCAGCTCATGTCAGCCATTAATCCTGCTAAACCAAAAGCCGCCATCATGTACCCGATCACGCTTGAGATACCATACGAAAGAAGTTTGAATATGTTAACTTGGACCATCGCTATAAGAGCGCTAATCACAGCTGTGAGTGCACCCATAAACGTCATGACTAAAAAGAAATTAATCATGCCACTGTATCCCATGAGGGAAGCCTCATGGAAAATTGGGAGAACTCTAGCCATAAGAAAAGGACCAGCCAAAGTTTCAGTTAGAGCGTTGAAAGAGGAAGGTGAGGCAGCCAATGCATCCGGAAGCCATTCTTGCAAGGGAAACTGAGCTGCCTTTCCTACGGCTCCACCAAAGAACATTAGGGCTGTAACAAAAAGCAAGCCAGACCTCGATAATTCTCCCATCCAGTTGTTGTTTTGTGAGAGTTCCATGATGTTAAGAGTGTGAGAGTAGGCGTATATCATCAAAAGAGACGCGAGTAAGAGCACATCTGCAATGTGGGCGATGAGGAAAGTTTTCAAGCCCACATGCGCCTTGTTGGGGTCTTTGTACCAAAAAGCTGCAAGGCCTGTGACACATATCCCAACTATTTCCCAACCTACGAACATGAATATGAGGTTATCCGCTATCACTATTACTACGTATCCGGCGATGAAAAGCTGTATGAGAAACCAGAACCTAGTCAGGCTGGGTTCCCCACGCATGTATCCTACGGAGAAGAGAGTGACCAAGAGGCCTATACTACTGACTACAATAACCATAAGCACGTTAAACGGATCGACCAGCACCCCTAGATTTAGGCCGAGAGAACTAACCCATGGAATCTGCCAATCAAGAGGAATGGTGCCCAACACTTCTCCGCTAACCCAGTCGACCGCATTTCCTGTGAAAACGTCGAGTATCATGGAGAGCGAAAAAACGACGCTAGCGCCAACAAATGCCACCGGCGCATAATCTCTCAGCTTACGATGAACTACGGCAAAGAGTGGCGTAAACACAGCCCCAATCATCGGAATAAGCCAACAAAGCCATGGTGCATACGGAAGCAACAAACTACCCCCTGAGTGGAATGGAATATGTATCCAGACTTTCTAGTTTAAATCTTTATATCGATAAAGACGTAAAAATCGAAAACTGTAGAAGTTGGGTTTCATAAATTGAGAAAC
>JAUWZP010000042.1 GCA_030615265.1 Candidatus Bathyarchaeota archaeon
AAACATCAACATCATCATAACAGTAATCGATGGATTGCCCGCGAGTAACTAGCTATCAGCATCAAACCCCTAAGCGAGTATCAAACAAGATGAAGTAACACTAAATCCTACTCTTTTCTCCTATCTTTCTTCAAGCTGTATAGTTGAGCGCGCCGTTGCGAGGGGTAACTTTTCATGTATTTTTTACCCCTCGTCGTATTAGCATTTTTTATTATGAGGGGTAAGTTCTTGTTCATTTCTGACCCCTCACTCTATTTTCTCTATATCCATCCTTCCTTATTCCATTATTATCCACAGATGGAAGGTAAAAAATGGTTAACCTTTTCCTCGTCGTCCGTCGTTGTCCCCGTCGTATGGCCCCGTCGTTATCCCCCCGTTGGTTGGTTGGTTGGTTAAAACTTTAAGGAAGAATCTTCTACAGTCAAGAATGATCGAGATGTCAAAGAAGAAGCCTAGAAAAAGAATAAAGATCAAAGGACATTACATGCAAGTGAGACAGCGTTCTACCAAGAAAGGTAGAAAAGGAACAATCATGGCTAAATGGAAACCCAAGAAGAAGAAAGGCTGAAGGTTTGCCTCAAATAACCAAGTGCAAAAAGTGTGGTGCAATTCTCTATGAAGGTAAGAAATTGAAACCACCATATGAAATTTTAGATAAATACAGTGGAAGATGCCCAAAATGTGGTAGAAAACTCTTTTCTGATCCCATTAATGTTGAAGTTAAGAAGATTGAACAATCTGTCTCAGTATGAGCAAGAAATAAAGGAGATTAATGTTTACTTCATCTTGTTTGATGTTCATGTTCTTCGGTAGACTATGACTGCTAGAAGGTTGTTATCTCAATTTTAAAGCATGTATAGTCTTCAATGTGGGATACCTTCCAGACAGATGGGCGTTCACTAACTCTATGTAGTTGACTGTGAGCTCTCCAAACTCAGTCTCTCTCAGTTCTTCGAGGTAGCTAATCAATCCAGTGAATTCTTGATTATTTTGAAACTGTGCTATGCTGATGTGAGGTAAAAGAATTGGATAGTCGAATTTCATCTTTTTTATCTCAGGTATTGCTTGCAGTCCTTTGTTTAACTCTCCAATTTTGGCTTCATCATGAACCTCTATTAAAACAACTTCTGAGAAGATGTTAAGTTTAGGAAGGAGCACGTTGAACTTGTGAAATGCCTGTAAGACTTCTTTTGCTTGACTGACTATTTTTTGTAAGTTCTCTATCAGAATATCATCTTCATGTATTTCAGATTCCACTGGGAATCCACACCCTTTCACAGTTATATGTAAGTAATCTTTGGGGAATGGGTCAACACAAGGAATAGTTGATAGCTTATCCTGAATCTCGATAATTTTCCTAATCAACTTTTCATCTTTAATCCTTATGAGAAAAGTCAAAAACTGATTTCTTCCCTTAGTCCAATCGTTGTCTACCCAGTCGTTCATTATCTCTGGTTGGATTCTGTTCCTCTCTCTCCAGACATCAGCAAACCTGCTTACAGTCTTATCTTCAGCCATTCGTCATCACCATAATGAATGTTGAGTTATTCGTTGTTGTCTACTTCAGTTTATGACTTGTGGAAGAAACTACTCCACACTATGTAGTCTTCTATATGTTCTAAGTGTATGAGTATTCAATGAAAAAAGATGGTATAGAGGTTTAGGAAAAAAAGATGGAAGGTCTTTTGGTTATTCCTTGACCTATTGACTATGCATCCGTGGGGGTTTCAACTGTTGCTAATACGTGAAAATCTACTACGGGAGATTCAACTTCTGGATAGCCAGCTGTGCCCTCAACCACCATGACCACATTGTGATCTCCCTTTGGGAGGTCAACAACTATCGGGCTGGGACGAGGGTCTGCCAACATTATGCTTCCCCACAAATCGTCAATTTCACCATCATCGTTTGTATCTTCTCCCATCGTCAGAGAACTACCAAGCCAACTCCTCTCTTCATCAGTCAAGGTCACTACCTCAAACCTCACATTCAACATTTCGGCATTAGCTATGGTAAGAACAGTCGTAGCTTTGCCACTGAACGGGGCACCAGAATCTACGGGGCCTATTTCAATCTCTGCGAGTTCCCATGAAGCTTCAGCTCTGTTTATTGTGAGCGATACCTCTGCAATGTAGTCAGTATTTACCACCCATGCCATAACTGGAGTGATTACCAATGCAAATACCAACAAGGACAACAACATCCGTTTACCCTTCAGAATACTTCTCATGTGTATTCTCACCTCCTTCCAGTTAACTGATACTAGGATAAAACCAGCACAATGCTGAAATATCCCTCAGGATTGATCGACTCTGAATGCTATCACATTAATAATAAAGACTTGTGAAACAGTTTTCTATAACCTAAAAACAGCACCACATGTTTATTCGTATTTCATTTCAAGTTGCATTAAAGACTTGGGGAGAATAGTTCTATTTCATCCAAGCCTAGATAACTCAAAGTCCACATATAGAAGAATGTTCCATAAAGCATTAAAACCTATTCAAGCAACTTGTAGTTCCCCCTATAAAAGATGAAGGGAAGGCTAGACGAACTGAAGAGAGAGAAAGGAGTTCGAGAAGAATTATCTTCTTTTTTCTAGCCTTCCCTTCAGTTGGCATTGTACTGTTGTACATAAAAGATTTTCCATAGTAAACAAATTCAATTGCATTAATAATTTAAGGTACACGCACATCAGGAATCAATATTCTACATTCATAAAGCTTTTTCATCAGAACTGCTTCTGTCTTCGTGATGAAGGGGTAGAGTCCGATTGCCAAGAAGCATACGAAAGGTTATGGTCGCACAGAATTCCAGTCAAATTCTTGGTTTGGTTCTCACGGTCTTGGGGCTGGCACCCATAATTGCTGTATTGTTAAGCGCATGGACGTCAGGGATTTCCTTTTTGGATCTTTCAGCTTTGTACGGATTCCTCTGGACAGACCGATTTTACATTGGCTTCGGAATTGGATTTGAGCTCATCTACCTTGTCATCTTGGGTTCCATTATAATCATCTCGGGACTTGCTCTTCTAGCTCGGAGAACGAGACAAATTCAAGAAGTGACAGTTGTAACCGATGACTTAACAGTAACATTGGAATGTACGGTTTGCAAGAATCGATGGAAAGAACATTTCTCGGAAGCACAACTGCAGGCTATGGGATTCCCTCAGAACCGAAGGATTTCTCGGAGAAGATGTGAAGCTTGTCGGAAGTTTACTCGCCCTAAGATAATTGGGGTCTGAGAATACTCGCTACATGCATGCTTATGCTAGACTCAACAGGATAAGAAGAAGAGTTCTAAGAAAGTAAGAGAGTTAAATAGAGTTCTGTTGAAGTTTCTGTAGTTCATTATTTACATCTTGGAAAGTGCTGTAGACATCAGCTATGTGCAAATGCTTCATTCTCTGTTGAATCAAACCAGCTGCAATTAGCGTAGCTCCTAAGCTCTTTTTGATACCAATCGTTGGAATTGGAAAGGCTATCAGAGATACACCTAGCTTGATAAGTGGAGAGCCCTTCTGTCCTCCAGCATTAGGTTTTCCCCTTAAGGGCTTCAGAGACTTTGTGTCTTTCGTAACTTCACTCATTAGTTTAACAGCCTCTTTATAGGTCAAGCCAAGTTCACGTAATGCTAGAAATATTGTCTCCAATTCCTGTGGTCTCAAAGCTATTCCTTCTGCTGTCACTTATGTTGACTACTCGTTTAGGGTTTGCTAATATGGAGAACAATATGTCGCATTGAAGGCTTTAGTCACAAGTTAGAAAACCAAGATTCTGCCTTATTTCTAGATTCTGTGGCGGGCGGGGTGGGATTCGAACCCACGACCACAAGCTTAGGGGGTAATGAGGTTACTTCTAATTGTTGTTCTAAGAAGGTTTTACTTACTTTATGATATTTGTAGATTCTCTTTCCATTATTGAATCCTAAGTAGTGTTGTATTCTAAAGCTATTACCTCTTTTCTGTAGGTGTCCTTTGATTCCACATGAACAGTTTATGTTCATTCTGTTTTTCTCCTATTAGTTTAGTGTGTAAGTAGTTAATTGTAATAAATTATAAAGCATCATGTTCATTTAAGGACACAATAAGATTAACCTTTCAGAATTACAGACTTCGATATTTTCTCAACAATTATTTTAGAATGATTTTATGTACATGTATTAATTAGGAAAAGAAAATTAATTATAGAAAAGGGCAACTTCTATTGTTTTTGTTTTCATTTTTGTTATCCTTATTGATTATGTGTTTACTTCATCTTTCTTGATATTCAGATTATTCTGTAGACTTTGACTGTTCTTTCAACTTCTTGACCATTTCATTGTATTTGTCTGTTCCAGCCTTCTTTCTGTATGCCAAGAGTCCAGCCCTTGTGAATGCACTCTTCTGTCCATGTTCTGGATCATATTGGTTGACAAATAGATCACATGGAAATTCTTTGCATAATCCACAGTGTTCAACTTCATGATCTCTAGCACAAGAATAGAGTTTGCAATCACCCCAGAAGGGATGTCCCTCATGAGTCCCACATCCAGAACAACGGGGCATTTTTTCCTTTTTATAGTAAACACAGAATCCACAATGTGTGCCACAAGGTGCTATCAGAACATCTTCCACTTTGTTTCACCACCTTAGTGTTTTCATTCAGAATATGCCACAAATACTTATGACTTGTGGAAGAAACTACTCCATACACATTGCTGATATTTCTTTTCAAGTTGCATTAATAATTTAAGGAGAAAAGTTCTATAAAGTGAAATGATGGTCTAATACGGAGGAAGTTCAAAGGAATCATACAAATGAAACTACTAAAACATTCCTAGTGTTGCTATGAGGAAGGAAGAAGCCAACTGCTTGAAACTTATTTTATTGCATGTTTGATTTCAGAGCTTTCAAGATTGGAAGGTCCCATTATGTAACTTAAAACTATGTTTTTAATCTTCCAAGACAAAGTAATACCAAAAACTAACATTACAGCAAATAGTATCCCCGCTACCTCCCAACCTATGACTCCAGTCGCTTTGCTGACTTCAAGTATTAGACCAATAGGCTGGAAGAGAAGCCATAACAATGAAGACCAGATATGGTCCAACGTCACTGCAAACATCAAGAAGAGAATTGAGAGAACAAGGTAATAGTTGCTTAGTCTTGGCATGATTCTTTTCAATCTTTGAATAACCTCCAAGTCCCCGACTCCCCAATCAGCTTTATCATGAACCGCCTTGAAGAAATTCTTGGAAGTCTGATAGATATCGGATGCAAGATCCATAAACATCAAATGTAAGCAGAAGAATAGCAAGATAAAACTCCAAAAACCACCAGGTGACATGCCATAAATTTTCAACACGAGGGGAGCTAGAAACCAGGGAGCCAGAACTGTGATTATGTTCAACACAGTTAAAAAGCTGTGAATCATTTTTCTGCTCTTAGGATAGGGATTGAAAACGTTAAAAGTCCTATCAGAAACACTAGCCGACAAGTTCTCAAGTAGACTATTTACTCTTCGATGTTTCAAGCGGAAGAGTACAGCTAAAGCTAGAGTTGAACAGCTCATTGCAAACAACGTTAGGGAAGAATAAGAGACCAATACTCTCACAATACTAAGAAGAACTCAAATCTACTTAAATTCTTGTCGTGGAAATGCCATCAACAATCACTGTCATGACTGCAACTTTTCCATACATCTCACTTTAACAGTCATTTCAAGTTGCATTAGGGGTTTATGGAAAAGTCTTCTATACTGCTCTTGTTTAGGTGTGCATGCATGCATTATTCGTTTGAGCTTATTCGTTGTCTTTTACGTCCCAAATATCTCATAAAATACCAAAATGCACCTATGACGAGGAAAGCAGAAATGACTTGCACATAATTTTCTTCATGACGGACAAAGACGTAAAATGCTGTGAAGATCAGTACCAACAACATAAATGCAAGTAATAGGGCAATTTTCTTCATCATTGACAAAAGTCTATCATCTCACAACTCTATATCTATGTGTGGCATAATCTTATAGCCTTGGATAATTATTAAGCCTTTGAATGGTTGTTTAAAAGTTAATTCTTGCACACTTCTCATTATTTCATTTCAAGTTGCATTAATACTTTGAGAATAGTTCTATTTCATCCAAGCCTAGATAACTCAAAGTCCACATATAGAAGAATGTTCCATAAAGCATTAAAACCTACTCAAACAACTTGTCATCCCCCCTATAAAAGATGAAGGGAAGGTTAGACGAACTAAAGAGAGAGAAAGGAGTTCGAGAAGAAAATCTTCTTGCATGCATGCATGATAAAAAGATAGAGGATAGAGAAGATTAACCTTCTCTTTTAGGTATAGCTTTTTGTAATTCGCTTAAGGCATTGAATACTCTGTTTCTTAATTCGTTTATTGCTGGACTAAAGTAATGTCTTACAAAGATAGACTTGCCTATCCTTCCTTGAAGTAAGTCTACCTCTTCTTTAATCAATCCATGTCTAACCATAAAGGTTGCATAGTAATCTCTTAACTCATTTGTTCTCATTGATTTCTTTTTTCTCTGTAGTCTTTTTCTGATAGTTTCATAAGTTACTAAGGTACATTCTGTTATTTCCTTTATGATAGCTTTAGGTATCATGGTTACAAAGCAGTTCTTAGTGTTTCTAAAGAATAGTTTGGGATATCTGAAATGTTCTAGCGTTTGACATTCTTCTTTGTAATATTCACCAAGTTTTCCTTCTGCATTTAGTTTTATTATGAGGTTGAAAGAATCTATGGCTTCATGTGTCCTTAATCCAGATACTAGAACAAACTTAAGATAGGTTGAGCAATTACGGTCTAAGAGCTTTGTGTTTTCTTCTAACCATTTTATAACATCGTTGTTCTTGTTGTTAATCATTCTAAAGAATGCATCAATAGAGGTTGATCTACTCCATTTAATTCCATAGTCTTCCATTCTAGCTTTAAACTGTCTATAGATTCCTAAGTATTTTGAGAGAGCTATTAGGGCTTTACGAATATTGTTCTTTGTATAGCCATTGAATGTTTCTAACTTGGAGGGATTCTCTAAGAAGCTGTAATATTTTCTAGCATAACAGAAACATTGCTTACTCCAATTAGCTCTGTAGACTTTATTCAAATATTCCTTGAAGTCTTCCCAATCAATAGAGGTTGGAAGTAAATGGAAGTAATCTCTGGAAGTAACAAAGTCTGAATTGAGTCTATTATTGTCTATGGCGGGCGGGGTGGGATTCGAACCCACGACCACAAGCTTAGGGGGCTTGCGCCCTATCCTGGCTGGGCTTCGGGAGAAAGTTTCAATCGACTTTCTATACCCGCCCAACTCCACCCGTCAACAAATTTCTTAATGAGTTGGCTGTTATAACTGTAGCCCCAGAATTTTCAAGCAATTTAGAGTATTCATCTATTTGCCTTGGCAGTGTCACAATGATTTTCTACATTTTCCAACGTTCTCATAGAGAATCTAGGGTTTCACGCCGTCGCTAATCCAGCCTCAAATAGAGTAGGCCGAATGGCTCTCAAGAAATCTAGTGCAAAAAGAAAAATAGAAAAAACAACTTCAAAACATTTAATAAATGAGCCAGTGACCTCAAAACTGAACGGGCGGGGGTACCCGAGCCAGGTCTAAATAGTGGGCCAGAAACTAAACGAAGACCTCTAAGATAAGGGGGAGGACTTAAGATCCTCTGGCGTAGGCCTCCGCGGGTTCAAATCCCGCCCCCCGCACCACAAATCAAAAAACATTGAAACCTGAGGACTTATTGCTAAATTTATATTAATGCTTCCTTCGTAGATGTTTCATGGGAATAATCATTGACAGCAAGGCATAAATTTGATGTTAAGCATGCTGATTTTTTGGATAGTCCTCAACGTCGCGTATTTTTGAATCCAGAAAACATCTTGAAGCGTATACAAGTGAAGCCTCAGATGAAAGTTGCTGATGTTGGATGCGGCACTGGATTTTTTACAATTCCAATGGCTAAGATAGTTGGTGACAAAGGCAAAGTTTTCGCAATTGACATTCAAGAAAAGATGATTGCCATACTGAACGAGAAAATTCAAAAACTGAAAATCAAGAATGTCGAAACATTGGTTTCAACCGAAGAGAATATTCCTCTGCCAAACGAAAGTGTTGACCTTGCATTTATGGCAAGCGTGTTACATGAATTAGACAGCTATGCAACCGTAAAAGAAATTTGCCGTTTTCTAAAGCCACAGGGCGTTTTAGCCGTTTTAGAATGGAAAAAGGAGGAAAGCCCCTCAGAATTTGGTCCACCAATTTGGGAGCGCCTGACGCCAGATCAAACGAGGGAAATCGTTGAAAAAATGGGGTTTGAAGTCAAAGACATCTCTCTAATAAAACCGTACCACTACTTAGTGACTTCCGTAAAGCGTGCTTAGAAACAGAAGATTGCATGCATGCACTTTTAGCGTACACAGCTTAACCCATTATTGTTATGGCTACTATTGCAGTTCCTAATAGCCAGCAGTAAAACGCAAACAGGTGAAACCTCTCTTTCAGAAGAAACCTTAACAAGAGTTTCAGAGCCACGTAACCAACAATCATTGAAACAATTACGCCGAGAACCATGGTTAATCCGTCAATTTCCACAAGAAACATATTACCTGATTCAGCAATCACAGCTCCAATCACTGTTGGAATGGAAAGCAAAAAAGAGAATTTGAAAACCGTTTCCTTCCGTAGTTTGCTCAGCAAGCCAGTGGCTATAGTGACACCGCTTCTCGAAACGCCTGGAATTATGGCTATTCCTTGGGCAACCCCTATCAGAAAGGCACCTGAATAGCTCAGTCTTTTGCCGTTTTTTCCATACTTGGAAACATAGAGAATACCTCCTGTCCCTAGTAACGCTATGCCAACTGCTAACGGATTGTAAAAGAAAGATTTGAAAACGTCTCGGAAAGCAAAACCGATTATGGCTGTGGGAATGTTTCCAACAACTATGAATACGGCGAGTTTTCCCTCCTCTGAAGCGAAGTCTAGTTGAGCCACAGCCTTTAATATTCCAGCGAGGTCTCTCCAAAATACAATCAAAACCACAAGCAAGGTTCCAACATGTAACATCACATCGAAAATCACTGGAGGCGCGAGACCGAAATAGCTTTGCACGATAACTAGGTGCCCCGAACTGGAAACTGGCAGCCACTCGGTGACGCCTTGAACTATTGCAAGAATTAAAACCTGAATCAAATCCATTTTCCACATACCTTCTCTGGTCTTGGTCGCTCTCCTCATTAACCGGGTCCACAAACTTCTACAATCTTCACCAAACAGCGTTTCATTTACGTTTTGCGATGGAAATGGCGGCTATAAGAAGGAAGGCAATACCAGTCAATGTTTTGTCATGCGTGATTAACCACACTATTAGGGCAACAATCGCAGCTGGCAGAAAGAAAAACAGAACCTTTGCAATAAACAGTATTATCAGGATGCCAATTATCAATAGAATCAACAAGAAAGCCCACTCTAGAAGCAAAGGAAGGAAAGGCAACACAACTCCTCCAATCAGCGCATAGTGTAGCCTTAAACCACTAAAAAAGTTTTCATCTATAAGAGCCCAGCTTTCATCAATCTCCATACAAAAAGAAGAGCCCCGGGCGGGATTTGAACCCGCGACCCGCAACTTACGAGGCTGCTGCTCTACCGCTGAGCCACCGGGGCACAACCGTGGTCAAGAGATGAAAATGGGGCGCATATTTTTAAGATGTTCGATCTGTCTTATGAATCGAGGGTGACACTTGAACTTAGTTAAAGAGCTCGGTGAGCACAAAATAATTGAAATCATTCTGAGATGTTTGGAGCCTATGCCAAAAATGCCCGTTCCCTTTGGCGATGACGTTTCAGCCGTCGACATCGGACATGGAAAACTCGCGGTTATAAAGACCGACATGCTTGTTGGCAAAACCGATGTGCCGCCTGATATGAGTCTTCGGCAAGCCGCCCGCAAAGCTGTCGTTATGAACATAAGCGACCTAGCCGCGAAGGGAGTCAAACCCATCGCTTTGCTTGCGTCAATTGGCCTCCCACGAAGCTTCACAAAGACAGACGTTAAACAGATTGGAAAAGGCTTAAACGCTGGAGCACGCGAATACAGCGCCTACATTCTGGGCGGAGACACTAACGAGGCATCTGACCTCATCATCAACTGTACTGCTTTGGGAATTATTGAGAGAGAAAGGCTTATGCTACGCAGCGGCGCCAAACCAGGCGACATCGTGGCGACTACAGGAAGTTTCGGCAAGACAGTTGCTGGCTTAAAAATTCTGCTTCAACACCTTTCAGTGTCTTCAAAGTTGAGGAAAACGCTTGTCGATGCCGTTTTGTCGCCTCGTGCTCGGTTGAAAGAGGGCTTAGCGCTTGCTCAGACAGGCGCTATAACAGCGTCTATTGATTCCAGCGATGGACTCGCGTGGAGCCTACACGAAATCTCTAAAGCCAGCAACGTTGGCTTCCTCATAGACAATCTTCCAGTCGCAGATGAGGCAAGAAAATTTGCAGAAAAGCGTGGCTTGGACCCTGTTGAACTGTGTCTTTACGGCGGGGAAGAGTACGAACTCGTTGTCACAGTTAAGCCCAAATTATGGGAAAAAGCAGAGAAGGCAGCGTCACTAATCAAAATTGGCTTAGTCACTAAAGAGAGAACACTTCTTGTTGAAGAAAAAGGGAAAAGAATCCCGATCGAGCCTAGGGGTTGGGAACACTTCAAGACAAATTAGGCGTTAGAGTTCAAGGTTAAGACGAGAACTATATGAAGAAAGAATTGAAAAAAATGTTCAGTCATGAAAAAACAGTGGGTTCCAATTATGCTCGGGTCTAACGTGCCTGCACATCCCTCGCGGGGCGGACTAGCAACACTATTCAGATATGCAGAGGAGTGGCGCTGTGAATGTGCACAAACCTATATCACACTATCACGTAGATGGAACGTACCGGATCTATCACCTGAAGAAATTTCTAATTTTAAGTCATCATGGCAGGAAAGTCATGTTAAGCAAGTGATCGCACATGCTCCGCTCTTGGTAAATTTAGCCTCACCAGTTGATAGTATCCGGCAGAAATCAAAAGATAGACTATCTACTGAATTGTCACGAGCTAATAAACTGGGAATCCAGTTTTTGGTGTTGCATCCTGGATACTACCGTAGCCTAGATAAAAAGAACGGGATCGAGCGGATAATTGGGGCCTTGAACGATGTTTTGGATAATGTTAATGATTCGACTGCAATGATTCTTTTAGAGACTACAGCTGGCCAGGGAACGGCTGTAGGGTCTCGTTTCGAGGAGATAGCTTACATTTTGGAAAAAGCCAGAAAAAAGCGCTTTCTGGGTGTTTGTTTTGATACATGCCATGTTTTTGCTGCCGGATACGATATCCGTGGCTACCGCGGATATGAAAAAGTCTTGAAAAAGTTTGACGGCATAATAGGATTAGATAAACTCAAAGTAGTTCATCTAAACGATTCCAAAAACAGGCTGGGATCTAATGTTGACCGTCATGCATCTATCGGAGAAGGAAAATTGGGACTGCAAATGTTTCATGCTCTCGTTAGAGACCCAAGATTCCGCGATACCCCAAAAGTGCTAGAGACACCAAAAAGCGATGGAAAAAAGGTTCAACAACAGCTAGAGTTTCTCCGAAAACTGCAGGCGACTTATAGCCCTATTTTCGAACCAAAAGATATTAGGGCACAATCAACATTAGATGAGATACTTGCAAACACGCGTGGAGATGGGAACTCTTTTTAGATTGTTTTCACTGAAACTTGATGAAACGGTGGCGAAATGCTCTCATGGTTGAATCATGCGATCTCGGCAGTTTGCCCTTTGCCGGTGATTTTAACAAGTTTTTGGAAGGCGCAAACTGTTATGGATATTTAACTGAAGATTCGAGGGCTCAGTATTTTGAGGAGAGAATTGTTGAAGGTTTTCTGCATAAGATGGAAGCGGGCATTTTGTTTCCTAATTATCCTCAGTTTCGAGATATGAGCAACATGTTTTTGTCAATGATTGATGGAGTGGAGAAAGTTAAAGGAGGCTATATGGAAACAGGTCTGCTCTCTCTACGAAGCGGAAAAGGTGTTTTGCCCGAAGTAGAAGCTATCAGAACACATTCTAAGGATTTTTATGACAAACTTGGCCGCGCTTTCAAGGTTAGGATCTGCATAACTGGCCCCTACACGTTGGCTTCGCAGTTCCTCTACAAAGACAAAGGAATTTTCAGCAGGCTCGGCGGCATACTTGCGCAGATTTTAGAGAGCAATATTTTCAGCAGCAAATATGGAAGCGTAAGCTTGGTTGCATTAGATGAACCGGTTTTCGGATTAGTAGACGACCCATTAATAGACAGGGGTTCAGAGGCAAGAGAAAACCTTCTCAAGGCTTGGAAGCTAATTCTTGAAAAAGCCAGCTCAGAAGGTGTCCAAACCTGCCTGCACATTCACAATACACGAGATGAACTTTTCTGGGAGATCAAATCCTTAGACATAATAGAGGTTCACATGAACGACCCAATTTATAAAGCCAAAAGAACCAAGCAACTCTTGGAATCTACAGACAAATTTTTGAACGCAAGCATAACTGTCACAGATTTTGACCAATTAATCCGAAATTATCTGGTTGCCAGTTCTCAGCCGAAAATAAGTGAGACGGCAATAAATGAGAAAATCGGTGAAACATGGACAGACATCAAAGAGGAAAAAGTGAACCCCCTGATCTTCTTGGAAAGCACCGATTCAATGCGGAAACAATTGACTAAAGTGATTGAAAATTTCGGCGCAAACAGAATCGCGTACGGTGAACCTGAATGCGGGCTTAAGAGTTTCCCCACTTATGAATGCGCTCTGGAATGTTTAAGGAGAGTGGCAGATGCCACCAAATCCGTCACGGTATGATAGGCGCTCATATCTTAACATAAAAACTAGAGGATTATATGAGAGACATCTGATTTGTGTCGTCAACGAAAAGATTGTTGTTACACAATAGGTCTGGAAAGCCTAAACCCAGATAGCTAAAGTGAAAAGTTAATGTGGCTCTCAAACATTTTCTAGTAGAAGTGTCCCCAGTGCACGAATTGCTGCGACATTCCACTGTTCGTGAAGCCTTGTTGTATAAGAAGCTTAGAAGAAACAAGGTGAAATGTAGCCTATGCGAAAGAAGATGTGTAATCCTTCCTAGCAACAAGGGTGTATGCAAAACACGGTTGAACATTGACGGCTCGCTGTATACGCTTGTTTACGGAAACCTAAGCGCAATAGAAAGTCGACCTATTGAGATCAAGCCTTTCTTCCACTATTGGCCTGGCTCAACAGCGCTCACGTTTTCCACTTGGTCATGTAACTTCGACTGCATCTGGTGTCAGAACCATCGTCTATCAAAGACTGCGCCAAATCCAGCAAACGTGGGTTCTTATGCTCCAGAAAAAGTTGTGCAGATGGCGAAGCGTTTTGGCGATGAGGGCTTATGCGGCAGCTTTCAAGAGCCGACCTTGCTAACTGAATGGGTGCTACCGCTTTCCAAATTGGCGCATAAACAAGAGCTTTATGGTTGTTATGTTTCGAACGGTTACATGACAACTGAAGCGCTTAAACTGCTTAAAGAATCGGGCATGGATGGACTCAAAATCGATGTTAAAGGCGACAAAGAAACCTACAAGAAATACTGTGGCGGAGCGGACGTTGAAAAGGTTTGGAAAAAGGCTCGTGAAGCCAAAAAGATGGGTTTTCACGTGGAGATTGTAAATCTGATTGTCACCAATGTCAATGACGATGAAGAATGCTTACGGTGGATCATAAAGAAGCATCTTAAAGCTGTTGGACAGGAAACTCCACTGCATTTTACACGTTATTATCCGGCGTACAAGTTTCACAATCCGTCGACAAAGGTTGAAACCCTAGAAAAGGCGTATGCCATGGCGAAAGAAGCGGGGGTTCTCTATCCTTACTTGGGAAACGTTCACGGCCACAAATGTGAAAACACTTACTGTCCAAACTGTGGGGAGAAGCTTATACAGAGACGCGGCTACGCGATTGTGCAATACAAAGTCACCGAAGACAAAAAATGCCCTAAATGTCATAGACCTGTGCCAATCAGAGGGAGACATATCAGAAAATGGCATCTCCTAATCTAAGCTGAAAAGCAACTATCCTCGCCAGAACAAGGTTAATTCCTTTATGTAATCGGATGTCTTTTAGTTAATATGTTCTCTATTTTCTCCAGTCTTTTCTCAATAGCGTCAAGTCTATCCAATATCTGTTTAAGCACTTTGCCAGCATCCTCTGCTGGAACTAGAGGCATCGGTGTTGGTGAAGGCCACCTTCGCTCTTGGGGTCTTCCTGGACGTCTTGGCAACAATGGCGGTGGATACGCCGCGTTTTCTTCTCCACTGGTTTCACTCAACTTAGGTCCCTAGATACAATTCAGCTTTACGTTATTTAAGTAATTACTATAAGAATATCATTCAAATCCTATTTGTTGTTGGCATTAGTAAAAAAACTGTGACATTTTTTCAACGGTGAAACTTAAAAGCGAGAATAGAGTTACATTTCAATCTCACGTCTACGCGTAGAAAATCGGGCGAAAGCCGTTTTTCAGAATCATAAACCATTCAGCTTTCCGCATTGGGGAACTTTTTTCTCTTTTTTATCCTATTTTTCTTTATTCTTTTCCGATTTTCGACCGTCTTCTTTCGCTTTCTCGACAACTATTCTGGTGAGCAGGTTGCTCCCCCAATCCTTCGATTTTCGCTTGCTGAATTGCCTCCTATGAGCTCTTGTTTGATCAGTCTTTCTTCATCAAAATCTAAGCCAAAGAAGGTAGAAAAACCGACGAGTCTTCTTTTGCGTTTTTGTTCAATCATTGTTGTAATCCTTGGTGTAAGGTTGACATGTGGACTGAAAAAGAACTAAAATATGAGGTTCCCAGTATTTACATCAGAAATAACAGTCTGAGGCAGAGAGCGCTAAAAAAGGGTGCATGCGATGAGGATAAGGAGAGATGTCCAAGCAGTCATCTTCGGTAATTCTCATGGAGATGAGAAGTTTTTACTTGTGAAAAAGCTGGAGTTTTCCACTCGAAAGTATCGTTGGAGACTGCTTAAGGGGGGAGTGAAAACTGGAGAAACCGAAGTTGAAGCCCTTAAACGAGAGATTTTTGAAGAAGTCGGCTTAGAAGACGTGGAAATTCTAGAAAAAGTTTACAGTTACCAATTCACTTTCAGAAACGTGAACCATATGGTTTCCAGCTATAAGGTAAGGGCAAATCAGCATGAACGCATCAGACTTCAAACAAGCGAGGTTTCCGGCTACATCTGGGTGCCAAAAGAAAAAGCGCTTAGGATGCTGCATTGGAAAAACGAGAAAAAAGCTATAGCTGCTTAAAAACGTGCCTCAAGGGAATTTCGGCTTAATGGCTTTAGTTGAGCATGCATCCACACATTTTAGGCAGTAGATACACTCTGGATGAGCAAACTTCTCCCAAGGTAAATCAAGAATTGGAACCAAAGTAGGGCACACTTGCACACAGTCTCGGCAGCCCGCCTTTGTACATCTGACAGGGTCCCTTCGCAACCCCAGAAAACTAAATCTGCTAAACAGAGCGGAAAAAGCTCCTTGAGGACACAAGTAACGACACCAGCCACGAGGCACATACACTGCTAGGCCGATAATGAATCCCATTATGACAAGTCTAACCAACAAAAGCGGCTGCAACGAGGAAATCGCGTTGCCAATACTACCATAGGCTTCATCCGCTGATATTTCCAGTAGCTGAGGAATTCCGTAGCGAATTTCCAGTGCAATTCTCGGCGTGACAGCGAAAAGGGTGTCAGCTGGACTTACTGTATTGAAAGGTGCCTGCGCAAAGACGCCTAAAGCCCCTTTGTAGCTTTCGCCTGCACCGGTAGCTAGAGAGATCGCCATAGTTCCGCTGACAAATAGGACGATTGCCAAAACTATGTATTTGACTTTCACCAAATCCTTATGTGTTCTAGGCGTAACCTCCGTGTGCCGCTTCTTCACATAAGTCAACAAGTCTTGAGCAAAGCCGAAAGGACAAACCCAACCGCATAGGGCTCTGCCTAGAAATATGGCTGCAACAAAGATTGAGGCTAAGGCAAGCCAAGGAAAGGTAACCTCAAAGAGCATAAGCTGTAATGCACCTAGAGCGTCTCCAACAGTATTAGAAGGAGTGCCCAGCAACCCAATGATTGGAAGAAGGATTGGCCATGGCCCCAGACCGAAAACAACAGCGTTAAAAAGAACGAAGAAGCCAAGCTGTGTGATTTTCCTTAGCGTTTCTATTCTCAAAATCAGTTTTTTAACGCGGGATGCTGTGCCCACGTCTGTTTTTCCTTTTTCTCCCAATAGGTAGCCTCCGAATTTTAAGTTGAAGGATTAGCGTTTGGTTGCTTTTTTCATCATTATGGCTTTTAAACGTCAAGGTTTAAGTGCCATAAAAAGCTATCCGTTACGTACTGTGGCTGGATGAGCACACTCGGACAAGCTGAATTGCAGATGATGTTCCCGCGCAGGTGTAGACAGCCACTTTTAAGCGAATAAAATGCTGTGTATGAAGAGAAGAGACATGGGTGTTGCGGCTTGCAAACATCGATTTCCACCGAACTTCTGCGGTTGCTGAAGAATCAGAAGTATCATCTGGTTGGGCAACATTCAGCGGTTAAGCGTTGCAGATGGTTTTACGAATCGCTTGTTCACAATCGCCCGTGCTATAAGCAGAAGTTTTATGGCATAAAGAGCCATCAGTGCGTTCAGATGACGCCGACTGTGCTCTACTGTAACATGAGGTGCCGTTTTTGCTGGCGAATTCAAAGCGGAGACATAGCGCTCAAATGGGATGAAATGGGCTTAAACAGATGGGACGACCCCGAAGAGATTGTTGAAGGATGTACCAAAGCCCAGATGGACATTTTAAGTGGATACAAGTCTAATCCCAAAACTGACAGGAAAAAGCTTAGAGAAGCTTTGACCCCTAAGCATGCAGCTATAAGTTTAACAGGCGAACCCACGCTTTATCCGCATCTCGGTGAATTAATAGAGAGTTTTCACAGACGCGGCTTCACCACGTTTCTTGTCTCAAATGGAACTATCCCAGAAGCATTAACCCAACTCGGCACTGAACCTACACAGCTTTACATTTCTGTGTACGCCTACGATAAGAAGACTTTCGCTGAAACCTGTCGACCCCACATTCCAAAAGCTTGGGAAAGACTAAACGAAACCTTATCTCTGCTGCAAAGTTTCAAGTGTCCAACGGTAATCAGGTTAACATTGGTGCGCCACCTAAACCTCAGCCACCCAGAACAATACGCTA
>JAUWZP010000021.1 GCA_030615265.1 Candidatus Bathyarchaeota archaeon
CCCAATTCTCCTTGGTGCATCAACCTTCAGTTCAGATAATCTGGATAGCTGCACATAATCCTTCCTGCAAATTCTCTATTCGCGCTCCCTGGTTCAACCCTTTCTGCAAAAATCTATTTAAATGTTGATCCTGAACAAAAAATATGTGAAAACCCAAAAAAAGCTAACTGTTAAAGCCGAGTATAGAAAAAACGCGCGCAAGAAAAGTTCTAGCCCTGTTTTTGCTGTCTCATCTACGCTAAGAAATCATGCTATTTTTAGGTTCCCCACGATCTTCATTCGAAAGCAAACACTGCATCATTCGAGAACAACTGTAGCACTCTTCTGGGGCAGAGTTTCCCAGCGAAAGCGTTTTTAAATAGCCGAAGTGATTTGGGCACTTCACGAAGCCTTCAGGTGAAGGAGCAAAGGAGAACTCTTTCCTCTTCTTGATTCTTCTTAGACTTTCCTCTTTTCCCTTTCTAACTGGACTGATGATATCCTCTTTCCAATTCTTTTGCGATAGCTCTGGACCCGTGGTATGTTCTGTGCGTGCTCCTCCCATGTGAACTAGTAGAAGTATGATTATTGCCATTGCAAGAACGATGTCTATTAGGGAGATTTCGAATGAAATCATGAGTTCCCCTGAAAAACTTAACGGAGTTGCCAGCATATAGACTTAATGAATCTAACATATGTAACTCCTGTCCGAATTGTAGATTCTTGAACAACACTGGTGCAACAATACTCCATGTAGAATTGTATTCGCCATGTTCAACCGAGCCATTAATAATCTAAGGAGAAAAATCCAAGGCTCAAAACGCGCGCGCGACTCAAGAAAACCAACAAAGAAAAAGGCACAACCATCCCTACTGACCACAACAGACCTATAAGAAAAACTACCAACCAACCAAAGCTACATATTAAAGGAGGACCGCCTACAAAAACTAAACAAGCCATAAGAAAAACCACAAAAGAAATCTTTCCAAAATAGACTGCCACTAAAAACAACAAGTAGCAGGTCAAAAAAACTCTATTAGGACACAAATATAGGGCCTATTAAATCTTGCGCGCGCGTCTCTTTGTTTGTCTGAAAACTAAAGCTTCTTCCGTTTCGAGGTAAGTTTAGTTAATCGCAACCCACCCGGCAATGTCCGAACCTCATAATCAAAGACTTCTTTGACATCCGACGTGAGCCACTTCGGTTCAGAAACTTTAGCCAAGCTAAACAACTTCCCTTTGTGTTTCATAGCTTGTCCTGATTTTGACATAGGAATGATAAATCAATTATGAATTCAGAATCCTGATCAAGACTTAAGGCACGCGTGTGTGCACACGCAAGATATGATGGTTTTCGGAAGATCATACTTAAAGAAAATGTTTTTAGAGATAACATGATGAGTCACGCGCAAAAAAAGACGAACACGCCGAACGCGCACGCTAGGAAAGGAAATTACTGTTGTGGGCAAATGGTTTAAGGAATATGGACTCGTGTTAGCTGTCATTCTTACGGCGATGGCTTCTGCGATAGCTTTTTACTACTGGTTTATCGGTACTTTGCTGCCATTTCCTTGATTGGCCCTGCGGATGCCCATTAGCTTTTATAGTAGCTAAAAGATTCTTTCTCGGTTTAAATGTTCCAGAAAGTAGAAAAAGCTTATGAGCGAATAAGAGAAGTCATTAGTCCCACTCCCATAATGACTTCCTCTACCATTGATAGAACAACCAGCAGCGAATGTTTCTTCAAATGCGAGAATTTTCAGAAAACTGGAACTTTCAAATTCAGGGGAGCCTTCAACGCCTTGTCACAATTGTCTCCAGAACAGAAGATGAAGGGAGTAATAACCCATTCCTCTGGAAACCACGCACAAGCCCTTGCTTTAGCTGCTACACTTCAAGGAATTGAAGCAGTAGCTGTTATGCCCGAAAATGCTCCGCCAGTGAAAATAACTGCAACCAAAGGTTACGGGGCGGAAATAGTTGTCTGCGGCTCTCAACCAACAGATAGAGAGAAAACCGTTAAGACCCTCATCGAAAAACACGGTTACACCTTCATACACCCCTATAACGACCTCAAGGTTATCGCTGGTGCCGGAACCGCCGCTTATGAATTAATCAAAGAAATAGGTAAGCTCGACTACGTCTTTTGTCCGGTAGGTGGAGGTGGGCTACTTAGCGGAACAGCGATTGCAACCAAGGGTTTGTGTCCATCATGCAGAGTTATTGGCGTCGAACCCAAAAACGCAGATGACGCTTACCAGTCATTTAAGGCAGGAAGGATCATTCCAGTGAGCAACCCAAATACGATAGCAGATGGTTTAAGGACTTCACTTGGAAACCACACATTTAGGATAATAAGTGAAAAGGTTGATCAGATAATAACTGTCTCTGAACAAGAAATTGCAGACGCGATGCAGTTCATCTGGGAACGAATGAAGATGGTAGTTGAACCTTCAGGCGCTGTCTCACTGGCAGGAGTATTGTCTAGCCAAACAGACTTAGAATCCAAGAAAGCAGGGATAATAATCAGTGGAGGAAACATTGACTTAACTGAGTTCTTCACTCGAATGCGAATACAAATAAAACACTCCAGTCAAAAGCCTACTTAAGTCTCTATCGCCAACATAAAAGCGGCATTCTTGCAAAGGATAGTTATGCAGCTTAGAGGCGTCCAAGTTGAGCTATGTCGACAACATCGAAAATCTTCGAAAAGTGTTAAAACCAGTATCAGAAAGGCAGTCTGCTGACGCCGCAGTCACTCTATTGCTGAAACTCTCGGACAAAGATCTCAAAATCTTAATTGTGAAGAGAACCAAGAACCCCATTGATCCATGGTCCGGACAAATGGCTCTCCCTGAAGGAAAACGTGATGCAAAGGACCAGAATTTGAAGGAGACTGTCGTTAGAGAAACCTTTGAAGAGACCAACATAAATCTCCTTGATCGTTGTCGGTTTCTTGGGGCAATGGAAGCCCTAAGATCCACACAAAGACCTGAAATGAAAATCCTTCCCTTCGCCGTCCTCCTTGAGCATGAACCATCAATCAGATTAAACGAAGAACTAGAAAGATTTGCATGGGTTTCACTAAAAGAGCTTGCCCAGCATAAAGGCACCGTCAAATTAAGTTTCGGGGAGTTCCCCACTTATATCATTGGGAACAACATCATTTGGGGACTGACATTTAGAATTCTTGAGAAGTTCATTCGCACCCTCAAGTACTGACATTAAGAACCATTTGTGAAAGTTAACAGGCATATTTGTTCTTCGAGTCTTCCAAGCTTGCAGTCGTTTCCATTCTTGGTCTGGCGCGCGCGGTAATTACGTCTGATTTCACCATTTATCTTTTAGGCGCTCTTGAAACAAATTTATTACATTTTACAAAAAACCTCAGTTCTTGAGGTAAATCCCTTCTTACCCCAATTCTATGAGAAGAAGCAATCTCAAATTCTTCTTCCGTTGCTTCTATCACTGTCAACTCGCTTTTTCTGTTAGTAACATCGACTCCATTCAACTCCTTTGTTATGGCTAGAGCCTTCGTTAGCTTTCCTGGGCCATTAGTTAAATTGCGAAAATTCTCCAATTTCCTATTCTTAACCATAACTTCGACTCCTTGAATAGGTTCAATAGCTCTTATCAAGATAGCTCCGACCTCTCCTTTCAAATGAGCTACTATATTTAGAAGCCAATTGGCATGAACCATATAAATGAAAGTTCTTCCCGACTCAGCAAACATCAACTCATTAAACTTCATTCTCCCTTTAAAGGCTCGAGAAGCTGGATCTCGCCCTCCATAATAAGCTTCAGTTTCAACGATCTTTCCAGACAAAATTTTAGAGCTGACTTTTCTCACCAAAATCTTTCCAAGCAAGTCTTTCGCAACTAAGGCAGGGGCCCTTTCGTAGAATTTTCTTTCAAGGGACCGCGCCTTTTCAGTCATATGTCTATTTCACGTCCTTCCGCATATCCATTAATTGTAAGGACACCTCTGTTGTTGTTCGTAGTGATGCTTACACCTGGAAGGCAAAAACCAGCAAATCTCACAACAAAACCTCACCATTACCATTATGAACCGTCTTGTTCCAATGATTCGCCTTTCTACCAGCCAACTTTGCATAAATAAGTCCTAAAAATGCTGTGCAACAAACCGCGATATTAATGCCATACGCAATAAGCAACAGAGGTGTATACAAAATAAGTCTTTTCCGACGATCACAAACCACACCAACGACAACCTCTAAGATGGGCGCAATATGCCCGCTCAAAGCGAAAAATACGCTAATCACTAAAGCCAGCCAATATGGCAGTAAGGTAGAAGGCCTGACCAAAAACAGCACAACCGAAGAAAACAAACTTAACACAACCAAAATAGGCATAAAATAGACACATAACAACATCAAACCATCAACCTTCTCCTTCAACGACATCCTCTTACTTCTCAAAAGAGGCAACAGGTGAGCAAAAGCACACTGCATATGACCCTTCGCCCAACGGCTTCTCTGCCCCCAATACTGACGTAGCCCAATAACGGCCTCTTCTCCGCTCTGCACATAATTGACATACTTCACTCTATACCCCGCCAACCTAGTCTTAAAAGTTAAGTCAGTATCTTCCGCCAAGATTTGAGGATTAAACCCGCCAAAACGCGAAAGCAAATCACGTCTAATTAACCCAACCGTGCCCGCATATTGAGCAACCATGCCTAACTTATCGCGAGCATACTGACTAACCCTATAACCCCCAATACGCTCCAAAGCCACAATCCTTGCTATCCAGCTTTCCTTTTCATTTAAAACTGAGATTCTGCCTTGAACTACACCAACCCGTGGATCCGAAAAATACGGAAGCATCTTCTCCAAAATATCCGTCTGCGGAACATAATCTGCATCAAAACAACAGATAAACTTGCCCCTAGCAAAATGCAATCCAATATTTAAAGCCTCAGCCTTGCCATTGCCACCGAAATCACGGTTAACAACCTTTATCAAATTCGGATGCTTCGAGGCATAAGACTTAGCAATTCGACCCGTAGCATCCTTGCTGTGGTCATTAACTACGATAATCTCATGCTTTTCCGTAGGATATGTCAACTCGGTAAGCCTTTGCAACAGACGTCCAATCACTCTTTCTTCATTATGAGCAGGAACAAGAATCGAGACAAAGGGTAACTCGGATAAGGTCTCCGTCTCAGCAGATGGGTCTTCAGAGCGATACTTCATTGCGGCGAAACTGAAAACATAATGCCTGAACATATATGAAAGCATGACAATCCAATTGAACAAATAGTATAGTTCTAAGAGCATTACTTCAGCACCATTTTGTATCAGAATCAGAAGTCATTCTCCTGATTCAGAGATATAAAACCAACGATAATTTCAGATTAAACTCTGCTCAAAAGCTCTGCTGCAATTAAAACTTTACCTTAATCGTGCTATGATGCTGAACTTACGAGTAACCTTTAATAAAATTTTTATAAAGGATTTTTGTTATGCTAACAAAGAGTCATAATGAAAAAGAAGATTCTACTCAGCGAGGAAGAAAGGCAACAAAGAGGCAAAGAGATCATTGTATTTGAAAATCCGCAAAAGCTGAAGTTGGTTCTAGGCAAGTTGAGCTGGGAGATTCTTGGCATGCTCGCTGAAGCTGAGATGTATCCTATGGAAATTGCTAAGAAACTGGGTGTGCATGAACAGAAAGTCTATTATCACATCCGGAAACTTGTGAAGGCAGATGCAATAGCTGTTGTGAGAGAAGAGGAAAAGAAAGGTGCGACAGCAAAGTATTATCGAGCTGTGTCTCCAGCTTTCGGGATAGAGTTGCCATTTGGCTCCCGAAACGTCAAAACCGCAGCCTTTATGTATATGAACGAAAAGCTGCAACAGTTCTTTCATTCATTTTTAGGAAAAGATGGCAGCTTTGACGGAAAAATCGTGGTGGGTAGTCCGGATCCTCATGGTCCTTTTAAGGCAAGAGCTAGAGACGGCCACTATGCATCTTATTTAACTTTATTTCTGGGGCAGTTTGTGCGGTTACCCGATGATTTCGTTATTAAGCTTGATGTTGATGTAAAAGCTGAAAAAGAGGAGAATAATAACCTTCTCTTAGTTGGTGGACCTGGCACGAACCTTCTCACTAAAGAGATTAACGATTATTTGCCGATACGTTTCAGCATGAGGCCTTCAAAACATGGCTTTCTCTTCGGAGGTCTGGTTTCTCAAAAGACTCAAAGTGTTTATACCGATGACGCAGTTGGAGTTGTGGCGCGAATCGCGAATCCTTGGAATAAAGAGAAGCGAATTATTGTGTTGGCTGGAAACAAAGCGGTGGGAACCAAAGCATGTGTACTTGCACTTGCAAGGTTCTGGAAGCAAACTTTGAAGAACTTTAAAGGAGAAAACGATTTCGCTGTGGTGATTCAAGGCTTCGACCTTGACGGAGACGGAAAAGTGGATTCTATAGAGGTTATAGAATAGCTTTCACTCTGTCCAAAATCTAAGTTTGCCATCAAGTAATCTATTTGAATGTTATTCCAGCTCGTTTAATGTAAGGGATTAGTATTTCAACTGTAACCGATGCGATGACTGCTTCAACTGTTAGCTTTATCAAGATTGTGCTAATCGCTGCCAAAGCAACGTGTGAAGGCATAAATCTGATGAACCAAATGTAGTCGGTGGCAATAACGTATGGTGCCTGAACGCCCCATGCGAGAATTCCTGAAAATGATGGCCTTAGTCTTTTAGCAAAGAATCCTGCGGAGAATCCAAGTAGGGCTAGTCCGCCAATAATAAAAGGTATCTTTGTAAGGCTCATGTATAAGCCGCCCACGGCTCCTGTTAGCATTCCAGCCCATGGGCCTGCAAGAATGCCGCTGATGAATATGGGCAGTTGGGTGAAATGAATTTGTGAGGGGAAGGGTCCTGCGGGAATTGGTATGACGAGTGGCTCTATGGATAGAATGTTTGATATTGTTGCCATTAAGGCTGCGAATGTTAACAGTTTTGCTTGTCGCAAGGTTCATACCTCTTCGTCAGTGTTACGTTATTTAACGTTCGTAACACTATGGTTATAAAGCTTTTCTTCTAACTATTACCGTGGTGGTTTAACGTTGACGGGAAAACAGAGTGTTGTCAGATTCAGTGTTTCTCTACCTCCCTCTTTGGTGCGCGAGTTTGATGAAGTTTGGAAAAGCATGGGCTATGAAAGCCGTTCTAAGGCTGTTCACGATGCCTTTCGCAGCCTTATCAGCGAGTTCAAGTGGATGAGCGAGGAAGCTGGAGAAATTATAGGAGCTATCGTTCTGCTCTACTACGTGGATAAGCCTAGGCTGCTTAACCAGATTATGCATGTCCAGCACAAGTTTGAAGACACCATCCGCTCCAGCATGCACGTTCATTTAACGCGAGACAAATGCCTAGAAATAATAGCGGTCAAGGGAAATGCCCAAGAAATCAAGCAGCTAACCCAAGAACTCATGATTAAAAAAGGCGTCAAACAATTGAAGTTCACAGCGATATCGCCATGAACCGTAGCCTAAGACCCGCGCATAATTTATTATCTTCGTACTTGTTAACCGTAAGTAACGCTGGCACTCAAAAGGAGTACACATCTCATGCGTAATCGGCTTGCTATAGAAATCGCTGAACTGAAACTTACTAATCCTACGATGTTGGCAGCTGGAATTCTTGGGATGACTGGCGCGTCATTGAGAGAAGCGTCTGTTTGGGGGGCTGGCGCAGTGGTAACAAAGTCCGTTGGCTTGAAACCGCGTGAAGGCTACTCTAACCCAACTGTGGCGCAGGTGGATTGCGGCTTACTGAACGCGATTGGTCTTCCGAATCCGGGTGTCAGCGAGTTTAGCGAGGAGATTAAAGAAGTAAAACAAAGTGAGACGCCCATACCGCTTATTGTGAGCATATATGGTTTTTCAACCTCGGAATTTGTCAAAGTAGCCAAAGTTGCGGCTGAGGCTGGAGCTGACGCTTTAGAGCTTAATGTATCTTGTCCTCATGTTAGGGATACTGGAGCGGAAATTGGGCAAAACCCTAGCTTAGTGGCCGAAGTAGTGGAAGAAGTGAAAAAGAATGTTCTGCAACCGGTTTTTGTTAAGCTTACTCCTAACGTGGCTGATATTGTGGGGGTGGCTAAGGCTGCGGTTGAGGCTGGAGCTGACGCTTTAGTTGCTGTAAACACTGTTAGAGCTATGGCTATTGATGTTGAAACAACTCGTCCCATTTTGTCAAACAGGATCGGCGGGTTGTCTGGACCTGCCATCAAGCCTATTGCTATTAGATGTGTGTACGAAATCTACCGTGAGGTTGATGTTCCAATCGTTGGTTGTGGAGGAGTAACCAGCTGGCGGGATGCAGTAGAGTTTATGTTAGCAGGGGCTTCAGCGGTCCAGATAGGTACAGCGATTTCCGCGAAGGGAATGGGCGTTTTCAAGTCAGTCACAAGAGGAATCAGCAGTTACTTGAAGCGAAAAGGCTTTAGGAGCATAGAGGAGATTGTCGGCTTATCTCACCGCAGCTAATCGCTTAAGAATTGTGAAAATCGAAGACATCCAGCAAGAAACGCCGACGGTTAAGTCGTTCACCTTTAAGGATGATCTCTGCTCTAAGGCTAAGCCTGGACAGTTCATCATGGTTTGGATCCCAGATGTTGACGAAGTTCCAATGAGCCTGTCAGGTATAAGTCCGCATGCTTGCTCGATAAGTGTCAAGAAGGTTGGTGAAGCCACAAAGACTCTTCATCAGAGGAAAATTGGCGATTACATAGGCATACGTGGCCCCTTTGGCAACGGCTTTCGCATTGGTAAAGGCAAAGTCATGGTTGTTGGAGGAGGAACTGGAACGACTGCTTTGATGCCTTTAGTTGGAAGCCTCGTTGAGGAAAACTTTAAAGTTACCTTTCTCCTTGGGGCTAAAACAAAGAATGAACTGGTATCTAGAGACAGAATTCAGGCTCTTCTACCAAAGGTAGCAGGTAGAATTGATGTTGCCACAGAAGACGGAAGTTGCGGTTCTGAAGGAGTCATTACTGACCTTGCAGAGAAATACTTGAATAACGAAGAGTTTGACATGATATATACTTGTGGACCCGAACGCATGATGTATAAGATGTTATTATTATCGGAACGATTCCAAACGCCTCTTCAAGCAAGTCTGGAACGGTTGATGCGCTGCGCCATAGGCATCTGTGGAACATGTGTAATAGGCAAATTCCGCGTATGCCGAGACGGACCAGTTTTTACAGGTGAACAGCTGAGCAAAGTGAAAGAAGAGTTTGGGCATTTTAAGAGAGCCTTTAACGGAAGAAAGGTCAAACTTTAGACTTCTGCGCGCGCATTCTCCACATTTTCAACCCCAAAATCTCCTTTTTCCAGACAGTATAGCAAAGAAGCAAAAAACAAGATTATGCAAGCTTGCAACGAGGAAAATGATAAAAAATACGATTCAAAATAAGCTGCTAATGGAAGAGCTACGATGAAATGTGAATCTGTATTTCAAAAAAGTTATATTTATCAATCTGTAATTGTGGTTGATGGCGGGTGTGAGATGAGAGGTGGCCGCCAAATTCAAAGCTGATTCTCGTCGATGGCTTACTTTAGAGTATCGCCCGCTTGAACTGGAAAAGCAGATTCGTGATTTCTGGAAGAACAACAAAGTTGCCGAAAGGCTTGAGAAGCTTAGAGAAAAGTCTAACTTCGGAGTTTTAGGCTACGTGGAAGGACCGCCAACGCTTAACGGTGTTCCCCACGTTGGACACGCCAGAGGGCGAGTGATGAAAGACCTTCGTTATCGCTGGAAAAGCATGCAGGGCTACTCTGTTCCTTTTTGGGCTGGCTGGGACTGCCAAGGCTTGCCAGTTGAGTTGGAAGTTGAAAGAAGACTAGGTGTAAAAAACAAAAGGGAATTGTTGGAAAAAGTTGGTGAAGAACGGTTTATAGCTGAATGCAAGAAAACTCTAATGAAATATTGGCGTGAATGGTTTAACGCTGACCAGAAGCTGGGTGTTTTCATAAATCAGGACAAGGCTTACTGGACCTATCGTGATGAGTATATAGAGCGGGAATGGCGATATCTGAAACGCGCTTGGGAGCAAGGCTTACTCGGCGAAGGCTACTACGTAGTTGCCTATTGCCCCCACTGTCAAACATCCCTCAGCAACGCGGAAGTCGGCTTAGGCTACGAAGAGGTAGAAGACCCATCGCTTTACTTCAGGCTGAAAGTTAGCAACGCAGAAAACGAATATTTCCTAGTTTGGACGACCATGCCCTTCACAATAGTTACCGACATGATGCTAGCGGTTCATCCCGAGACGGAATACGCCAAAGTTAGAGTTGGCAACGAAACATTGATACTCGTGAAACAACGTGTCGAAGCAGTCATGCAAAAGCTCCAAGTTGAAAATTACAAAGTGACTGAAACCGTTTCAGGCAAAGAACTCGAAGGAGTCAAATATGAGTATCCATTCAAAGATTCGGTTCCTCGCCAAAAAGAACTCGACCAGCAGCCATTTGTTCACACAGTTGTATGCGAAGACTTTGTAGACGTAAGCACAGCCACAGGCGTGGTGCACTTGGCTCCTGGAAACGGCGAAGACGACTTCTTAGCTGCTCAAAAACGCAACGTGCCCATATACGTTCCATTCGACGATGAATGTCGATTCACTGCGGATGCTGGAGAATTCGCTGGCTTATTTGCCAGAGATGCCGACTCGAAAGTGGTTGACATACTGCGCAAAAAAGGGCTACTCCTATCGGTGGAGACCGTCCGCCACGAATATCCAACGTGTTGGCGTTCCCACCACAAACTCATATGGCTAGCCCGAAGAGAATACTTCCTCTGGACAAACCGCGTCAACGAAAGAGTCGTAGAAGCAGCAGAGAAAGTCAAGTACTTCTACGAAAGCCCAAAGAACCGTTTTCTCTCCTTCCTGAAAGAAGGAAAACCATGGTGCATATCTAGAGAACGCGTCTGGGGTGCACCGTTACCGATTTGGGTGTGTCAAGATTGTGAGCACAAAACGCTGGTGGGAAGTAAGAAAGAATTGTTGGAGAAGGCGTTGGAGCCTCCAAGCGAAGACTTTGAGTTGCACAAGCCATGGGTAGACCGTCTCACATTGAAGTGTGACAAATGCGGCGGCGAAATGAAGCGAGAACCCTTCGTGCTCGACACGTGGCATAACAGCGGCGCATGTCCCTTCGCACGTTTTACTGATGAAGAATTTGAAAAGTATGTTCCAGTGGACTTTCTGACAGAGGGAATAGATCAAACCCGGGGCTGGGCAAACACGTTGCTACTTGAGCATGTCATACTTACAGGCAAAGCTGAAGCACCGTACAAGGCTTTTCTCTACCAGGGCTTGGCCCAAGACGCAAAGGGCAGAAAGATGAGCAAGAGCCTGGGCAACGTGTTAGAAGCCAATGCAGTTTTAGAAAAACAATCCGCGGATGTCTTCAGGTTCTACACGCTTTGGAAGTGCTCTCCTGTTGACACCATAAACTTCGACCTGCAGGAATTGAGGAAGCGTCCATACCAAGTGTTGGGCACACTATATCATCTGCACCGTTTCTTCATGCAAAACGCCGAATACGACAACTTCAACCCTAAGGCGCACACGTTGCAGTGGGCGAGAGAGAACAAGGCTCTAAAACCAGCTGACAACTGGCTATTGTCTAGGCTTCAAAAAACAGTGAAGAGTTACACGGAAAAGCTGGAAAGATGCGAATTCAACTTGGCCACCGCAGAACTCGAAGAATTCGTAGTTGACGTCGTCAGCCGCCAATATGTTCCAATGATTCGCCGAGACCTATGGAGCGACGACCCACAAACTCTACAGCGGCGTCTCGCAGTCTACGCAACACTTTGGCAAACACTGAAAACGCTAGTGCTCCTCTTCAACCCAATAACTCCTTTCCTCAGCGAATTCATGCATCAAAAAGTTTACAGAGAACTAGACCACTCATCGCCCGAATCCGTAAACTTTAAAGACTGGCCCCAGCCCGAAGAGGCACTTCGAGACACAAAACTCGAACAAGCTTTCGGCACACTTCAAACATGCGTCGCTCTAGTGTATTCTGCTCGGCAATCAGCTCAGCTTAAGCGTCGATGGCCGTTGCAAAAGGCGGTTGTAACGGCACCTGAACAGGTTCAAGATGCCCTCAAAAGTTTGGAAGATGTGTTTCTGGAACTTGCCAACGTGAAACAAGTTGAATACGCTGAGAAATTGGCAGCCTTCGACGAGAAAGAGTGGGCTTCGGCTTCTGAAGGAAACCTGCAAGTACTGCTTCATACTCGTCGAAACGAATCGTTGCTCGGTGAAGGCTTGATGCGAGACCTAGCCCGCAGAGTTCAGTCATTGCGGAAAGAGCGAGGGTTCACGCCAACCGACATAATGGAAGCCGTGCATCTGGCTGAACTTGACCAAGAAAGCATGAAACTGGTTGAACCATACTTGGCTGAAATGGCAGAGCTTGTTCGAACCAAGAAAGTATATTTACATAAGAATAGAGCAGAAGTCAAAGCCGACTGGCATGAGTACAAGTTAGACAACAAGAAAGTCTTCGTCGCCATATCTTAAGGAACTTCTCAAACAACATTGAAGATGCGTAAACCTCAAGTTAACATCTGGCAAAACACTTACCGAAGAGTCCAACATGCTATTCATAACACTTCTAAACCCAAAAGGAAAAGGCGAAGAAGCCATTAAACATCCCGAACAACTTAAGGCTGCAAAAGCTGCTAGCCTAAAAGCGGGTATATTGGAATTACGCTTAGGATAAAAACGGCGATTAGTCCGATGGCGGCTAACTTTCTGAGAGTTGTAGGCTGTGAAACGTCATCCAGTGGACCCGGATGTTGGGACCGACCGAAAAGGAGGGCTAGGAAAGCCATTGGATACCAGATAATAACCAAAAGAAGAATTCCAAGGTATGAAAGGATTTGGTGTGCTTTTTTTCCAACCAAACTTCGAGCGACATGACCTCCGTCGAACATGCCCACAGGCACTAAATTGAGCATGGTTATAAGCATGCCAACCCAACCAGCAAAGGCAACTGGATGTAGCTGTATCACATCACCTATCCCACTTGGCGGAAACAATATGGTAATGAACTGAAACAAGAGAGGCACTGGAATGAATTGAGTGTCTGGAGGCAACTGACTGGACGGAATAACAACAGACAACTGAACCCCTATAAGAGTGGCAATTATAGCTACTATGAAACCTGCTACAGGTCCTGCGAAACCAATATCAAACAAGGCATCATTGTTTGGAGGAAGAGACTTTTGCTTAATAACGGCTCCAAAAGTGCCAATAGGAGGGAGACCTGGAATAAAATAGGGGTAGGTAGCCTCAACAGCGTGTTTGTCAGCTACTAGTTTGTGTCCCATCTCATGGGAACCCAGTATCGCCATAATTGCCCCTGTAAACATCAGGGCTCCTGCAATGTCTGAAGATTGAAGGTACCCAGAAAGAAACACGGTTCCGAGAGTTGCAAAAAGCAATCCGATATTTATGATGTTTTGGCTGGGCTTCGTAGAAGGTTTCGGTATAGCCAGCAGCACAATTCTTTTCTCTCTCCTTTTAAGAACTGGAATAAGCTTCAGAGATTCCATTCGCTGGGTAAGCCTCAAGAAGGCTTTCTTTGAATCCTCCTGCATCTTCACGTAGAAGGTTGGGATATTACGCTCTACGAAGCCTTCTTCAACGTTAAACTCGGACTCAACCATGGCACGAATTTGTTCAAATTGAGTAAGGACATAAAGAGGCTCAGTGAGATTTTCATTTGAAGATGCGCCGCACATAACGATTCAGTACTGAACTATATCTTGAAGTATTAGAATGTTATGTTGGAGAATTCCTTGCCAATGTCAAGTAGTCTAACCTCGATTTCAACTCGGTAGAAAAGTATATTGCCTAATCAAACGATTCAGCGCTATTTCTAAAACGCTATTTTTTCTTGCTTAGCCACCACTTCAAGTATTCTTTGCGTTGTTTCTGGCGTTGGTCCTCTTCTGACCTTATTCTTGGGCGCAATTGTTGCCGTAGCTCTATATATTCTTGATGGGTAAGCGAAATCCCGCAGCTTTTACAGACATAGCGCCTAGTTACCGGCATATAATGCATTTCGCCACCGCATTCAGGGCAATACCGCATGTTGAAATCGCCTTTCCGCGAGAATAAGGTGCACGGAGTGAGAAATAGCTTTTGGTTAAACCTAACAGTTTCAACATTTACGTTATGAAGTTGGTTAATCCCGCTTCCTTCGCTAATTGAATGGCTCGTTCCTTTTCGCCTCGCGTAAGCCTTCTCTGCAATTCTCCTATTTCATCGGCTCTCCATTCTGGGCGATATTGAAACATGACGTTGGTTCTCACCCAGGCTCCAAGGTTCTGGGCAATCCAGTTCAAAATCAGCTTGGTGCAGCATTCCAGATGTTCTGGCAAAACCAAAACTCGGATTATTATTTCTCCGTACTTCTTGCCATACAAATGGTTTCGTGTACATGCCTCCCAATAGCGAGGAGCATCTGAGATACGTTGGGCACACTGGTTTAATCCATATTTAAAATCAAGCAAATAGACATCTACAAAGCCAGCGAGAAGCCTTGCAGTTTCTTCGCTGTAATAAGCGTTGGAGTTCCAAACAACAGGCACGTTCACGTCTACATGCTTAAACGTTTGAAGCCACTGTTCCAGCCAAGGCGTAGGCTCGCCACCAACCAAGTTAACGTTTCTGCATCCTCTCTTCCTAAGGTTCTCAACCGACTTCGCCAATCTTTCAGGCGTGTAGATTTCACCATGTTCAAACCACTGCGAAATCGTCCAATTCTGACAATGTCGACATTTCAGCGTGCAGCCCAATGTGAAAATCGTCCCAGAAGGCACAAGCTCAGGTTCCTCACCCATGTGCTCAAAAACCGTCGAGACAGTGATTTGAGTTCCGCTTTTGCAATAGCCCAGTTCTCCGGCAAATCTGTTGAAACCGCATCTACGAGTGCAGAGGTGGCAATCTTCAAGAATACGCTTCGCAATCTCTATCTTTAAATCTAGATAGGATTTTTCAGGCGCTTCCAGCTCTTCCAGTCTCTTTTGACGCGTATCAATTTCCTCTTCTAAGCGATAGTATTCAACAGTTAGCTTGTCATGAAGCGCCCACAGTTTCTCTAACGAGTCTTCTTTGTCAAAGCCTGTAGGCAATTTCTTTGCAATCATGAACTTGGCTGGCTTATCATTCTGCATCACGTCGAAGTATCGTGATAAACTTTGCCTGACCGTTTTATCTCTTAGCACAGTCAGGGCGTCGGGTCTCCAAGCCATCCTCATGATATCCATCTTCAACAATTGTTGCCTTAGATTAAGGCGTAGGGGGAAGCGAAGCCTCCTGTGTGAAATTTTCCCTTTATGGCTATGTCATGTCCACATGCTGGGCAGCGCATGTCTTTGGTCAGGTTCCACTTTGTGATTTCGAAGCTGAACCGTTTGATGAGCAGTTCGTTGCAGTTGGGGCAGTAAGTGTTTTCGTAGCGGTGTCCAGGCACGTTTCCGATGTAGACATAGTTTAGCCCAACTTCTCGTGCTGTCTCGCATGCTTTTTCTAAAGTTGAAATAGACGTGGATGGAATATCTGTTAGTTTGTAGTCTGGATGAAACCTTAGAAGATGAAAAACCGTGTCTTTACCCAAGTTTTCCCGTATCCAAGTGGCGAGTTCACGGATTCTATCTAAGGACTCGCCTCTCTTCGGCACAATTAGGTTGGTGATTTCCACGTGTACGCCGTGTTTTTTCATCTCTTTCAGCGCGTCATAGATAGGTTCAACCGATGGCACAGCGGAAAACTTTCTGTAGAATTCTAGGTCGCCTCCTCCTTTGAAATCCACTGTGGCAGCGTCAAGCACGGGCGCTATTGTTTGAACTGCTTCAGGTGTCATGTAGCCATTAGTTACGAAGGTGTTGAAGAATCCGGCTTTGTGAGCCAGAGTTGCAGTGTCGAAGGCGTACTCGAAAAATATGGTAGGCTCAGTGTAAGTATAGCTTATTCCTTGGCAGCCATTTTCTTTCGTAGCCTTAACCACTTTTTCCGGCGGAAAATCTCTGCCTATAATCCCTTTTTCTTGGCTTATCATCCAGTTGTCGCAAAATTCACAGCGGAAGTTGCATCCTCCTGTGGCAATTGACATAACTAATGCGCCTGGGTGAAAATGAGATAGAGGCTTCTTTGTGATTGGGTCAACACATGCGGAACATGCCTTCCCATAAGACAGCGCGTATAACTTGCCTTTCTCGTTTTTCCTAACCAAACAGAAGCCTACTCGACCTTCTGGTATGGTGCACAGTCTTGCGCAGAGAATGCACTTAACTCGGTTTTCAGGCAACTGCTTGTACAGCATGGCCTCGTGCAACGCCATTTCACTTCACCTCCAAAGAGTATTCGAGTGCTTTCCGAGCAAGTAGACGTGTTGAATCAATAACTGGTAAAGATGAATTCCCTGAATTTATAACAAGCGGGATTTCGGTGCATCCTAGAATAACAGCATCACAGCCTAACTTCTTTAATTTCTGAATAGCTTCAATGATGCCTTTACTAGAAGATTCTGTTGTTTTTCCTAGAACCAGTTCATCAAAGATAATTGAATTGATTTTTTCTTGATCTTCTCTGCTTGGCACAACCATCTGAATCTTGAGCTCTGACAAGACATCTCTATAGACTGGCCCTCGCATAATATACTTGGTTCCAAGCACCCCCACTTTTCTGTATCCCTTTGATTGACATTCTTTGGCAACTGTTTCTGTGATACTTACCAGCGGTATTGGAGATTGACTGCTCACCTTTTCAAAAGCTCTATGAACTGTGTTATCCGGGCATATCCCAAAATCCGCACCTGCAGCAGCCAATTTTTTAGCCGATGACACCATTAGAGCTGCTACACCGTCCCAATCATCTTTTTCGATGTAATCCATGTAACGACTAAGAGAGTGAGTATGCACACTCACTTCTGGATGAGCGAACCTGCCCATAATGGCAAAGGATTCTTGGCATATTGTGCGATAGCAAAGAGCAGCACCCTCAAAGCTAACGGCGATGATTCCTATATGCTTAGCCATATTACATCATTCAATATTTCTTCTGCCTTCGTTTTATGACTTATGGAAAAACATGTGCGTGCAATTTCTATTTTAGTGGATTAGATAAATTATCAGAGATTTGGTTAAGGCCCAAATTATTCTCAAGTCGGCTTTAACTTTGCCGCCTATTCTAGGATCATCTCTTCTGGCTGGTGGCTCATAGACTATTTCACCTATCTTAAAGCCTTTCTTCTTTGCGATCACTAAGAGTTCCGCGCCAAACGTTTCTCCGCCTCTTAACTTGAAGCTTGAGATTGTTTCTTTCCTAAATGCTCTGAAATTTGAGAACACATCTCTTACGCCCAACATTTTGCCCAATGTTCTTTGCCCGATCTTCTCGGAGATTCTAGGCAGTTCTGCGCGTGAAGCAACGATGATGTCACAATCTTTAATCTTTTTGATCAGTTCCGGTATGTGTCTCGGATCGTTTTCCAAGTCTGCGTCTATCGTTACAATGATTGGGAACTTAGCCAGTTTCATTCCATAGAGCAGACCTTTGCTTTGTCCCTCTCTGCTCTTCTTGACGGCTAAATCTGCAAGTTTTCTTGCGACCTGAATTGTTCCATCAGGTGAATCGTCATCTACAACTATTATCTCATGGTCGATGCGTCTAAGTATGTTCCTTATGTTAGGAATTAACTTCTCAATATTTTCCTTTTCATTCCAAGTAGTCGTTACTATCGATACCCCGTGTAAGGTCATAACCTAAACCTCTCCAGAACCCTTTCTTGTCTCGATGCGCGCACTGGACTCATAAAGCAACCCTATTAGACTTTACATGGTTTTGTACGTTATAGTATTTGGAAATTTGGTTAATGCTGCTCTTTACTCGTTTTTCAGTTAAGTTCATAAGGTTTTGAAATAGCTATGAAGTGGTGTCTCAGGGGGAACCATATGGGCAAGACTTCGCGTATCTCTGGCTTTTACAAGCTTAGTCCAAGCGAGAGGCTTCAAATTGTTGAAAAATTTGCTGATTTAAGCCATGAAGAGGTTGAGGTATTACTCCAGTCCACCGGCTCGTTAACACTAGAACTAGCAGACCGCATGATTGAAAACGTAGTAGGCGCATTTCCAGTTCCTTTAGGTATAGCCGTCAACTTTCTAATTAATGAACGCGACTATCTGATTCCCATGGCGATTGAGGAGCCTTCGGTTGTGGCTGCAGCCAGTAATGGAGCCAAAATGGCGAGGGAGAAAGGCGGTTTCTTTACAAGTAGCACAGAATCCATAATGATTGGTCAAGTTCAAGTCGTTGGCGTGTCCCGTCCAGATGAGGCTAAAATGGCGATTTTGGCTGCAAAGGAAGAAATCTTAAGTAAGGCAAATGAGGGGCATCGAACAATAAATGCCAAAGATTTAGATGTTAAGGTAATTCAAGCGCGTTCTGGACCAATAGTTGTCACTGAGCTTCACGTGGACTGCAAAGATGCTATGGGCGCCAACGTTGTTGACAGCATGGCAGAGGCAGTTGCTCCTCTGATTGAAAGACTAACCGGTGGAAGAGTCTACCTTAGAATCGTTTCTAACCTAGCTACTAAACGTCTGGCAAAGGCATGGACAACAGTGCCAAAAAACGCTGTTGGAGGCGAAGAAGTCGTTGACAGTATAATTGAGGCATGCGCCTTCGCCGCCGCAGACCCTTACCGTGCTGCAACTCACAACAAGGGCATAATGAACGGCATAACCGCAGTGATACTCGCCACAGGCAACGATGTGCGTGCAGTAGAGGCTGGAGCCCACGCCTACGCAGCCCTTTCGGGGCAGTACCGTCCTCTTTCGACTTGGGAGAAGACTGAAAACGGAGATCTCCACGGCGAAATCGAGTTGCCTTTGGCTGTAGGCATCATAGGTGGAGCAACTAAGGCTCATCCTGTGGCAAGGGTCGCACTAAAAATTCTAGGAGTAAGGTCGGCAAGAGAGTTAGCCGAAGTTACTGCTGCAGTTGGTTTAGCTCAAAACTTGGCGGCTTTAAGAGCCCTAGCCCATGAGGGGATTCAGCGAGGACACATGAAACTGCATGCGAGAAACCTAGTGATGTCAGTGGGGGCAACTGGAGAGCTAGTTGACAGGATTGTTCAAAAGATGATTGAAGAACGCAACATTAAGATGAATAGAGCAAAGGAATTGCTGGAAGAACTTAAAGGAAAAGAAAAACTATAACATAGTCGTTCCGTTAACCATCAAACAGCAACTCTAATGGAAGGCATGATCATGATAATTGTTTCAGGCCCAGCATCCCAAAAACTTGGCCGCAGGATAGCAGAGCTGTTAAAACAGAAATTTGTCCCAATCGAGTTTAAACGCTTCCCAGATGGAGAATCCTACATTCGATTCAGCGGCGAAGTTGAAAACGAAGACGTGGTTATTGTTCAAACCACAAGTCCTCCTCAAAACGAGAATCTTGTCCAGTTGTTGCTCATGGCGGACACCGCCAAGGAGTTGAAAGCCAAAACAATCACAGCGGTTGTGCCCTATTTTGCCTATGCAAGACAAGACCAGCGTTTTCGACCGGGAGAAGCGTTCAGCGTAAAAACCATAGCAACCCTGCTTCAAACTTGTGGTGTAAGCAAAATCTTCACGGTGAATTCTCATAACCCAGCTATCCTCAAAACTCTGCAAGTACCCATTGAAGATTTGTCTGCCATTCCACTTTTGGCTGAACATTTTAGGAATCAAGGGTTTGAGGGAGCCTTTTCCCTGGCGCTCGGTAAGAAAGGCTTAGCCACAGCGGTTGAAGCCGACAAGGTTCTTGAAGGCGGCTACGGATATATTTCCACCAAACGTGACAGAATAACTGGAAAAGTAACCATTGAAGAGAAGCCTCTGCCAGTTAAAGGCAAAGCTGCAATTGTATTTGACGATATCATAAGCAGCGGAGGAACAATGGTAAAAGCTGTTGCTTGGACCCGCAAACAAGGCGCTCGAACAGTTCACGTTGCCTGTGTCCATCCTCTGTTGATAGGAGACGCTGAGAACAGGATCATTCAAAGCGGCGCAGATAGCATAGTGGGCACAGACAGCGTTCCCAGCCACATCAGCGTGGTTTCTGTTGCGCCATTAATTGCAGAGGCTTTGGGCAAACGAGGAGCCAAAAGGTGAACAAACTTTTCTTTCTGCTTTCAGGGGAGCATCCAACTTTACCATCTTCGGAACTTAAAGCCATCTTAGAGGCTGAAAGCCATGAATATCATGTTTTGGAAAGATTGTCGCAGGTCCTAAGGGTTAAGGCTAACTTTGAAAGTGTGAAGTCTATAGAGTTCAGGTCTGCTATGACCCGAGTTTGCAGCCTGGAACTGCTATGTTGCACTGCAGATGCTGAAGAAATCTTCAAAATGACACGATCGGTTCCTCTAGAAGAGTTTATTCGTAAAGGTGAAAGCTTTGCAGTTCGTGTTCGAAGAGTGAGGGAAAGCGCTCCACATCTTTTAGGCGTAGAACTTGAACGAAAACTTGGCGAACTAATATTGAACAAAGTGAAAGGAGTGAAGGTAGACTTGGATAATCCTGAGAAAACCTTCTTCGGCGTTTTAACGGACAACAAGTTTGTTTTTGGCCTGAAAATCGCTGAGATTTCTTCTAAGCCCTTCACTCAGAGGCGTCCACGAAAGAAACTCTTTTTCCACCCATCAGCCATGACTCCAAAACTTGCGCGATGCATGGTGAACCTAGCTAAGCCAAGAGTCGACGAACTTGTTCTAGACCCGTTTTGTGGAACAGCCAGCATGCTCATCGAGGCTGGACTAATCAAATGCCGGGTTCTAGGTTTGGATGTAAAGCAGCGCATGGTCAGAGGAAGCTTACGTAACCTTCTGCATTACGGTGTCAAACCTGAGGGCATGATAGTAGCTGACGCTCTGAAACCTCCAACGATCAAAACTGACTGCATCGTAACAGATCCTCCCTATGGCAGGTCAGCAACCACTCTTGGGCGGGAAACCAGTCAAATAGTAAAAGTTTTTCTTTCAACTCAGCAAGATTGTCTTGAAAAAGGGCGGCGAATCTGCATTGCCGCACCTAAATCGGTGAAAGCGGGCTTGTTAGGTGAAGAGCAGGGTTTAAACCACGTGGAATCCCATTTTGTATATATACATGGAAGCCTAACCCGAGAAATCGCAGTTTTTGAGAGGAACTAAAATGAGTTTGCGAGTCATTTTTCTGGGAACAGCAGGAAGCGTACCGACGCCGAAAAGAAGTCTTCCCGCTATTGTGATTCAGAGAAAAGGTGAGCTTCTAATATTCGATTGCGGCGAGGGCATTCAGAGGCAGATGATTCAGGCTGGTGTAGGCTTCCACCGAAAAACAAAGGTTTTCATCACGCATATGCACGGAGACCACGTTCTTGGACTACCTGGACTGCTACAAACGATGGCTCTCTTAGACAGAGAACGTAAATTGAAAATCTATGGGTCACCCGGAATCGAAGCGTTCGTAAGAGCCATCCAGCAAACGGTTCAGTTTAACCTCACTTTTCCACTTGAAATCCGAGAAGTGAAAGATGCCAACATTGTGTGCGAAGAAAAAGAATATGAAGTACATGCAGTGTGGGCAGATCATGTAGTTCCCAGCCTAGCCTACGCTTTGATTGAAAAACCTCGGCCAGGAAAATTTAACCCAGAAAAAGCAAAGATACTGGGAATTCCCGAAGGCCCATTATGGTCGAAACTTCAACAGGGGTCAGCAGTAAAACTTCCAAACGGCCGAGTTGTCAAGTCCGAAGAAGTTGTTGGACCTCAGCGTCCAGGAAGAAAAATTGTCTATTCCGGGGACACGAGACCAACTGAAAATGTTGCTGAGCTAGCTTTGAGTGCAGATCTGCTTATCCACGACGGAACATTTGACGATGAGTTGACAGATAAAGCCTATGAAGACGGGCATTCCACAGCCAGCCAAGCAGCAGAAACTGCAAACAAGGCTAAAGTCAAATGGTTGATACTGACGCACGTTAGCGCAAGATATAAGAACACGGATGTTCTGGTCGAGCAAGCGAGAAAAATCTTTCTTAAAACCGATATAGCTGAAGACTTTATGAAAATCGGGCTTCCCCTGAAAGATTCCTAGGGCTAATGGAATATTTCATGGAGCTTTTGAAGGCTTTCTTCAACGTCTCTCACAGATTCTACCATCACTGTCCCGCTATAGCCGATGCGTTTCAAAGCTTTTGCGACATTTGTCCAGTTGATGGTTCCATAACCTATTCCTAAATGGGCGTCGTAGTTTCCCTTATTGTCGCTTGCGTGTACATGGACGATCTTGTCTGAAAACTGAGTAATGAATGCTTGAACTTGCTGATTCTGGTGGGCGTGTCCAACATCTAACGTTAAGCTCAAGTCGTCGTTTAGCTCATCATAAAACCGGGAAAAGTCCTCCACATCCTTCAGCACAAACGGGAAGGGCGCCGGAACATTCTCAATAGCTATCTTCACTCCATGCTTTTCAGCAATCTTCAGCAGTTGCCTTACGGCATCCATGTTTAGCCGCCAATCAGAACCGGGATAAAAAGAAGTCACGGCAGATCTTAGTCCCGGGTGAAAAACCCAAAGTCGGCTTTGAAGCTGGCTGGCATGCAACATGGACTTTTCCAGTCGTTTCAAAATCGTTCTCTGCAAAACCGGGCTAGGTGTGGCAATGTTGATGTCAGCGAAGGGTGAGTGAACCATAAATTCAATGTTACGGGCTTCAGCTATTTTTCGCAATTTTTTGACGCGTTTACCATCAAGTGTATGCGATCCTTCGTCGAGAATCTCTACGTAATGCACGTTAACGTTTTCTAAGCGCTTAAGAAGTGAGGTGAAAGATTCGCTTAAACAGAAGAGCATTGATAAGCCGATTTTTATTTTTGACATGTTTCACCAAGTCTAAAGTATGCGAGTCGTTTCTGATGTTTCATTAATCTCGATGCTTCTTTTTGACAACTCAACAAAGAAAGGTTTAGGCTTAACAGCCGCTTCAGGAGGCAACACCCCCAGATCGGAGATTTCTCCTCTAGCTAACATTTGACCCGCAATAGACAATGGAACCCCAGTTAAATAGGCAAGTGCACTTGCCCCATATTTCTCATGATAGGGCAGAACAACACTGTAAATGCACCTTGCCTTCTCTCCGCTTTTCATGCCAGTAACCTCAACTATGACTCCAGCCACATCTTTGGCTTCTGCATCCGGCGGAGGAGCGATTCGAAGCAAAAATTCCTTGGGGAAGATTTTTTTGCCTCTAAAATCAATGGGTTCGTTGCTTGTTAGCCCCATTTCGTTTAGCACTTTGATTCTTTGCTCGTCTTCTTTGCTGTGCACCATGAGACAATCCACAACTTTGACTCCTCTAATTGTGCGCGGGAGGGTTGCCACTCCGGAATATAAGCCATAACAGCACGTTAGCTCTCCAATGGCTTCGGGAAACTTTACAACTTGCTTTCCAGAGAAAGGCAGAAGCTTCTTGTATTCACCATTCCGGTATACGACAGGTCCCGTTGTGTATTCTTCTAGGACCGTGCGGAAACTCCACTTGTACTTGACTGGTGTAAGGTTGACTTCCCCATATTTTATGTGCACCTCATCTACTGCGTCTAGTTTGTCGGCTCCATACTTGGCAAGTATGTCGGCGGTTCCAGGCGCTAATCCGCAGCCAGGCACAACTGTGATCCCTGCTTCCTTGGCTTCCTCGTTGAGTTCCAGTTGCTCTAGGGTGGTGTGATAAACTCCGCCGAGGTCTGTGAGGTTTCTACCTGCCTTCATGGCTGCCTTCATTATTTGAACGTTAAGATTGAAAGGTGTAGCATTGGCAACTGCATCTGCTTCTTTCATGGCTTCAACTAAACCCGAACGATTTGACACGTCTACACGCGTAACCGAAACCTTTTCGCTTCCTATTGAACTCTTAAGTTGGTTTGCTCTTGCAATAGATACGTCGCCAATAATTACGTTAGAAACGTCTGGGCTTTGAGCCAAGTCTCTAACCGTGACCGCTCCCATGGCTCCTGCACCACCCAATACGAGAACCTTCATCTCGATATGCATCTCCTTACGATGTTCTTGGCGCCAGCCACTCAATAAGTTCTTTCGGCTTATCGCATGTGATTTGAACTTTTATCGGTCCAAGCGGGGATTCTGCGACTGGCTGGCAGAACGAGATGTGTCCAGCGTAGGCTACTTGCTTGTTCAAATAGAAAGTGATAGAGCTTTCCCCTAGCCCTTTGAATAGCACTCTGCGGGTAGCGTCGCGAATTCTTTCCCTACGGAGCAAATTGTAGAGTTTGCTTAGTCCTTCCATACCTCTAGTTTTGGCTATAAGTAAGCTTCCTTTCTGGCTTGTTTTAACCTCAACCTCTGCCATGCTGAACACGTTTTCTACTGCTCGCTTTACCTTTTCCAAGTCTTCAGTTAGATTAATCTCTGCCCTTACGCGAATTTTTATTTCATCCATCTTCTCAACGTAGCCTCCAAAACATCATGAATCCTATTCTTAAACTCTTCCCTTGATCCTTCGTTTACAATCAGATAATTTGCCATTGCGATGGCGTCACCTAAGCCAACGTTCAACTCTCTTCGGTCACGCTTCAAAAAGGCTTCCCAGCCCTTAGGATCGTCGCTTCGCCTTCTCCGGAAAAGACGTTGAAATCGGGTTTCAGGCGAAGAATGAATGGCAATAACGATGAAGTTTGGAAAATGCCTCTTGAACTCTTCCACCTCATGGAGACTTCGGATGCCATCCACAAAAACGATGTTTCCAATGGAATTATCAATCTTTGAGACGCACCTTTTTGCCACAACCGCTGGTCCCTCTTCTTCTCTCAGTTGGAGCATAACTCTTCCAACGTTTCCAGGTGTCGGCTTGAGTCCCCTTCGCTTAGTTTCCTCTCTAATCTCGTCTCCCATCACAACCATAGCATAGCCTTTTCGCTTAGCTATCTCATTGAATGTAGCCTTTCCAGCACCAGGCATGCCAGCTATGCCCACAACAACCTTTCTCATTCTAGTGCATCTCTTTTGCAGATTGTAGGTGTAAAGAACCTAAAAATACTTGTCTCCCCTGAGTTATCCTCTGTAAGCTCTGCCCTTTTTTCCGGTTTGGAGATCGCAACCCCCCTGAGGAGTCTAGGCGTGCTCACCACGAAGGTTCAGTAAGCTCGTATTTTCTCTTTCGCGAGCACTCTTCGGAATGTTTTACTGCATTCAAGGCATTTGAAGAGCCCTATTGTAAGTTGCAGTCTTTCACCTGCCTTGCTTGGTCTCCCAGCCATTTTCCACGTCTTGACTGGACTTGATTCAATTCCGCAGTTAGGGCATGCTGCTTTTTCTTGGCCGTTCAAGGAGCTCAAAAGCTCTTTTCTAAGATCTTCACCGGTCTTGTGAATCTTCGTGATAGCTTCGGCAAGTTGTACTTCTTTGAAAACGTTTCGGAACCATGTGGCGAAGTCTCCTCTTTTTTGGTGGAACTCGAGGGAGGCAATTGGAACCTTTCTTATTTGCTCTTTCAAGTCTTTGGGGTTGAAAGCTGCTTCGTGGAGCGGTTTGCCGATATCTAGGTAGAAGTAGAATCCCCATTCGCTGGTAACTTCTTTCTTTGGAGGCGCTGGAGGAAGGTTACACTTTGGAAATTTGCCATGTTTCTCCATGTACTCTTCCTGTAGCTCCTTCATTCTTTCTTCTTGATTTGCAGTAAACTCTCTTCTATAATACTTGGTTTCACGTTTGCGCGGGTCGTTGGAAAAGTCTGTTTCCAAGTAATTGTTGAATTCTTTTCGAATGCTGGTACTTGCGCCGATGTAGATTAGAGCCTTAGCTTCGTCGTAGAGGGCGTAAACTCCAGATCTTTCTGGAATGCTTTTCGCCCTATCTCCCCAAACGTACATTTCTCCTGAGATGGGCATATTTTCACACCGCTAAATAGTTTAACATGGATGCCCTTAGAAGGTTTTCCCCAAATTCCTTTAACGACATCCTTTCCTGAGCAATCCTTCTATAAAGGCATTACAGTTACATAACAGTTTTCCTCTGCGTCTTCAAAAATCCGCGCACATGTTTCGATGAACCTCAGGTTTTTTCTACCTAGCCTATTGGCGCTTTCTGAAAGGGTGGTTTTTTCAACTTTTGTTTAGTATATCTAAAAATACTTATGGTTGTTATTGTTGAAAGATTAGCAAAGGAAGGTTCAACATGCCAGAGAAGATTAGAAGCTTCATCGCGTTTGACATTGACGATGAGCAAGTTTTAGAGCGTTTTTCCGAGGCTCAACAAATGCTTGTGAGAACTGGCGCGGATTTGAAGCTGGTTAAACCCGAAAACATTCACATAACCATGCGGTTCATTGGAAACATAGCTCCGTCTATGGTAGATTCAATTTATGAAGCTATGCAGCAAGTTTCCTTTTCGTCGTTCGACGTAGAAATTCGAGGCCTAGGTGCCTTCCCTAAACTACAGTATGCTCGAGTGATCTGGGCGGGAATAAGCAAGGGTGCAGAACAACTCAGCAACATTTCCAGTCAATTGGAA
>JAUWZP010000037.1 GCA_030615265.1 Candidatus Bathyarchaeota archaeon
GACTGTAACGTTCAGTAAAGATTTGGAGGAAATATTCGAAAGCCTTCGTTGTCATGTCTTTCAATTCGCCGTCGAATATGGACCGAATAACCTCATCTGAAACTGCAGTTTCCTGTAGGCGCGAATGAGGACGAACCAGCAGTGCTTTTTCCGCAGCGTTTCTAATCTGTGTGATGTCAACTTCCGAACGGTAAGCCTCACGGGGCAGAACTCCCTTCAATACGGGGATGATTATCACGCCTTCTTCATCCGCTTCTTTCACGAGTTTAACCGCCATTTCGGTAATCTTGGCTGGAAGCACATTGCTATAATCGTGTTTTAAAATGGCAAAACGTCGTGGAGTCTCAAGCTTGATTCGGTTAAGCTTTGGAGCGCTTTTCGCACTCACTTCCACATGGTAAAAGCCCTTCGGGATTTCAGCATCATCGTAGTTCACGGTTTCAGTGCAGCCGCTATATACAAGTAAGCCACGTTTGAACTTGCCACTCGAAGGCTTGTGAACATGACCGCCGGCAAAGTAGTTGAAGCCTTCGGGAATAAGCTCCGGCGAAGCCTCGGCTTCAATATAACTGGGCGTAATGCTTGGAAGTTCTAAGGCCATGTGAAAAACAAAGATGTTGAACAGCGAAGGGTCTGGTGAAGGCTTCTTTTTCTCTAGGAAAAGGGGCAACTGCTCATCTGTTCGTCGTCTGGTTCGGAAGTTGGGCACTCCGTAAACATAGCAGTTTTCGTTGCGCCAACAAGCGTCTTCGTGACGGGGCAGGTAATAGATCAAGCCAGCGCTGTCAAGCGGATTTAAGATGGTGCCAGTAATCATGTTAGGTTCCGCGTCGTGTCCGCCGTCTACCGCGAGCACGGGTATGCCCGCTTCCTTTAGTCTTCGAAAATTGGTGATAGCCGTTTCCAAAGTAACATTAGATGGTCTAGCATGGTGAAACAGGTCTCCTGCAATGATCATGAAGTCGGGTTTCAACTCGAGGGTTTTGTCCACAACCTCTTTGAAGACCTTGGCAAAATCTTGTCGTCTCACCTCCAAGTTATACTGTGCATAGCCTAAATGCACGTCAGACACGTGAACGAAACAGAAAGGCTTCAAGCATCATCCTCCTTTCTCGTTTAACTATTTGATGCGTTGCCTTTTAAATATGAGAGCATAATCAGAGTATTGCGGATTTGGAAGGTTAGAACATGGGTCGGGAATATCCTGAGCGTCCTATTGTTGGTGCCGGCGCGCTTATGATTGAAAACGGAAAACTTCTCCTTATCAAGCGGGGAGCTAAGCCGGGGCAGGGCAGATGGAGCATACCCGGCGGCATCGTAGAGCTTGGTGAACGAGTTCAGGACGCCATCGTTCGAGAAGTAAAGGAAGAATGCGGCTTGGACATAGAAGTGGAAGAACTCGTGGACGTTTTTGACAGCATTACACGAGACGAGAAGGGTCGTATCCAATATCAATTTGTCGTCGTCAACTTTCTAGCTAAGATTAGGGGTGGAATCCTGAAAAACGCAGACGACGTGCTTGAAGCTAGATGGGTCCAGCTAAACGAGGTGGAAGAATATAACCTTACAAACTCGTTTCGAGCTTTTTTCCAGAAACATCACGAAAAGTTAAAACATCTCTCTTCTTCCAGATGACGGTTATCAGCTTGAAAATATTTAATCTAAACATATTTGTCTAATAGTTTTCTTATGTGTGGTTTAAACTTGTCATAGTTTGGTTGTTTTGGTCTACATACATTTTCTTTAGGTAAACTAATACTTATTTTCAGATAGAAAGTAGTTACAGAATCTACAGTCTCTACATTTCATTCTTCATCAAACATATCGAGGATGAAGCTCTTATATCAATTTTACTTTCTCTGAAGTCTTATCTCCCAATGCCCACTGTGTTTTCTGACTTCACATAACCCTATGTTGACTAGTGTAGGAGCTACGATGTGCGAAACCATAGTAGGTGTGTAACTCTTCAGAATGCCATCGTACCCAGTTCCTCTCTTTTCTTTCAGCGGTTTTATGGGAATCCATTCATGAGGCAAGTCTCTTTTGGCATTGCAGAAAATTTGCTTCGGAACATAGATAGGCGTTAATGTCTCAACCTTCTCAAATTTGACACTTTTCCTTGTAATTGTTGAAATTTTATAACGTACTCCATATTCCAAAGTTTCTATCTCTTTTTCTAGTAACGACCTAACTGCTTTCACTATATCACATTCAGTATTTGCCGTACACATTTTTCCATGCCTCTTTTCAATTTCGTATTGTTATCTCAATTCAAGTTGCATTAATAATTTAAGGAGAAAAGTTCTATACACTTTAACGATTCACATATCAAAGAAGAAACCCAAGAAAAAGAAGTCAAAAAGGTAATTCGATTTGTCTCTATTATGGGGAGAGGAGAAAAAGAGAAAGCCATTCTCTACGAAAACAAAGAAAATTGAATGGATGTTAGCATCTAACAGAAATCCATACGACAAATCTGGAAGGTTACGTTTTGTCAAAACGTCAAGATGTAGAGAGTGCAAAAGACCTTTGACATGGGGAGACCGAACATACGACTTCGACCATAAAGACAACAATCCAGCAAATAATAGCCAGCCGAACTGTTATCTGGTTTGCAAGGTTTGTCACGGAAAACATACTGTGGTTAAGAAGAGAAAAATCAAAGGCTTTTTTGGTCAAACTGTAGGACACAAAACGATAAAAAAGAAAGTTGGATACAAAAAGCCTAAGAAGAAGAAACCTAAGAAAACAAGAAGAGTTGCTATTAGGAACATTTTTGGTGAAGTAACAGGATACAGAACTGTTAAAATCCGAAAACCTAAGACAACGAAAAAGAGGACTACAACTAGAAAGGTAAAGAAGACTAGAAGAAAACGTAAGAAGAAAGCCTAATGTTTCCGAATTTTCTAACTGTTCTGTTATGGTTAATGCCGATATACCCACTGCCTAAATTTTGTTGCAAGTATCCAGAAGCCAACACCTATAATTACAATGCCAATGAAAGGAGTCAAAAAGTCAAAGGGTCTCGAAAATCCATAAAGTAGTATCAACAGACCAATTATAATGAAGATAACACCTAAAGTTATCGCTTTCAATGTCTTCACCTTTTACCATTTTACATTGCAAATCTATACAATCTTTTCTGAAAACGTCTTCTGAAAAAGCTCATTGAAAAATTCTTAGAGGAAAAGAAGAATGAGTGAAGAACACGGATAGCTGTATGCTGATAGATAACGAATGTGAGATTGAGGGCTATAATGGTGGTTTCTGTATGGGGGGTCATGGGCAATTTTGTTCATGGTAGGGGTCAAAAGCTTAGGGCTATACCATACCGATACATGCCTACCCCTCCCCCTACTTTTCCACGCATCCGCTTAGTATCAACTTTAATTGTTTTCTTCAGTTTGCCTATACGAAACAAAACCATTTTTTGACGTGAAGTTTTAACCAATACGACCTACCCCTCTCTATTTTTTGCGTCAAGTGTCGCTTTAGAAACGTGAACATATTTGGATCCAAATATAAAAGGTATGGTAAAAAGGGGTGTTTTTTCGGGTTCAAGGTCAGAAAGCTACGCGCAAAGTTTGTGTTAAAATAATCCTTTGGGGAACAAGCTTAGAAGTAGTAGTGCGTGGTTTCCTAGGTTTTTGGGGACTACTACTTTCAAGCCTAACCTGCTAAGGCACACTAGTTGGTGTGTGACGCTGTGGGTTTTGCACAACAACAAGTACGCCCATACGCCTAGGTTTCTGCTTGATGGCGCCGGCATAAATCTTCAAGGCTATCTGAGAAGTAGTAGTAAATTGCCTGCGAGTTTTTTTACTACTTCTAAGCCAAGCCGCTTACATTTTTGGAATACAGCACCTAAGCTATGAACCCTCGTAGCAACGTCCTTCGGTGCCAAGGTACTTCCACCGCAAAAGGAGTTTTCACTGCAAAAGAAACGGCTACGAAGAGTCTTGGTATCCAGTCCCCCATCATTACCTGAGAAGCTAACTTAACAATCCTTGAACCGACGTACATCATTGCCTCTGCAGTTTCAGCAGCGAGATATTTTCAGCCATAACGGGTCTGGTTGGAACTATCGTCGGCGTTTTGCTGACATCGAAAGGGTGAAAAAATAGGGGGAGGGGGGTATCGATTTTAGGAGGCAAAACCTCTCGCAAAATGACCTGCAAGGGGTCCCTGTGGAGTCAGAGCGAATGCCAAAATGAAGACTAAAACATGTATATCTGCAAGCAACGCAACACTTGGTCATTCGCAACATTGTTTTCGTTCATTGTTTGCAGTCAAAATGTAGGTGTGGAAACTGCGAAAGGGTGAACATATTTGGATCATATAGCGCGGGGTCATGGTAAAAGAGACCTTTTTTCAGCGTCGTCAGAATCAGAAAGCTGCTTATGCGTCAACAGACCTTTTCATGCGTTAAAATATCCTTTGGATCGATCGAGGTGGAAGAATACAACCTTACAAACTCGTACCGAGCTTTTTTCCAAAAGCATTACGAAAAGTTAAAGCAACTCTCTTCTTCCAGATGACGGTTATCAAATTGAAAATATTCCACTTTTTTTCACATGTGTAAAGTATGTATTAGAATTTGAGCAAGACCTCTAACGATAATCGATAACCCTACTATAACGATGAACCCCGCCAGAAAAGCAAACCAAACAACCGCTTCAGTCAGCAAAAGACCCACAAAGAAAGACAGCCCAAGCCAAAAAACGAAGCTAGAGACGGTTCCAGCCTTATCGCTTATAGAAGAACCGAAAACAAACCGCAAAGCCAGAACCACAAGTTGAAACAAGCCGTAGCCAACACAGAACTGTTGAAATGCACCGTATACGACTTTGTGGTTCCATTCAGACTTTGGGGCGGGAAGATAAACGTTTGGGAACGCTTGTTTAAGCTGGAAGTCTTTTATGAAGGCAACGACTGCATCTTTGAGACCTGGGGTATTAAGCCAGATGAAACCCACCAGGATGAGGAAGAAACCAAAGGAGATGAGACCAATTTTTAGCGAAGCCCACTTGCGTTTCAAAGTCATCAAACGCCCTTTCTCTTGTCGTTGACCTATAGAAGCTATGTTTATCCCTTTTAAATGCTTACGGCTCAACCGAAAAAGTCAGCATGTTTAAGTGCCACGTGGCTCAGTTGAAGAACAGTCGGGTTTGTCCCATTGTTTGCACATCTAAAGCGCGCACTTTGACAACTATCGGAAAGTCTTTTACAACCCTGCCCAAAAGAAGGCAATACTGAGGCGGCAAATCTCGCGCTATAGACTTAACCGTTTCTGAATCCACCTTAGCTGCTCTGCTCACGGTTTCTAAGTCACGCTCGCTAGTGAAGTTGAAGAGGAAAATGTTGTCGACTTGGCGGTAAATATTCTCTCGTATGGTGTCAGGCTGGTTGGTGACAAAAGTTGTGAAGACACCGAAATGCCTCATGCGTGTGACAATGTCGTTCCAATAGGTTTCCCGCAAATAGAGATGTGCCTCTTCAGCGAAGAGAAAGACAGCTTTTAACTTCCAGCCCGTGAGCATTTCCACAAGTTTTCCAAGCAGGTATTCAACTACAATTTGGCGGTCTACAAACGATGTGTCACGGAGATTAACAGCGAGGGCACCACCGGTTTGTATCTTTCGGAAGCAATCTTCAAGCGTCATCGCCTCTGAAGGATTGTCGGTGAAGAAGCCGGAGTTAACCAGCGCATAGTAACGTGAGAATAAGGCGTCTTTGACATGATAATTACACTGCAGGTTTCGTATGGCCTCGCCGAGTTCATGCAAGTTTAGCTTTCCTTGCTTCTTAAGAAGGCGCCATGTGCGTCGAAATTCTCTGGCTGATGTTCCTGGCAAGTTAAGCGCATGAATAAGAATGTTGAACATTACACGCAGTCCTATCTGAGGTAGCGTGACTTTGAAGTTGCCAGCTGGCGTAAGCACATGTATCTTGCTGTAGTGTTGATTCTTTTTGCCATCTGAAGCATAGCCCAAATTCGCGTATTCACCGTTGAGGTCTAACACTACAACAGGAGCGCCATGTTCGATTAGGCTTAGAACAAGAAGCTTGGAAAAATGCGACTTACCTGTTTCCTTCTTGCCTGTGACTATATTGAGACTACCGTCTAATGCTGCGGCGTCAATTTTAAGCGGAGAGAACTCCTTGGTGTCACCAATGTAAATCGGGAGTTTATCGTTGATTTTGAGCAGTTTCGCAAGAGTTGTAGTTGAAAGCTTCTTGATGTTGGATTGACTGCGCGAAGGCAACCAAGCCGAGCTTACGCTGAGTTTCCCGTTTTGAACTGTGCCTCTTATCTTGCATATGAGAAGGCGAGCGTCCTGAATTAGGGTTATTTGAGACGCCACATCTAACGGGTCAAGGTTCTCTCCGTGGATAATGTCGCCATTGTTAGTTGAGTCACGCAGCAACTCCTCCAGAATGCCCGGTACATTGGCGAACTGAACATTAATGACCTGAATAAGCAAAGCCTTGTTTTGCTTGGGGTCTTCAACTTGTAGGTAGTCACCCTTCTCAACGTTTTCATTTGGGAAACATAAGATCTGAATTGTGTTGCCTTCTTTTCGGTAGAGCCGCATTTTCTAAGCCTCACATGTACCTTTTAGCTTTCGGGTCCCTTGCCAAAAGGTCCGAAGAGTAGTCTGCGCACGTTTGGTCTTGTAATAATCTTTAGTTTGTGCGTTTGGACTAGGAAACGCTGTATGCCTATGACCTCGTTGGCTGTGAAAGTTGAATATATGTGTGCCAACCGCAGAGTTTCCGGATAGCTTTGCAGGAGAATATCATTGCCAACTAGGCGTTGAGTGGCTTCAACAGCCTTTTCCTGCGGAAGTTTGCGGTCTATGTCAAGTCTGAAGGAGCAGTTGCCTTCGCTTAGCTTGGCTACGTAGATGTTGCCTAAAAGACGCATAGTATTGGAGAGAGCTATGGGATACCCGTTTATCTCAACTAGGCATGGCGGCACACATTTGCCGACATGGTCGGTGAGGCGGTATCCAAACAGGCGTAAACGAGTTGTCTTTGTGAAGGCAAGAACCGTGTTAGAACGATTCCGGGCTGTCTCTAAGAGTTGCGACATAACCGTGACTGGAGCGTCTTGCGTGCCTGCTGTGAGGGACCCGTCCCATAAAATGATGCCATTTCTAGTTTGAACCGCTATTCCCATTTGCAGCCAACGCTCAAACAGTGCTCCAAGGCGTGTTGGAGCGTATAAGAGGCTTAGCGTGCTGCTGTAATCTAGAGTTGGCTGTTCAAAGAAAGAGTACTGGCGAAAGAGATGGTAGACTTCGTTTTTGTTTTCTTCAGTTATGTGAAACGGAAACGGTCCCAAGCGTACATAGCGATATCGATGTCTCTGTTTCCACACGATTGCGGCTCTTATGGCGCAGAGGATGCCGATGTCGGTTTCACCTATTTTCATGCTGGAAACGTCGACGGCTATTATTGGGGTGTCATCTTTGATTGGTTTAATCGGGATTAGTCTGAGCGTGGGTTTGCTGGGTTCAGTGAACAAGCGCTTTGGTTCTTCCAGCATCTGAGCAGTTGGGTTTACGGGCTGTGTTGCCACGTAGGGATGGAATAGGTTGCCTTTTCTTATGTTTCTGAGGGTGCGGAGGCTTAGCTGTATGAAATGCTGTGGAAGTTGAAGGTGTTGGATAACGTGTGGAAAGTTATATTTCGGAGTTGTTGTATATTGGTATTGCTCAATCAATAGATTCACCAATTAGCAGTATAGGATGGTGTTGGATATTTAAATGTTGTGCATGAACAAAATGCGCAATACAATAAACAATATAGAACCACAGTGAACCCCGATGAGCGAAGACCCACAAGAAAAAGAACAACCAATCCGCGTCAAAATGAAAGTCGGCAACATAGAATTCGAAATAGAAGGCACAATCGACCAGTGCAACGAGGCTATAGGAAAATTCCTGTCAACCGTGACCGACAAACTAAAGGAAACACAGTTGATTGCCGAGCGAGAAGCGCCTCCAGCGAGAGCAGAAACGTGTAAGGCGATCATACAGAGGCTATGGCGGGAAAACTGGTTCGCAGAACCACGAGGACTAGGAGAAGTCCACAGCGAAATGGCAAGATTGGGCTATCACTACGACCGGACAGCAGTAGCCCACGCCCTAGTAGACCTCGTAAAAGACAATGTGTTGACACGAGAAGGAAGACCCAGACGCTACCGTTATGCGCAGAAAAGACCGCCAAGTCGTTAGAGACTAATGGTTAATAATGGAAGATTTCATGATTTTTGAGTCTTCGCTCGAATCTTAGGCAGCATTTCTTGTTGCAGTTGCCTCGTTCCTTTGGTGGTTATCTTATAGTTTCCTTCTTCTGTCTTTGATGCTACACCTTCTCTTGCCAGTTCGCCTAATCTTGTGCTAGTTATTTTCATGCTTTTTCCAAGTTTCGTTTGCAGTTCCTCTCTTGTCAACCAGTCTCTGTCCAGTTTTCCCATTTTGTGGCCTATGTACGCCGCTAAAAGATTCAATAGAAGAGTTTCGCTGCCTGTCAATTCCTGTCTAGGAACGAGAAGTTGCGGTCCTTCAGGAGCGATTGCAATGACATCTTTGGAGTCTTCGACAAGTTTCTGTAAGTCCACTGTGAGCGTTATTTTGCGGGCTAAGTCAAAGGCTGGAATCACTTCACAGAAAAATCTGTTTACGTTAACCCAAACGTCGTTAGCGTTGCCAGTGAAAGTCTGCTCTATACCTTTATACTTTACATGTACAGTTACCATGTTCTTCTCTTTGGACTCGCTCAATCAGTCTCACACCTTTGCAGGTTTTTCATTTTTGGAGCCTACATAGGCAGGGTCGAGAGCCATGCGTACCTCTGTGAACATCTTGCCTAGCGAGTTGCAGTTCTCAGCGTCGGCAAAACCTCGTCTTCTATCCATTTCTCGCCTTGCATTGTCAACTTAAACTCTGGCTTTGCTGGATCAGGCTTAAACACTCGACGTTTTTTGGTCATTTCGTTCAGCCTTGCAGGCACCATGGATTTGATTCCACTCGACAGCAGCAGTCGGTTAATCTTGCTAGACGTGTTCACTTTCTTTTCTGAAGCGTATAGGATTAAGCCTATGGCTTCATAATGTGAAATCTTCTCCCGAGTTGTGATTACGGGTCCTTCAGTTGTTGACTCTATGATGCCTTCAAGCTGAGTCTTCAATGGCGGAGCTAACTTCACTGAAACGACCTTGCTCATCTCGTTCAGAAATTCGGGCGTCATACGTTTCAGCATTTCAAGCAGTTCTTGGGGGGATTCTCCTTCTATCTCTAGCTTGCCAAAACCCGTTTTGATGTGAGCTTTAATCTTCGCCATGTTGAACATCACCAGTTTTACGCATACAGTTGTACATAACGCCTTTTAAAATTAGAGATAGTTTCATCATGCAAACTCTGGTTTTCACGCTTTACTTGGACTTGGGCGCAGGTTTCGGCAGATTAATAATCCATATCTACAGTTACATTCTGAAAGATTGATTTTCAAATCAGAAACGTTAAACCAAAACCTGCCAAAGAACAGAACTCTGACATAAATAGGTGATTAAACTGCTAGAAGACAATTCTAATCGCAACATTAAAAATGTTTATTGGCTAACACTGATTTTTGCCCTAAGCCTCATAGGGATTTACTACTTTCAAAGCAATTATATCGATTTCATGACCCTTTTCTCAAACACCTTTCCCATATTCATCGCTGGTACAGCTGTCGTTGCTTCACTCTCCGCCCTACGTAATTACTGGGAAAACATTGAAAGCAGATTGTCCAGAATCTGGCTTGGCTTCTCCTTAGGAATGATCTTCTGGTTCACGGGCGAGCTTAGTTGGGCTCTTTACACTTTAATCTTCGACATTAAGATACCATATCCCTCAGTAGCAGACGTTTACAGGCTCATTGGCTACGGTTTCCTTTTTTTCGCTATCTCCACTTACATCGGACTCTTCCGATCTGTCATATCTAAAAGATTGATTGCAACCGCTTCAGTTTTTATTTTGCCAACAAGCACGGGCATAATTCCGCTTTTGCTTTTGTCCATCAGCGCTAAAGCATCGGCGATGAATCTGACCACGCTGCTTGTAGGCCTTGCTTATCCTCTTCTTGATCTTTCATTGTTGGCACAAGCTATGCTTGGTTTGTTGGTATTCACAAGGACTGGGCTTAAGGGAAGATTAGGTTCTGTCTGGCTGCTCATTAACGCAGGAATCATAATGAACGTGTTTGGAGATATACTGTTCAGCTACACAAATCTGCAGAGCACATACTTTAGTGGGCATCCCTTGGAGCTCTTTTTCCACATGGGATACCTTTTCTTCATATTATCTTTCTATGCCCACATGAAAAAACTCTGATAAAAACGTGGCTGCTTCTCAGAGAACACATTTCAGGATTTCCTGACAAACTCTTCCAGTTTCCGCCTTAAGACTTTGTTCACCATCTCAGCGTTTGCTCTACCACGGACCTTCCTCATAACTAAGCCCATGAGCATACCAAACGCAGCTTTTCCCCGTTCTTTCACCAACTGCGCATTCTCTTGAAGTAGGTCAATGATAATCTTCGCGATCTCCGCTTCAGAGAGCATGGTCAAACCCAAGCTTTCAGTTGCAGCCTTAACAGACGCTCTTTCATGTTTCGAGAGCCAAGTTAAGATGTCTGGAATAGCCTCCTTCGCAGTTTTGCCAGCGCCAACGAAACTAAACAATTCCTCGATTTGTTCATTTCGTATCTTGTCGAGTTCCACGCCGTCTCGTCTTAAAGCCTTCATGGTCTCGGTTAAGACAGCCGCAATGGTCGTAGGTGACACCGCACTTTCACTGGCAACCTCCTCGAACAGCAACGCGTATTCGGAATTCAAAACCTGGCTTGCCAACTTTTCGTTCAGTTTGTATTCTTTCATTAGCCGTTTCATTTTGCGTTTGGGCAACTCGGGTAGATGGTCTCGTAATTTATGCACATATTCTTCGTTGATTCGAATGGGTGGCACATCGGTTTCAGGATACATCCGTGCGGCTCCTGGTCTAGGTCGCATGTAACGTGTTGTACCGTCCGGATTGGCTCCTCGTGTTTCTTCGGGCACGCCAAGCAAAGTCTCTCGCGCTCTTTCCACAACGGCTCTTAGAGCATCAGTTGCATTTTCCAAGTTGTCGGCCACAAAAACAACAGCATCTTCAGACTCAGCTTTCACAAGTTCTCTCAGCTCACGCACTTCTCCGTCGGTTATTCCATATGCAGGCAACTCGTCGGTGTGAAAGATACCTCCAACTCTGCCCCAAAAATGTGCTCTATTCGCCATTTCAGTTCCAAGCCGAACACCAGGCATTAGCTCGGTTTTAAGCAAACCAGCAAACTTAGGCAGCAGAACCGCTAAGACCTGCTTTCCGTCTGAAATTGCCTTCTGCACAACTCGACACTTTGTTTTCTCAAAAATAGAGGTTACATCCTCATATTTTTCCTTGATGCTCTTCGCGGTTACCTCACGCTTTTTCAGTTCATCTCTTATTTTCAGAAGGTTAAGCTGACGCTGAACCTCCAATTCGATAGCCTTAGAGACAAGCTCTAGTTCCTGGACCCCTTTTATCTCCACAAGTGCGCCATCTGGAATGGAGACGTTGAGGTCTTGACGAATTGTTCCCAAGCCCCGTTTAACTCTGCCAGTGGCTCTTAGGATCCTGCCAATCGCTAATGCCGCCTTTTCAGCTTCTTTGGGAGAGTAGAGAACAGGCGCAGTTGCAATTTCGATGAGAGGTATGCCGAGCCTATCGATTCGGTATCTGATCACCGAGCCTTTTTCATCTATCTTTCGGGCAGCGTCTTCTTCCAGGCTTACATGCTGAATCGGAACTCTCTTACCGTCAACTTTGACGTCTCCTTTTAAAGCGATGACGCATGTTCTCTGAAAGCCAGTTGTGTTCGACCCGTCAATCACTGTCTTACGCATTACGTGAATTTCATCAACTGGGTTCCCATCCAGCATGAGCGCAACAACAAGCGAAGTTTCAACGGCTTCCATATTCAAATCGTGTGGAGGTTCCTCATCCATCTCCACAAGGCACACTGTTTCCTTGTTTGCCTCATACAAGATTCTTATGCCCTTCTGAAACTCGAAGAAAGCAGCGGGGTCAATTTGCCCCAACTCGCTTTGGGTTGGCCGCAACCTACGGAGAAATGTGATTTCTGGTTCATCTTTGAAAAGCTGAGGCGTGCAAGAGCAGAAAAGCTTCTCTGAGGTGTCAAGTTGCTGGTGAATCTCAAGTCCGACTTTCAAACCGATTTTTGAATAGTCTATACTCATGGTTTCTCCTCACGTATTCCTTCATGTAAGCTTCTAGGTGAAATCTCGTGAGCTATGTTAGTCAGCATAAGCCTCTTAGCTTCGTCAACGTCGCTTGTCTGTCCGAAAACCCACATGAGCTTTACTAGAGCCGTTTCAGGCAGCATGTCTTCAAGTGGAATTACGCCGGAGGCGAGGAGGTCTCTGCCTTGGTTGTACACATTCATGTTCACGCGTCCCCAGATACACTGGGAAGTCATGGCAACAAGCACGCCGTTGTATATGGCGTTCTTAACAGCGGAAAAACAGTAGCCGCCTACATGTCCTAATCCAGTTCCCTCAAGAACTACGCCCTTAAAGTCTTTGCTAACATACCAGTCAATGAGTTGAGGATCCAAGCTAGGAGAAAACTTAACCAACGCCACTTTCTCGTCAAAGATAGGCTTCAAAACGAGATTTCTTGACGAATCTCGTTTATTGAAGTCCTTCACCAAAATGAAGAATTTTTCGTTTTCCATTTTTGCAAGTGGCGAAGCATTAATAGATTGAAAGGTATCCCGGCGGCTGGTGTGGCACTTTCGCACCTTAGTTCCACGATGAAAAACTATGGCCTTATCGGAAACCGTTTCGTGCATAGCAACCACAACCTCAGCGAATGGTGCTTTAGCCGCTGCTTTAACCGCGCCAATCAGGTTTGTTGCAGCATCCGAGCTTGGTCTGTCAGCTGACCTCTGAGAAGCCACCATTATGACTGGCACTGGAAGGTTTTGAAGAGCAAAGCTTAAGGCAGCAGCAGTATAGCCCAGCGTGTCGGTTCCATGAGCAATCACAACGCCTGCGACGCCATCTTCAATATGCCTAGCCGTGGTCTTAGCTATTTCCGCCCAATGTTTAGCAGTGATATTCTCGCTGAATAGACTGAAAAGAATTTCAGCATCTATCCTGGCGATCTCTGAGAGTTCAGGAACAACACTGTAAAGGTCGCTAGCTGAAAGTGCTGGGCGTACTCCGCCCGTTCGATAGTCCACGCGACTCGCAATTGTGCCGCCAGTGCTTATAATTGTTACTTTCGGCAAGTCTGGTCTCTGTTCTGGAAGCAATGAAGCTGCAAACGTTGGCTTAACTCCCACTCCGACTTTTTCGATTTGTGTAGTCAGCGTTATGCAAATTCCAATGTTGTAGCCGCTTCTCAGTTTGATAACAATATGCTTTTCATCGCCGTACTCGGAGCGCGGAATCAAAATGCCTTCGAAAGTTTCTCCATTTTTAATTACGCGAACGATGTCACCTATTTCGGCTTTTGCCTTTTTAAGGAGCTTTAGTGCTTCTCCCTTATAGCCTGGAAACTCTTCACTCAACTCTATTTCTCCAACATGTTCTAATACAACTCATCCTATTTCTCTATATGTAACTATTCATTTTTGCGTTGATTTTATGGATGGAACATGGAATTTCTCAAAGTTGACTGCTAGCAATTGATGAAATAAGATAATTAATCAAGTAAAGTTTTTGACATGTAGGGCCCGTCGTAGTTGTAGCCATGACGTTTGTAGTATTGTTTTGTTCCTAATGCGCTTGTAACAACGATTTTTTCGCGGTTGTATTCTTCTCGGGATATGCGCTCTGCTTCAACGAGGAGGGTTTCTCCGTAGCCCTTGTGCTGCCATGCTTTGACTATTTGCTTTCCAACGGGGACCAGAGGACCGTAGACATGGAGTTCACGTATTATCGAGCATGGCTTTGTGTTAATTTCTGGTCTATGCGCTTTTTGAGAAGGAATGCGGAGTCTCAAGTAGCCTATGAGCACGTCGTTGGCTGGGTCTTCAGCTGAGATGAAAACGTCTTCTCCTTCAGCCGCCTTTTCTTTAGCTGTTAGTACTTGAATGTTGTTTGAATCTGGCTTAATCTTGTCCTTTAGCCAGCGGTGTCCAACTTCTCGGCATCTAATGCATCGACAACGCATCTTCTGTTCATGAAGTTCTTGCTGAACCAGTTCGCGGATGTTGCCACGGTTCACTCCAGCTTCAATCAGGTACGCAGGAATGTCTCTCTGCACTCGCATTATTCGAATCCATGGCGGAACAAGCTTTTTCACCTCCAAAATGAGCCTAGCTGCCTCCTCGTTTGTGTAGGGCTTGTATCCGCCGTCTTTCCACCATTCGTAGGCTTTAGTTCCCTTTAGGACGAGGCAAGGATAGATTTTAATCATGTCTGGCTTAAAGTGGGCGTCGGTAAAGATTTTCTTGAAAGCCCTCAAGTCTCGTTGAAAGCTTGCGCCTGGCAGTCCAGGCATAAGGTGATATGCCACTTTTAACCCGGCATCTTTCAAGGTGCGGGTGGCTTCAACAACGTCTTGAACGATGTGTCCCCGATTAACAAGCGCGTAAATGTCGTCGTAGATGTTTTGAACGCCAAGCTCTACGCGGGTTACGCCCATGCGCAGCATGTGGTCTACGTGCTCGCATTTAGCCCAGTCGGGACGTGTTTCCACAGTGATGCCTACGTTGCGGACTCTGCTTGTTTCAGCATTTGTTTTTGCGTGTTCAAATGAAAACGATTCTTGCTCGGTGATGCCGTCTAAGCATCCTTTCACGAAGGTTTCTTGGTACTCAACTGGTGTGCTCGGAAAGGTTCCGCCCATTATGATTAGTTCCACCTTGTCCACAACATGTCCTATAGCTTGCAACTGTTGAATGCGGTTTTTAACCTGCAAATAGGGGTCGAATCCGCTTTGCAAGCCTCTCATTGCGGCTGGTTCATGACCTGTATAGCTTTGAGGCACGCCGTATGGTGGACCGCCTGGGCAATATGCACATGGCTCTTTTTGGGGGCAAGGCCAAGGCTTGGTCATAACAGCGACGACGGTAACGCCTGAGATTATACGTGTGATCTTTCGGCGTAGGATGGGAAGCAGCTTTTCTCTTTCGTCTGGTTTGAGACAGCTTATTACTTCGGAGTTTGACGGAATCTTTTTCAGGCTGTGTTTTCCGGCGATTTTCATCTTGGCCAAACTAACGTCTCTTTTTGTTGGCTGTGGAATTTCTAGGAGGATTTCGATGATTTCTCTGTTGGCTTGGCTATTCATGTGGATATCCTACGAATTATGCATTATGATGCCTTCAGATAAATGGTGTCCTCTTTAACGAAAACTTCAAAGAGGTCAAAGGCAGTGTAAACTACGAAATAGTGTAAACAACTTTTCCTCCAACAATGGTCATCTCCACTTTGACATCCTTAATCCTACTTGGCTCGATCTTTTGCAAGTCATCGGACAAGACAGAAAGGTCAGCCAGTTTGCCAGATTCAATGGAACCTTTGATTTTTTCCTCGAAAGAGGCATAAGCCGCATTAATAGTGTAGAGGCTCAAAGCCTCCTCAACCGTAATCCTTTCCTGCGGGGAAATTTCCCTGTTCACAGCTGCGTAGATGCCAAGTAATGGACTGATAGGCTCCACGGGGCAGTCTGAGCCTCCGACGACAAAAACTCCTTGGTGAATGAGCCTTTTGAACGGATAAGTCCATTTAGCCCTTGCCTTGCCAAGTCTTTTCTCAACCCAAAAATCAGACATAACAAAATGGGGCTGTACAGAAGCAATTAAGCCCAGCTTCTTCATCCGTTGGATAAGGTTTTCGTTCAAGACTGAAACATGTTCTACACGGTGGCGATGGTTCTCTCTAGGAGCCTCTTTCAATGTTCTTTCAAGAGCTTTCAGCACCATGTCCACTGCCCGGTCGCCAATTGCGTGTATGGCAAGTTGAAAGCCAACGCGGTGAGCCTTCAAAGCCAGCGTATTCAAGCTTCTCTGACTGTAAAGCATCATTCCTCTGTTTGAAGGTTCATCATCGTATGGCTGTTTCAGAGCCGCGGTTCGCGCACCTAAGGAGCCGTCAGCGAAAATTTTGATGCTTCCAATCCTCACCATGTGATCTCCGAAACCCGTGACCAAACCAGCATCCATCAAAGAATCTAAAAACTCGACAGGAACCACAAGAAAAACTCTCAGCGGCAACTCATCCCTTGCCCGCAAGCCTTGAAGAATTCGAATTTCACTTGGCGAATGACAAAACCAGTGAACGCTTGTAAGCCCCGCTTCCACAGCCTTTTCACAAGCCAAGACACACATTTCTGCTAACTCTTCTTCGCCTGGCTCGGGTACAGCATTCCAAACTAAGGCCGCAGCGTTTTCTCGTAAAATTCCAGTTGGCTCTCCTGTTTTAAAGTCTTTGTCGATTTGTCCACCTGAAGGCGCTGTTGTATCTCTTGTGATGCCCGCTAACTCGAGTGCTTTGCTGTTTGCGACACAGATGTGCCCACAAACGCGAGTGAAAACTACTGGATTGTTAGGCGCTACCTTATCGAGGTCCCATCGAGTTGGATACCGTTTCTCTTTAAGCCTTTCTTGGTCCCATCCCCGTCCGAGGATCCATCCTTCTTCTTGAGTTTTATCTGCTCGGTCTCGCAGAAGTTGCTGCATTTCCGTAACTGAATTGATTCCTTTTAGGTTTATCCTTGTTAGAAAACGTCCAAATCCTCTCATGTGAACATGGGTGTCGATAAATCCGGGAACAACCATTTTTCCATCGAGATTCATCACTTTAGTTTGCTTGTCAACCCATGGTTTAATCTGCTTGTCCGTGCCTACGGCGACAATTTTCTCGTCTTTAATGGCTATGGCTTCAGCATATGGTTCTAAAGAGTTCATTGTTAAAACATTCGCATCTTTCAGCACTAGATCAGCATGTTGCACAGATTAACATCTCTCAAGACTTCTAAATGGCTATTCTTATTGCTGGACGAAGATAAAGTTAGCCCAGACATGTAGGGTTAAAAATTTAAATCCAGTTTTGCCCGGCCTTGCGCTGAAGAATGATGCGCTTTTCATAGTTGCGTCGAGAGCGTATCCTAGGCGAAGGACTCTTCTTCGGCTTAGGCTCAATCTTAGGCGTCTGCGAACGGACTTTTCCCGCCTTTGTCAACGAACCGTGTGTAGGCATCTTATTCGACCTCTTTCAAGCCATTACCACTCGCAAGGATTCTTTTAAGCTTTTCTTATTCAAGATCAACTATTCCTTGCCACGCATATGGCGACGTACCCCTTAAGCTGCTCATCCGCTTTCACAATTGAAATCTCAAATCCTGCTTTTTCAAGCAACTGTGCAAACTCCTCCTTGGAGACCCCCCTTCTCAACCCTGTAGCAATAACAGTTGCTTTGCTCTGAGCTACTCGCTTAATTTCAATAAGGCCATGAAGGGGATCGGGCATGTTCTGTAGTAAGGTTATGGCAAAAACTACATTGAAGATTTTGTCCGGAAAGGGTAGGAAATCCGCGTCTGCTCGAAGTATGGCAACGTTCGAATATTGTTTGGCTCGCTTCCTTGCTTGTTTTAGAATGTTTGAGGAGAAGTCTATGCTTACCAGTAGGTCGGTGTCTTCCGCTATGTGAGGGAAAAGGAGACCAGTTCCGCATCCTACATCTAAAACTAGGCTATCTTTTTTAAGTTTGAGTTCACTTAGAGCCACTTTTATCTTGGCTTCTTGTTCTCCAAGGTATTGTGTATCATAAACGAAAGCGGAATAATCGTAGCGACGCATAACCTTGCGTTTTTTGTTCCATTCGGTCATAGCCTTTCAGAAATCTTATCTGTGTTTGTCGCCTTCTAAAGTTGTTGGCGACTTAACAATGCCAGGTCGAAGGGCACTAGTAACTGTGCAGAATCCGGCAGTAGAAAAAGCTGTGCAGATAGTTCGAGAAGCACTTAAAGAACGCAAAGTCTTAATCATTGTTGGCAACTGCTGGGTTGACTACCGAGGAAGAGCAAGCTCAAAGCTGGAGCCCGGAGAACGCATCGTCATTCTCAAAGGAGACGGCTCAGTGCTCGTGCATAGGCCAACAGGATACGAACCGGTTAACTGGCAACCACCCGGCTGCTTGTTCTCAGTCAGCTCAACGAACAATGCCTTGCTGATTAGAGCGATTAGAAGAAAACCCTCAGAGTCGGTGAAGATATTCTTTGACAACATCTATCAAGTATCGGTCTTAAGGCTGATCGATAAAGGCGAGTTCTCGCTATACGCCAGCGAACAGGACATGCAACGTGCGATCTTGTTGAAGCCGTCGCTTCTGGAAGACGGTTTCAAGCCGATAACCTACGAGAAGAAGGTTGAACCAGGCTTTGTGGACATCTACGGGGTTGACAAGAACGGCAGGTTCGTGGTTGTTGAGATCAAGCGTAAGCCCGCTGGAAGAGAGGCTGTTCTACAGTTGGCAAAATATGTTGACTCTGTTAGAAGCATGGTCAACCGTGAAGTGCGAGGCGTGCTCGTGGCGCCAAACATGGCGAAGGGTGTCCAACGGCTACTAGTAACGTTAGGCTTAGATTTTAAAGCGTTAGATCCGAAGAAGTGTGCTTTGATCTTAACTAGGCCAGAGACCAAAAGGCTCGTAGATTTTTTCGAACATAAAGGCTAATAGTTGCACAGCTTCCATGTTTGTGGTAGAATTCTAGGCGTGGGCGTGCTGTCCGCGATCCCAAGACTGTGTGGTTTGACGTGAATTCTCATAAATTCTACGTTGATTTTCAAGAAAACTCGTGGCCAGCTTCTCTAAGCTTCTTCAAGAGCCTTTCATATTCTTCCTTTGAGATAAGTCCTCCAGCATACTTCAATCTC
>JAUWZP010000006.1 GCA_030615265.1 Candidatus Bathyarchaeota archaeon
GTGGTTCAATCAGCCCAGACTTGAATATATTAAGCAAAACAAGTTTAGGGGTGTAGTCAGCAATCTGGCGAACTTTCATAGAGTATGCATAGATTCGGGCTAAAGCCCCAAAATCTATTTTCAACTTGCATGTGTCAAGAACCAGACAAGTCTCACAATAGTTGCAACTTTTCTCTGAGAATCTTTTGAGTTGTTTCCAAGTAGCGTTGTGTTGTATTACTTCAACACGAGCCACTCTTAGAGCAAACTTGACACACCCCAAAGAACACAAGATCTTACAATAGAATTCTAGAGCAAAGAACATTTGCGAGGCAATCATCAACAGATTGGAAAAATCTACATAGACGAACTTGAATGATTCGATAAGGAATTGCTCGACTCTTGCACCTTTCTTAGGCGTGTATTTTTGTATTGAATTAATCTGCTTCAAGTCATCCCACAATTTCTTAATGGACGATTCAAAATTGTGAAATGTTGAGATAGTCTTCGAATCTAAAACTCTGACATATTTTGTCATCTGACTTTCAAAAGAGCGAAGAAGACCTTTTTTCTTGAGCAATGTTAACACTGATTCTCTAAAGTGTTTTGCAAAGTCATCTTTCCCTTTCTCCAGAGAGGCAATGTATAAATCAATATCCACCTTCAAACAGTCTAATAGTCCTCTAATTTCCCTGTTTGATTTCGGCATTGTCAAGGGTGATATTGAATCCGAAAACTTCTTGCATTGAGACTTCATTTCAATTCTTTTATCCAAAGTGCTGATCTGCTTTTATCTATACAAGCCTTTAGCTATTTGTTTTATGTAATAGCTCTATTCATGGTTAAGAAAGAAGTCTTTGAATGGATAAGAATGGACAGAAAACCATCGAGCTTAAAGAGGATTTAAACGCAAAGGATTAATAGGGTTGAGTTGTCTGTCTCATAGGAGGTTTTAGCATGCAAGACTCGTTCGCTATTCGGTATGAACCATTCAAAGAAATCATCGTTATGGAATACACCAAGTTTCAGACTCCAGACCATCTCGCACGATTCCTAAGCGTAGCTGCCGGAGGAAAACCAACCGGCGCCTACTGGTCAGAAGGCGTAGCCTTCTTCTACTATCCAATAGCTGCAAACACAGAAGTAGCTACAAAGATGCTTATTGAACAGAAAACCGTGTACTGGGCTTTCGTCAGCTACGCGATAATGCCTGAGTACCGACTAATAATTGAAACCAAAGAGAAGATAATGGTTCCAGTCATCGACATGAGCCAAAGCCCACTGTTCCAAAAGATGGCTAAATGGCTAAAACAGCGCCCATAAACATCGAAACGCCAATCACGTTTTGTTCTTCTTAAACTTCTCCACATACCGCTCGAAACTACCCGTCTTCTTAAGATACTGCCCATAATTAACCAGCGCAACTACAGCTCTCGCAGCATCCTCAGGCGAAAAATAAGCTGGAATCCCATGCTTGTCAAACCTAAAACGAATATACAATGCCATCTCAGTTTCACCTATGTCACAGGCAACAATAGGCTTAGTATAATTCTTCGCCAAACCAGCAATGCGATCGACAAAATCCTCCTGCAAAGCCGGCGCATGATGCAAACCAATAACGATTATACTGTGAACCTCACGGTCTTCAAGAAGAATCTTCATTCCCTCAACAAACATATCCGACGTCACAGAACCAGTGAGATCAAGAGGATTAAGATTAGTAGCAAACGAAGGAATCTTACCAGCCTCCTTTAAAGCCTCAAACTTCCCAATGGTCTCATCAGAAAACCTTTTCACACGAACTCCCCTCGATTCACACTCATCCGCCGCCATGATAGCAGGACCCCCCGCACTAGTGATAATAGCCACGTTTCTACCAGCGGCTGGAGGCTGAAACGCTAAAGCCTTGCCCGCATCAAAGAATTCCTCCATGTCCTTCACCCTTAGAACGCCCACCTGCTTGAAGACGGCGTCATAGATTCTATCTGTGCCCGCAATGGCTCCAGTGTGCGACAAAGCCGCTCGAATTCCAGCCTCAGTTTTACCCGACTTTAAGGCAACAATTGGCTTCTCCACCGTAACTCTTCTGGCAACATCCATGAATTCTCTTCCAGCCTCAATGCTCTCCGCGTACAGAAGAATAACACGTGTTTGCTCGTCGTGAAGAAGGTACTCCAGCATCTCCGACTCGTTCACGTCAATCTTGTTTCCAAAACTCACAAACTTGGTTACACCCAATTGGCGACCAGCAAGATAGTCAAGCGCTGCGACACCGAAGGCCCCACTCTGCGTAACTATAGCTATCGGACCCGGCATCGGACGAGGGGTAGCAACCACTTCGTCGCCAGTTGTGAGAACCTTGGTTTCAGGAAGAAAAAGCATGTCAACCCCAGTGCTCGAATCGTAAACTCCCAAGCAGTTGGGCCCCAAAACCCTGATTCCAGCCCTTTCAGCTATTGTCCTCACCCGTTCCTCAAGCTCATGTTTTCCAATCTCACCGAAACCACCGCTGATAATGGCTACTACTTTAACCTTCTTCTCGGCTGCGTCCTCCATGACCTTCGGAACAAACCTCGCTGGAACCGAAATAACGACAAGTTCAACTTCACCAGTGATTTCAGTCAGCGACGGATAGCACTTGTACCCGAGTATCTGCTCTTCACCCGGATTAACAGGGTATAATTCTCCTTGGAAAACTCCTCTTCGCTTGCTGTCTGCAAAATTTTTGAAAATGACGTGTCCAGCCTTCATGATTTTCTTGGAGGCGCCAACAACCGCCACTGAGCTTGGGTTAAAGAACTTATGCATCTGCTCAAAAACTGAACTCATCGCGTTCCCTCTTTTCAAAGGTTAGATTAACGCGACTCACAACTTATTAATTGTTTAGGTAGCCTTTTCAAGTGTTTAAGTATGGTTTTTTGAAGATATATTTTCTTGGAATCTATTTGCGTTTACGAAAGATTTCCACTTCGTTCATTTTGCAGACGTGTTCAAAGCCAGCATCCACAAGCTCACATGCTTCTTTAACCGTCTTGGCAACTCTTTCGGCAGCTCTATAGAAGTAGTAGCAGATTGCCTACGAGTTTTTTACTACCTCTAAGCTTGTTCCCAAGGATTATTTTAACACATGAAAAAGTTGAGTTCTGGCGGCGTTACCATCAAACTTTGTGCGCAGCTTTCTAATTTTGAACGCCAAAAAAATACGTCTTTTTCCCATAGTTTTTATATTTGGAGCCAAATATCTGGGCTATGGAAAAAAAGGGGTGTATCCCCGTTTTCAAGCTTAGAAGTAGTAGTCGTCTTTTTTTCCTACGCTTTGAGACGACTACTACTACTTTCAAGCCCAGACCTGCTAAGGCACAGTTGTTGTTTTCCGCCTACGGTTTTCACCAACAACAACTACCAACATTATTGAGAGGCACACTTGTCACGTCTTATAGCGCTTAGCGCCGACGACAACTCCCACTCTCTGAAGCTTCCTTCTACCAAGAATTAAAAATTTTTAGACGGTAGCGGCGAGAATTGAAACATATTTGGATACTAATAGCAATCGAATGTTGAAAACAAGCTTTTTTCCAAAGCTAAAAAAGAACTTAAGAAAACAGAAAAATGGGGGTTTTGCGATTGATATCCCCACTATGTCGGGGATTCAAATCCTACCCCGCCCGCCATGATTACATCTTGCTTCTGTTTCTGAAATATGTCTGGAATCGTAATCATCACTATATTCTTCCGTTCCCGGATACCATTTATGCGGTCCATAGACGTTCTATTGATTAATGGCGAACCTGAAAATAGGCGAGATATAATCAAGATTGTTGAAGATGCATCGAGCTATTTTCCGACAGAAACGTGGGATGACGTTAAATATCTTGCAAAACTCATTTTGGAGCATGACGTTACGATAGCGACTGGTGGAGAATCTTTCGGAGCGTTTCTTTTTGAAAAGTTAACTAAAAGGATCGGAAGAATAAAACACTCCAATAGGTTGGTGAACCTTCTATTGGGAATAACATCGGATCCTATAATAGCGGTGTACTATTTCTTTGATGGAAGACGTTTCAAAAGGACACTTCATCTTGTTCATGATTACTTCGATGAAAGGATTGGAGTTGTCTCACTCTTCCAAGTCAACGAAGGGTCTTCAAGCAAGGTAGTAGCTCACGGATTAGGACATAATAGAGGTCTGCGTCACCACCTAAAACCGATTGACCTTATGTACTCTGAGTTACTGACAGCCAAACTGAAAGTGGAAGGCTTTTGTGAAGTTTGTCTGCGCAAGTTGACAGAAAATTAGAGATACTGCGTAACAAGTATTTGAAAGGCTCAATATCGTGGAGGTATACCGCGCGCGCAACTGGGAGTTTGCGGAGGGCATCTCCACTTCACTGCTTAATTAATTGTTTAGGTAGCTTTTTCAAGTGTTTAGGTATGGTTTCTTGAAGATGTTTCTTCTTGCATGCATGCATATCGCCACTATACGAGAAAAAAGCCAAACGCTCGAGCTCTTAGAGCCAAAAAAATGGGAAATGCGGGAGACATCTTCACTAACATATGAAACACAAAATTTACTGGAACTTTTCTTCCCAAATTTTTAATGCAACTTCAGAGAGTTAAAACATGTAGAGGCGACAGAGAATGTTGAATGTTAGAGAATTTATTGAAAAGTCGTTAAAGGAAATAGAAGAGATAGTCCATGGAAATAAAGTCATCTCCGCTTGTTCTGGTGGTGTGGATAGCACAACGACAACTTTTCTTGTGCATAAGGCTGTAGGAGATAACTTGATTGCTGTGTTTATAGACGATGGACTGCGGAGAGAAGGAGAGCCAGAGTTTGTTGTAAAGATACTCAAGGACCTAGGCATTAAAGCCAGATTTGTTGATGCCAAGGAAGAGTTCTTTGAGGCTCTGAAGGGAAAGACTGATGCTGAGGAGAAGCGGAAAGCCTTTAGAGATAAATTCTACAAAACCCTTGGCAAAGTGGCGAGGGAGGAAAACGTCAAGTTCGTTGCACAAGGTACGATAAAAGCTGATGTTCTGGAAACGGTTAAGGGAATAAAGACACAACATAATGTTCTGGAGCAGATTGGAATCAATCCAGAGATTTACGGTTACGCGATCCTTGAGCCATTGAAGGAGTTATATAAGCCTGAAGTGAGAATGGTTGCTCGAGAATTAGGATTACCCGCAGAGATATCTGAAAGAATGCCTTTTCCCGGTCCAGCATTATCAATAAGAGTTCTTGGCGAAGTAACCCCTAATAGGGTCAAGATCGTAAGGAAAGCTACTGAGATAGTGGAGGAGGAAACCGGGAACTTGGGAACATTTCAGAACTTTGCCGTCTTACATAGTGACAAGGCTACGGGTATTAAGAACGGGGAAAGGGTCTATGGGAATATCATCACTGTTAGAGTGGTAATCTCAGAAGATGCTGTGACGGCGAAAGCAAAACGAGTTCCATATGAAATATTGGAAAAGATCTCTTCGAGAATAACAGAAGAAATACCTAGTGTCGTTAGATGCTTATACGATGTCACGCACAAGCCACCCGCAACAATAGAGTTTGAATGAAAATCTCTTTCATATCGATTTCAAAGAGGTTCATTCAATACGAGTATCAAGCAAGATGAAGCAGAACACAAAACTGAGGCTAAATGGTATATGAAGCACATATATCGAAAACTGCAATATATCACGATTTGAAGGACGATATTTATAGAAAGAAACAACACACCCTTTTGATGATATGATCATGAGCACAACAATTGGCCTAGAAGAACTTCTGAGGAAAAAAGCACATTTGAAAAACAATTTGCAGTCCCTATGCGAGGAAGAAAAACATTTAGCACATAAGTTCAGGATACTTGAAGAACAAAAAGTAGTTCACGAATTAGAAGACAAGATCAAAGCGAAACAGGTAGTTATAGGACAACTAAGAACCAAGAAAATAGAACTGGAAAAAAGATGGAATTCGAGTGTTTTGGAAACGATTTCAGGATTCCCTCCCTGGACAGAACAATTGCATACCTAAGGCAAGGGTAGATTAGCTGGCTTTCTTAACTTTTGAGTGTATTTCGCATATCTTAGGTAGAATTGCTGGCTTGCCTGACTGATTAAAAGGCTATGTGATTTGAGGCTAATTTGGATAAAGCAAACTACTCCAGAATAAGGATTCAGGTTTCACAAATCTTAAACCCCTCGGGTATACATTGCGTAACACGTTGGGAAGAACCCTATGAAAACATCTTGTGTAGGTTGCGGCATACATTTCACCTTCACAATGCAGTCAGTCCTCACGAGGGTTCTTCCCAGTGAATTAAAAAGAAATATTCCAAAATGTCATTCTTTTGGCTTTCCAGTAGGCAAATATGGATTCCAAATTCATAAGCTAATTATCTTTCTAGCGAAACAGAAGAAACTCTGGTGAAAAAAACTTGAGTTCAACAACAGAACTTGAAGGACTTCTAAAGGAAAGAGAGCAATTAACTAGGACATTACAGGCTATAGTGAACGAGGAGAAATACTTAGGACAAGAGCTTAGGATAGTTCAAGAAAAAATAGCAGTCGCAGAGTTAAGAGAAAAGATTAAAGCGAAACGTGCAGTTGTGGAACAGTTAAGATACAAGGTAACGGAACTGAAAAAAAGATTGAATGCACATTCTTTGAAAGTGCGTCAAAATGTGGCTTCCAGCGGAGGTCAACAACCTAAACCCAAATACCCACAGGTGCAGGTCCAAGAGACGCGGTAAACCCTTTCAAAAAGCCTTCTCTCTTAATCTTTGAAAATATTTCGTACATCTTGGATAGAATTTGGTTGTTGGCCTTGTGAATAACAAGTCATTGTGAAAGGCTCAACAGATAGGCAAACAACCACAAAACATGCACTCTGGTTTACATGCACTCCATGACGGCGGCACATAATAGACAGTCATCTGGAATTGGTGTGTTTTTTGGACGTTTCCTCTTCCTAGTTGTCATTGTAACTTTCTTTTTCCAGTTTTCTTCTTGTTGTCTTTCGGATTTCTTTTCCGAACTTTGCGAGCCGTTTTCTGTCTAGACCTGTCAGTTACTGTCTTGGATCGGTGAGTATTTCTGTGCAGTTCTATATGTCGTTTAGATATTACGCGGTGGAGACGATTCCGCAGAGTTTGTCCCTGAAGTTTCAGATTCTTGATTCTTCGTATTTTTTTCGCCAACTTTTCATCTTTGAGAACATCCGATACCCATTTTTCGAAATCTCCTCTCTTAACATGGAAACTCAAGGATTTCGTCTTCACCTGCTTGATGCTCGTCAAGAAGTCTTCGTATGAAGCTGCGCTTATACCCGTGTAGTCGTTGATATCCTCATAGAAGTGGAAAGGTGCGACCTGTTCAGGTTCCCCAAAGCCCATGGAACAAACCTCAATTCACTCCTTCTGCTGAGTTGGTCTACTAGTGAATATAAGTTATGAAGGCAAAATCAATACTTAGACTCAACAAGCGCCTAGAACTTTTCTCCTTAAATTATTGACCAAACCAAAACCCAAACGCGCGTGCGATTCTCTCAGCGAGAAATAAGCCCTTATATGCTTAACCATTATTCCCTCTGTTAAAGGTGAAATCATGGGAACATTGTATGAAGGAGCTAAGAACGCGGTTGAAGTTTGCATGGGTGTCAAACCTGGAGAGCATGTTTTGATCGTTACTGATAAAGGAACAATTGCAGTTGGCAATGCTTTAAGACGCGTAGCTGAGAAAATAACCCTCCATGTAGAAATGTATGTTCTTGAAGATTATGGAAACAGACCCATGCGAAGTCTCCCTAAGGAGATTCAGAGTGCCATTCCCAAAGCCAACGTCACATTTTGGGCAACGGAAAGTAGAAAGGGAGAGCTCAACACTTTGAGAGGACCATTTATGAAGATTGCCTTCAAATACGCAAGACACGGGCACATGCCAAGCGTTAAAAGGCGTTTAATGGAAGAAGGAATGTGCTCTGATTATAGACAAATCGCAAAATTAACAGAAAAACTATACGAAATAGTTAAAGACGCCGAAAAGATAGATGTGAAAAACCCTGCTGGCACAAAATTAAGAGTTGAATTGAATCCAGAATGGAAATGGGTCAAGAGCGATGGGATATTTCATGAGAAAGGAAAATGGGGCAATTTGCCTGACGGTGAATTATTTACAGCAGTAGCTGAATCAAATGGGCACATGGTTATTGACGAACTGGGTGACTGGTTCAGTGACAAATATGGATGTCTGACCAGACCAGAAAGTGATTCTAACACGCCTGTATACGTCGATATAGAAAATTCTAGAGTGAATTTAAACACTCTCGAGTGTGCCAATTCCCGATTGAAAAGAGAGTTAATTGAATACTTGCAAACAGATGAAAACAGTAACAGAACCGGAGAATTTGCCTTACCCACAAATGCTGAACTTATGGCGAAACCATTAATCGGAAATCTATTACAGGATGAAAAGGCTAGAGTTCATCATGCGTTTGGCAATCCTTATCCTGACGAAACTGGAGCAGACTGGAAATCAAAGACGCATATAGACGGACTCATGAAAAAATGTAGTATCTGGGTTGATGGCAGAAAAATAATGGAACAAGACAGGTACCTGATCTAAAACGCGCGAAAAGGAAAAACTGGTCAATTTCTCAACCATGCATGCATCATCAATAGTAATCATTGACTTCTTCAAACCTGAAGACGAAGAAATTCTTGACAACATGCTGCATGCATGCTATAGTTCAGTGCCTAAGACGGTAAGACTTAATGCACATCAAAACATTAGGTAGCCTTCTGTTAAACGTGTACAGGAATTGACAGATTGGGCTTGCTTGATCCGTTGGTGGCGCTTCTATTTTCATTTATGCTTCTAGCACTAATGCTCTATAAACGTGTAAGTATAGGTGTAGCGTTGGTCTCAAGCGCATTTGTATTAAGTCTTCTTTCGATGGACTTAATGGAGGTTACTGATGTCCTCGTTGAAACCACCAGAGACTCAATCACAATCTCGCTGGTGTTGGTGACCCTTGGAATAATGTTACTAAGCCTACTCTACAAGGAAACAGCAGCATTAGAGTCTCTCAGCAAAAGCTTCAGTGGCCTCTTAAGACATCCCAAACTTGTGGTCAGTGCTCTCCCAGCTATAGTTGGTTTGCTGCCCGTACCTGGAGGAGCTCTGATGTCGGCACCGCTTGTGGAAACTGAAGCTGAAAAGCTCGGTCTAAGAAAAGAAAAGAAAACCTATGTAAACGTATGGTTTAGGCACATAATATTCCCCATATACCCTATGAGTCAAGTTCTGATACTAGCAGCATCACTCACAGGCACTCCGATAAACTCTATCATTGTAAGTCAAATCCCAGTTGTAGCCGCCATGATCATAATAGGATACGTCGTTGGTCTCAAAAGAACCATGGTTACTGAAAATTTGGTTCAAGAGACCAGCCTTGGAGAAAACCTCAAGGTTTTCTTGGTTTATTTTTCGCCGATCTTAGTCATGATTCTAACTGTTATCATCTTTAAAATCGACGTTTCAATCGCAGCATTTGTGGGAATAGCATTACTTCTCTTAATCACAAAACCGAGCCGACAAGTTCTCACTACAACAATCTCGAATGCTGCAATCTACAAGATAGCCTTGGCCGCATATGGAGCTATGCTGTTGCGAAGCGTTACCATGGCTTCTGGAGTTTCAGAAGTACTTGGTCAAATCATAGCTGCATGGAACTTCAATGAGATTGTGTTGTTGGCGGCGCTTCCAGCGATTCTAGCGTTCCTTGTAGGCTCACCATCAGGAGGTATAGCTATTAGCGTTCCAATTTTGGTTGGAACATTAAGTTTCACTCCTAGCAGCGCTAGCCTGCTTTATATCTCAGCCTTTTTTGGCTATTTAGTGGCCCCAACTCACCTCTGCCTAGCGTTGACTGCCGACTACTTTAAATGTCCACTAAGCAAGGTTTACAAGCTCTTAGCACCATCATTGGCCACATCGCTTGTTGTAGCCTTGCTGGTCTATCACTTATTCTAACTTTCAAACGTGCTTGTTGGCTGTATTTTGCGATACTTCTTTCGTAGAATCACCCAGAAAGGGGGAGTTTGCGGGGAACATCTCCGTGTTTTGTGGCTTGCCGTGCATGGGAAAGCTACACAAGTCGCTTTGGCAACAAGTCTTCGATGTTGAACTTCTTAAGTAATTGTATGTGTCTTACAAGTGCATTAACCGAAGCCTCAAAAACTTTCTTGCCAGGCTCTGATGAGGCAGTACTGGATTTTCCAGAAACTCCACTCTTGGTATAATCCACAAAATCATATGGTAAAGTAATCGCGTTACTCCGTACTTCTTCAATCATAGCCTCAAGGAAAGGACTCATCTCTCCAGGTTCTGCGTCTGGAGCCTTGTCCATCTCAACTAAATGGGAATGCAAAGCTAAGTTCATCGAGGTCTCCTCAGCGGACGCGTGTCTCCTCTCTTCTGCAGTAAAAAGATGTGGCAGGAGTCCTTCTATTATTTTCCACCAGAGAAAAACTGATACAAAAATTTCTTGTTGTCTCAACTCTTTCGCCATATCCGAAAGAGCATTCGTGTTTCCACCATGCCCGTTCACAATTACCACCTTCCTAATTCCATAGTACTTCAAAGCGAGACAGACGTGTTTCACATATTCTGAAAAGACTCTGGACGGAACAAAAATAGTTCCCCAAAATTGTCGATGATGAGAACTTACGCCAAAGGGGACAACAGGAAGACAGAGAACATTAGTTTTCTTTGAAGCTTCTTCAGCTAATACTTTGGCAATAAGATGGTCAGTCCCCAGTGGATTCTGCGGTCCATGCTGTTCTGTTGACCCAACAGGCAAAAGGACCATATCATTTTTGGCGAAATAATTTTTTGCTTCAACCCAACTGATTTCATAAAGAAGTGCTTTATTCATCTCTATCCCCTCATCTTTTAATTAAAGGAACTGGGCATTAAAATTTTGCCAGCATAGTTTTCGGCGATAAAACGGAAAAAAAAGAGTTGCGGGGGACATCTCCACTGTGGAGGGGGTTCAAGTCCAGTCCAGGACGCAGTGCATTGTATGCGCGTGGAATAACTTTTAAAGATAAAACTCTAAAGCTTCACGGAAACATTTGAAAGACAAATGGTGGTATAGATGAAGCTTGAATTACAGGACTTCTACAAGCTGCTAGTTCGACCGACAGTTGTTATATCTACAATCTCACCTGGTGGAATCTCCAATGCTGCACCTTTCAGCTGGAACTCACCGATGGCTACAAAACCTAAGCCGATCTTCGGTTTCTCCTCAAACGTGAACCATGACACATGGCGAAACATAAAGGAGAACAAAGAATTTGTGGTCAACATGGTCGGGGAGGACTTCGGCCCCCTAATGGAGATAATGGAGAAAGACTTTCCCTATGAGGTTAGTGAGATTGAAGAATGCGGATTGACAGAGGTCAAGGCCATTCATATTAAGCCGCCACGAATCCAAGAAGCCTACGGTTGGCTGGAATGCAAAATGACCAATTACGTATCACTCTCCGAGAGGAATGTCTGGATAATAGGCGAAGTACTGGATGCTGAGGTAAAGGATGAAGCTTTCGACGAGGTCGTAGACGTAGCTAAAGTGAAGCCTCTTAACCATATCTGGGGAGAAGCCTTCGTAACAGACATGAAGATAACAAGGTTCAAGAGAGCCTAAAAATCAGAACTCGTGGGCACCCATGTGTAGTATAGAATATTCCTAGCGAGCACAAAAAAATGGGGGGGTTTGCAGGAGATACATAGAGAAGGCTTCGGAAATGAATATCCGTATGTACAATGGGTCATTGCACTAAGGTCATATCTCGTCCGCATCAAACTAGGGTTCCAACACTTGCACTTTTTCTCCACATATCTCACAGACGTACACTTCGCCCTTCTTAGACACGTTTTCCGCCCCCATTCCTTTTACATGCAGTATAGGGTTTCAGTAGTTCTCGCACCAAACTTCGAAGTAGCTTCTTGCATGGTCACAGACCGGGCATCTTTCAGGTGCTTCATCGCCCTCATACACGTAACCACAGTTTCTGCATTTCCATTTGATAGGTGAATCCTTTTTGAAGACCTTACCTTGCTCTACGTTTGTTAGCAGTTTCCGATACCGCCTCTCATGGTACCTCTCTACTTCAGCAATCATACTGAAAGTTCTGGCTGCATCTGTGAAACCTTCTTCCTCTGCCACCTCAGCAAAGCCTGGGTAGAGTGTTCCCCACTCTAGTTTCTCCCCTTCTGCTGCTGCGGTGAGGTTTTTCGGTGTTGTTCCAATAATGCCTGCAGGGTAGGAGGCTGTGATCTCTACTGTCCCACCTTTGAGTAGCTTAAAGAACAGTTCAGCGTGTTCTTTTTCGTTGTTGGCCGTTTCTTGGAAAATGGCAGATATTTGCTCATATCCTTCCTTTTTGGCTACGCTGGCGAAGAAGGTGTATCTATTCCTAGCTTGAGATTCACCTGCAAACGCTGCCAGCAGATTCTTTTCGGTTCGGCTTCCTTTCAATTCCATTGTATAAACTTCCTTTCAACTCTTTGGTGTAATAGGAGACATAAAAAGCGAGCGTGCAAAGACAAAAAATGGGGAGTTTGCGGGGGAAAAGCCGACAGATCGTAGGGTTATCTTCACCTTAAAATACGTGAATCCACTTTTAGAAGAGGTGAAACAAGCATGAAAATAGATGACTTCTTAGACTACATTCGAGAAGCCAAGTCGAAGGCTACCTTCAAAAACTACACACAAGGCTTAAAGAAGTTTACAGCATGGTACGGAAAAGATGAAAATACGATTTTGAAGGAAAGGTTTGAAGACTTACAAACTACAGATCAGAACAAGCGTAAACGGTTCAATAGAGAAATAGAGAAGTTTCATCGACACCTTAAGAATCTAGGACATCCACAAAACACGGCAGTAGCATACACGGAAGGCATAAGACAATTATTCAGATACTTCGACATGGACATTAAAAACTTGCCTAGTGAAGTCACACGGAAAATTGTAACCGTAAAAGACTACACACCTAAAGTAAACGAATATCGAGATATGTTCAACTGTGGCAATGTCTTAGACAGAACAATAATTTCAATGGCTTTAGACTTAGCATGGCGTATAGGAGATTTCGTTAAGATCAGAAAAGACATGTTACCGAATCTAGAACAAGAGACACCGATACCCTTCGATTTGATAACTGAGAAAGAAGAGGTAATTAGCAAATCCTTCTTAAGTGCTCAAACTGTGCAATTGCTTAAAACGTATCTGAAGACACTACCGAAAGAAAACCCTTACTTATTCCATAACAGAAACGGTAGCCACTACGACCCTGAAGCCATAGGCAAAAGGCTTAAGGTGCTAGCGAAAAAAGCGAAGATTCACATACCGAAAGGGAAAAGGTTACGGTTTCATTGCTTCCGAAAGCGTTTCTTAAGTGAGTGTGCAAATCTGAAAATCGACATCAACACGGCTAAGATTATGGTAGGCAAAAGCGTTTCAAAAGACATGTTGACTTACCTAAGCGAGGTAGAACACAAAAAGGCTTTTGAAGAAGTACATGAAAGACTCCAGTTAACAGAGGTTAAGGCTGTGATAAACGCTAAAGATTCTGAAATTGAAGCTTTAAACAAGCGAATCGGAGAACTAGAAATAATGAACAAAGGCTTAATCGAAATGCTAGCGAGAAATGCAAAAGCGTTAGGCATAGGTGGAGATTTAAGCGAAGGCACAGCTAAAGCAACCATAATAGAGCGCATTAAGGAACTAGGGAAACAAGCGGTAGAAAAGGAACAAGCAGAATACAAGAAGCTAATCGAAAGCAACAACAATAACAACAACCACTAAAACCCTTTTCCCTCTTTTCTTTTTGTTTGTTGTGTGCCAAAAATGGCTAGAGAAGCAAAGGTTAAATATGTGTCAAAATTGAATCTTTGAGGGATAAAGATGGTTAAAGAAGGAAGAGGAAGATTGTTCAGAAGAGCAGATGGCAAGTACCTAATCTATGTTCCATTAGCTTTAGCAGAAGACAGCATGTTTCCATTCAAAACTGATTCCTCTATAAAGCTGAAGATATCTTTCAAGATTGGAGACAACAAAGTAATCATAGAAAGCTGGAAAGAATAGAAAGAAGCGTAGTTTCTGTCGCCTACCCCAAAACCTACAGTCAAAATATGTCCGTTTTCGTACATATCCATTCCACACATGCACAACTAGATAACTACACGGTTTTGTCGGGTTATCCATTACAAACCATACAAGTTACCATGCGAAAGCAGCTATTAAGCCACCACACCCACCAAACAACCCCACCCCCATTTCAAAATCGGAAAAACTACCCCTAGAAGTCCCTATTTCAAACCTTATTTCGTGTTTTGGAACCTATAGAAGCATGTGGGACTACAGAAAGGAAAAAGATTTTATCTTATTGTGATCACTTAGGTATTTGTTAATGTAGTCGGCGCGGTGGAGCACGATAATCACGCAACTGTGAAGCTGGATTCCACCGACATTGGCCTCACTGGTGCGCTTTACGGTTCGGCACTCCACCGCTCTACCGACTTCTATTCGGCATTGTTTGTCTCAGCTCTTTTCTCAGGATATTTTTCAACAACTCTGTTGATCAAAATCTCGCCAGCTAGAGTTAATTCCCATTCTCCTGAAGGGTTTTTCTCGATAGGGGCAGGACTCCAGTTGCTTCTAGTTAGATTGTAACAAGTGTCATAGATCCTTCTCTTATTCATATTAAGAGTGCTCGCAATTTCATCTGTAGACAATGTCTTTTGTCCAGCAAGTGTCTTTAGGATTCCGAAGAACAATTGTGATTTAATTAACCGCTCTACCATCTCATCAATTTTTTCGTAGGATTTCGACAGGTTATCCACGCGCATTCGGAAGCTTTGTACACCTTGTACAAGTTTTTGAATAGCTTCTTGCTTTCTCAAAGTGCCTTTCACTATGATTTTATCTGATAAAATCGTTACATCGTTAAAGCGCAGAGGGTGTTCTTGCCTTAACAAATCGCATATCGTGTCTAGTACATCATCTCCTAGATCCATACCCTCAAGGAAGGGGAAAGCAGTTTCTGAGTTTTCTAGTGTCGGATTTTCTAATTCGGCTGGAAATGGCAAGTTGCGCATTTTTTCCAAAAGTTCTGTCTTAAGTCGGTTCAATTGATTGAGCAACATCTCAGATTTTTGTCGGTAATCCTCAATCTTTTCCTCGATTTTCCTAGTTTTTGACTGCTTTTTAGTCTGACCATAGAGAACCTCCATAGCAGTCTCCATCTGCCGTTCTTCTTCAGCTACTTTTGATAACTCCTCCATTTTGACTTGCGTATTCTTCTCACAGTTATTCAAATCTGATTTAATGCGGATGTACTCCACTGCCTTCACTTGGAACGTTTGAATGTGAGATCTTATTTGTTCTTTCTGGTCTTCTGTAAGCATTGTCAGTTCACCTCTTTTCCATAAATGACCTTTTTTATTTCATTATTGTTTAGATATTGGTTGAGAGTAGACTTTCGAGGTTTTTCCTCTTTCTTCTCAACGGGAATTTCAACAGAAACCTCTTGTTTAGACTTTTTTGCAGTTTGCTTGCCTTTAAGGTACTTATCCTGATATCGCACCCATACAAGAGAGCCGAGAAAACTAAGTTCATATGTTCCAGTTGACACTCGAATAAAGGGAAATTTCTCTTTCAGAACGTTTTCTGCATTTGTGAAGAAGTTTCGAACCCTCTTCTGCCCCTTAGTTGTTTCAAGACCTAAATGGGAGTATAAATCTTGGTTTGTGATTCTTTTACTTCCTTTGATTGCCTCCCAAATATCTCGGTAAGGACTATCATAGAAATAGTCAGCTACATCTTCAACGATAGGATCTTTTTCTTCAAGGGCAATCCGTGCTAAGCGGCCAATGTTGCTTTGTAAAGCCTCCAAAACTTTAGCAATCTCAGTTAGATCTTTGGCGTTTGTCACAACAACTTTATCTCCGTGAAGCTCTACGTTGTCTAGTTTCAAAGGTATGTCCAAACTCAAAATAGAAGCAATAAGTCTTACAGCATTATCGCAAGGATTTCCTTTGAAAGTTATGGATGTTTTCTTATCTACTTTTGGAAGTTCACTCGAAAGACTAAAAGATACATTTTTCAACCCCTCCAAAACCTCTTTTTCTAGCTTTTCAATCTTCTTCTGAAAAACTTCTGCCTCTTTCTTAACCTTCTCTAGTTCATCTACTCCCTTTTCACCTTCATATGCTTCATCACTCAATTTTGCAATTGTCTTTAGATATTGAACTTCTTCACTTCTCTTTTTGGCCTTGATCTCAAACTCATATATTTCATTCTGTTTAACTTTCAACTGTTGTTTGAGTGAGTTTATCTCTTCACATTTTTCTTCAATGTCCGATAGCTTCATACAAACACTCACACTAACATACTAACATACAACGCTTTAAAAAGCTTTTGGCGAAACATCTTTGTATGCATGCATGCCTATTACTTGGTAATGCCGCTTGTCCTATTGCTCGGTTTCATCTATGAGCCATTAATAGGGTTCATACTTCTGGTTGCTTTACTTGTTGTTCTCATCATATGGCTGGATAACTAGAGAACTCGTAGATTGTCTTCATAGAATACGAGTATCAAGCAAGATGAAGTAAACACCAAATATTGAGACTCGGAATCAGAATGCCCATTTTTTTCTTCGGGGTCGTGCCGTTTGGTGTCGGGTGTTTGCTGCTTGGGTTGTGTCTGGGTAGCTTGCTTGATCTCGGTTCCTAGTTGTGTCGGTGCTACCGTACACACTATGAATGAGACTTGTATGGTGCTTGATTTCGGTGTGGTCGGTAAATCCTTTGTGAGTCTTATGGAAGCGTTACGCTGGGGTAGAGGGGGTGTTTATACTTCTTCCTAATCATACTTTTACCTTTATACCCTACTACAGAGTAACTCGCCCATAGATTACCATCGATTCTAGCCCATTGTAGTAACCAATCCACATATCTCGTTGCAATTTTGTATTTGATGGCACGGTTCGTTCGGCTGGGAGTGATAGCGGTGTTTTACGACTATTATTTCTATTGTCGATGGCAAAATTAGCGAAGGTAGGGGTGGGGGTGTATTACTGTTTCTAATCATACTTTTACCTTTATACCCTACTACAGTTATATTTTCCCATTGTTCCCCATCGATTCTAGCCCATTGTAGTAACCCATCTACATATCTCATTGTAATTTTAGTAATGGGTGTAGAGGCTACGGCTTTGTTTAGTAGTGCTCACTCTTTAAGGATTTTGAAGAGTTCGTATGCTGGATGCCTTTCGGTTACTTCTGTGAGTGGGGAGTAGTAGCATGGGGCGTAGAAGCATGGGTATTCGTTGTTTGCGATGGGTAGTTTTTCGACTTCTTCCTTTGTTAGGAATCCTATTATGTAGGCTTTGGTTAATTCTTTGTCAATTAGTTTGATTGAAACGGTTATGTCTGAAGCTGTCCATTCAGCAACTTTTATCGTTAAGTTTTTGTAGCGTTCGGTGGGTTGTGTGGTTTTCACCTGTATTGTTTTTCCTTTACATTCAAAATCGTGTGGTCTTCTCAATTCGTGTGGGTACATTGGTTCTGCATACTGATAGTCTATTTTTAGTTCGTAGAGTGTTGCTTTGAAGATTTGTTCGCCGAGCAAACCGAAAAACATGGTTTCTTTTTGGTTAGGCTTCCAGTCGCGTGAGATGGCTTCATCTTTGTAGCGTTGCATTAAGAGGTCTGTGTCTTTTTTGGCCATTAAGAGGATTTCTTTATCGATCTTGTAAACGGCATAGCCTAAGGTTTCTCTTATCTCAACTAGTCCTAATGGTAATACTTTAAAGAAGTCCTTAGTATCGAATTCCTTTATTTGGCTCATTCGTTGTTTGCCTCCTCTTCTGTGTGCCACATGCATGCATGCAAGCAATGGCTAAAGCCCTATCGTGATTGGTCTGGAAAGGTATGTTGCTATTAGTCGGTTCTGTTCCTGTAGTTCTGAATCGTTAAGTAAGAAGCCGTTTCTAACCGCTTGAACCCATTGCATGCGCTCACTTTTGGGTATAGGTAAGGGTTCAAAAACGCTGAGCTGGTAGCCACTTTGAGAGAGTTCGACAACTAGGTTGTTCCAGCTATTTATCATACTTCCTAAGGCTGTGAGGTCTGTAGGATAAAGCAACATTTCTTCTAGATTGGTGTGTTTCTTTATGATGTTTTTTCCATGCTGGATTTGAGGTAACAGTTCTGCCAATTCTCTGAGCCACCTACGGTTCTGGTCTTGGTCTGACATCTCTTCCATTGGATTCTGTTTGAAGTGCACTTTTCCTTCTGCTTGGATGCGTTTGGCGTATGGCTCTATGACACTGAGTATTCTCGCTTCTGTTTCTGCTTCGATTAAACGTGCATCATGGCTTTCGCTGGGAATTGTCTGTCTAACTTCCTCTCTCACTTTTTCGACTACTTTCGGACATAGTCTCCGTCTGATGTTTTCTACGATTTCACTGAGTTCTAGGCTTTGTTGAAATTCCGTGGTTGCTAGTCTTCGTTTTTCCCCTTGGTAGGCTTCTTCGACTTTATTCCAATAACTCATGTTTATCACTTATCCTTTGTTTTTCGGAAAATTTTGTTTTGTCGGATTCTAGAAATGAAATTTAAGGTTGCATTCAAATTGTTTAATGGTAAATCGCTGCTTTTGTAGGAGTATGTCATGTTTGAATTTGAGTTTAGTCTTCGGAATTCTTCATCGTTTTTCTCCATTTCAGCTAATAAAGCGTGCAATACCTTTGCTTGTCTGATGCCTTCGCTTGTTAAGGTTTCTGCTGGGAGTTTTCGGATTTTTGCGATTGTTTCCTCGATTGTATTGTGAATCTTGGCTCTTTTTTCAAGTGGCTTCTTTAATTTGGCTTTTTGTTTAGCCTTTTGTCTTTCTACATATACCTCTTTTTCCTCTATTCTATCCGCAACTTTCCTTAGTCTTTTTGAGCCTACATCGAAAAGAATGTCGCTGAGTTTTTCGTTTGGTAGTCTGGTCATTTCACCTAGTAGAGTAGGCATGTTTTGGATTCTTGGGTCTGATGGGATTGCTTTCTTTTTGAAGATCCTGGATACGTTTGGCATTTACTTGATCTCCTTCAGAATTTTCTCCAAGTCTTCCACTAAGATTGCTTTGTCGCTGTGGGCTTTGTCTCGTGCTAGGTCTCCGAGAAGGTTAGCTTTTGCTCGGATTTTTCTAAGGAGTTTCTTTTTGCTGATTTTTTGGTCTTTCTTTTTTCGCCGAAACATTTTTTTCATGTCTCCTTGTAACTAAAAATGAAGCCCCCTCGCCCAAACAGGAGAAGGGATGAAGGGGCTTCGAAGGGACAGCAGTCTCTTCACTGCCACTAAAGAGTTGCTTGTGGGTTTCTGGTGTGCGGTCAAAATCAGCGTGAATCATGGATTTTCTCTCCTATTAAATTCGGTTGCTCTCTTTTCGAAAAGTTTAATCAAACTTTCAAGCTTGGTCTCGTATTCTCTAAATGGGTTTTCTGAGGATTCATTCGAAAGTAAACATTCGATTTCAGAGGGCAATGTCCGAATCAAAAGATTGTTTAAGATGTTATCTCGACTTTTACCTGACACAAAACTGAAAAGCTTTAAAGCTTCGTAAACATCGCAATCAAGTTTAATGTGAGCGTCCTTGCGTTCCATTGTACATCGAATGTATTTGGGTTCACAGAACTTATAAAGGACAAATTACTCTAGAGAGTAACGGTGAATGTGTTGAGAAGCTACGGGTTTCTTTCTAAAGGTGAACGGGATTATCTGAGTCGTAGGAAAAAGGTTTCAAAAACGCATGGTAGGGTTTTAGAACATCGTATTCGTGAATCTGCTCATCAGGCTGTTCAGGATTTTGAGCGTTTTTTGGGGTGGCTTGAAAAGTCGGGTAAGAAGCCTACTTGGTACACAGAATCGAGCAAGAAGCCTTATGAACATGCAAAGAAGTTCTTTGCTCTTAGAGGTGGGCAGTTAGAAGTTACCACTAAGACTGTAGTTGAAGGAAAAGAGAAAAAAAGGTTAAGAAAAAAACGGATTAAAGTTTACACATTTGACATTCACAATGCTCCGTGTCCCCATTGTGGATTGAAGTCGCTTATCATTTTCTGTAGAAATTGTAAGGCTTCGTTCACTCATGGGAAAATGGGTTCTAAGAATGAATTTGTTTCTACGGGAGCAACTACATCGATACAGATTAAGAAGGATTGAACTATATCCCTAATCTAAGAATTATATACTGAAAGTTTTCTTGCTGGTTAGAGTAAAAGCAATAAAAGAGAAACGCACAATTCAATCTGGTTGTAAAATAATGGTTGAGTCTAGGCAATATAAGGTAGTTCAAGCGGAATGTCCTATATGTGGAAAAAGGTTAGAAGGTTTATCAGAAAAACATTGGATGCACAACTTCAGAATACACTTACGACTAGCTCAAAGGCACATGTTACCGTTTAGAGAAATTGACCGAATAACAAAAACTGTAAGCCCTTCGTTCCGTACTGTCACCAAAACGAAATATTACTGAAGTAGTTTCATCCTACCTTTCGTTCTCACATACTCCTCATACTACTCCTTATTCTGCTAATACTACTATTCAGAAGCTTTAAATCTGAAAAGAGACTTACTTTAAGCGTTATAACCCTAAGGGGGTGTGAAAAACGGAAAAAACTGCAATGGTTCTGAATGATGTTACAAGCCGATTAGCTCATGTGCTTAGAATGTCTCCTACGAAACTGATTGAGAAGGAAGTGTGTGAAGTTCAGCAAATCTTGTTAGAGCATCTATTAGACCTAGAACCGAATCTTGACTTGGATGTCTGAGAAAAAGCCTTTGGGATAAAGGTTTCTCCGAAAAAGGGGCGTAAAATGGGCTTAAAAACGTTTATAAGCCTTGGTTTCCCATTATTTACTGTTAAAATGTGGGAGATTAAGAATGACAACACCGACAAGATCGGAAATTAGAGAACTTGCACAGCAAAAAGAGAGTGAATGTAATGGAAGTCTACCTTCTATAACTTGCGAAGATAGCGAACTTAGAGAAAACGGATCGTGGTTTGAAGCTAGAGATCAGCTTATGCGAAATGAAGAGAGAAGCCAAGTCTTAAACTATCTTGAAGAAATGGCATGTGAGAACGGGTTCAGGCTTGTTCCGAAAGCACGATTTGAAGGGCAACAAAACTTCATAGACTTGAAAACGTTGAATGAAGAAATATTGAAGTTTGGTGGCTTGTTTGTTGTTGCGAATAAGGGCTGTGGCAAAACGAATAGTCTTATGCAGATCGCTAGAGAGTTAAGAAAAGACGCTAGAAATCGAGTAATCGTTTTCGAAACTTTTCCCTTGTGGATGCACACATTCGACAGTATGCCGTATTGTTACATTGAAGATTCTGACGTGATTAAAACTGATAACGGATTCGAAAGCGTAAGGCATGAAGACGTGAAAAGACTTCTAAGCCAAAATAAAGACTTACTGATCTGTCTAGGCATTGAAGACATTGACCGACTTAGTTATTTTGTCTCTAAGATTATCTATGACCTCTACAGAAAACGATATTTGAAGGCTTACAAGTACGGATTAGAAAGCATAAAAGAAAACGTAATCTTCGTATGCGAAGAGTCTCAAAACTTATTCGATTCTAGCGTCTTAAACAAAACCGTGTTTCGTAGACTTAGAAAAATTTACAGCGAATCGAGAAACTTCAAAATACACTATCTTATGGCTTCTCAGCGAATTCAAGATTTGAATACTAAGATCAGAGCTAGAGCTAGGCTTCTAGTAGGACGTGTGAGCCTAGATGATTATGAGCTAAAGATTTCTAGGCTACTCAGAAATAGCCAATATAGAAGAGAAGTGCTAGAGTTTGAAGTCGGAAAATTCCTTTATGCCGACACAGATTCAATGATTCGCTTCGACAAATTTGAGCAATGCGGCAAGCCTTATGAATGTGTCTACGACATTGAAAAGGTGTTAGCGCAATGAGAACCCCTAAACCGATAACTCTACTTTTTATCGACTTGTCGGGGGGCATCTCCACTTCAATGCTTAATTAATTGCTTAGGCAGCTTTTTCAAGTGTTTAAGTATGGTTTTTTGAGGATGACAGTATGTAAGAGTAGGCTTTCTCGCACGCGCAAAAAATGGGGAAAGGGTGTTTGGCCTATGGAGCATTGGAGTTATGGTCCCACAACTTTGTATGGGCGCATCATTTCATGCATGCTTCGTGTTCTAGGATGTGGCAGTGCCAGACGTATCCGGGTCCTTCAGTAGCGTCAAACACGTTTTGGGAGACAAGCATTGCCCGCGAAATTGGGGGAGCGAAAGCTAGGCAAGTGGAATCTCTTTCAACAATGCCAAGTTTTCTAGGTTGTTCAACTTTATTTTTTTATCTGAAACAGTGTAGAGCACGTTCTCTATGTAAAGCCCGCGTCGGACATAATAGTGGTTATCCCAATCGTTGATTTCTGGTTCTTGATGTGTTATGTTGCCTTTTAAGACAAAGCCGTTGGCTAGGGTTATATTGAACACGAAGAAGCCTTGTTTTGTTGTATACTGATCATAGCTGTACTGGTTTATTGACACTGGAATTGCGAGCAGGTCTTTAGTGTAGGCAAACAAGAACGCATGGTGATCCCACAATGCTGGCGTGTCGGACCAGGTGCCTTCAAATCTGTATTCGCTTATGAGTTTCGGAGCACTTACGTTGGTGACATCAAAGAGCGAGATTTTAACGTTATTAAACTCGTCACGGCCTAAGCCTATCACGTGATTCTCGTCATACGGATGGAGATAGCGATTCAATCCTGGAATCTTCAAGTATCCCAATATCTTAGGTGCCGTTGTGTTTCCTACATCTATGACGAAGAAAGGATCTCTTCGAACGACCGACGTAGATAAGTAGCATCGGTTGGCTATGAATCTGGCTGAGTCGAGGGTCTCTCCAACTTCAATGTCCAAAAGTTTTCCAACTTTTTTCAGGTCCATGTCCATTATGAACAAGTTGCTTCGAGGAACACCGTTCACCCATGTTGAAGTAGCTATTCTGAAGTAGCCATCGTATTCATCCATTGAGAACTGGCTTAGCACATTCCCTATCACTTGGCCTTTGGCTTCAGCGGTTATGTTGCTGTCTTGAATGCGTATACGATAGATTGTCGTGTTGCCGTTGAACTCTGGAAATGTTACGTACATATTGCTTTGCGAAACGTACATGCTACTTGTTCCGCCTAACATGATTGTCATGTAGGTTGGCGCTTCGGTTGCGTTTTGCATGTTCACGGCTACGAAGGTGGTGTATTGATAGTAGTTGTCTGACCCGTTATAGTAATGTATTTCTGAAGGAGAAATTTCTTTGACCAATCTGTCGTTTTCGTAAAATTTGGGGAGAACAACTGTATCGTAAATGATGTAGGCGGGTTGACTGACAACGAAATATACGTAGTCATCTATCATTCTGGAATTGAAGTAGCTGCCTGTTAGCATGAGATCGCGCAGCAGCACGGGATTCGTCTTGTCTTGAATGTCATAGATACGTGCGAAAGTTTTGATGTCTACTATGTAGAAGTCATATCTATATGGGAATGTGGGGATAAAGTACTTGCTTCCTAACACTGTCAAGCGGTCACCCTCCACAAAAATCCCTATCGGATACAAGTCGCCAAAAGTCATGTTGGCCACAACCTCAGTAGCTTCGGGTGGATAAGCCTTTATTATCAACAAAGAGTCACCGGAAAGGACGTAGAGATATTCGCCGTCCGTCTTCACAATATCTGCTTCGTCAACGCCAGATACCTGAATGTTTGTGGTCGAGAAATCAACCGAGTCTGCAGAAAAGATCACCGCTTCAAAACCCTCAACCATGGTGGGTAACGCCCTAACATCTTCAGGTCCATAGAATGGAAAAGGTCCTTGAGTTCCCGAATTTGAAGCTAGGAAGTTCCTCAGCGCTTCGTACGAGTTGAATGTTGTCAGCAGGGTCGATTGTGGGGTTGAATTGGGTGACAGAGGTTCAGTTCCTAAATCGTAGACGCCAAATTCAAATGCGAATGCGGTCACAAAAGTAGCTAGCATAATGGCTAAGACTCCGTAAAGCATCGCTTTTTTCTTGATTCTACTCTCCACGAGATTTTCACCAACGAAGAACATAGGGATTCATGTATATTATGCTAAGCATTAGAACAGTTTGTACTAAAAATTAGAACGGTTTCAAAGACCAGACTCGTAAGGCTTCATACCAAAAAATAATCGAGACTATGGCTCCAAAAAAGATGAAAAATAGGCTTTCACGTGTTAGCTCCTGCATTAATAGTAGAATATAAGTGAAATATGCGGTGGTTGAAAAGACGGCGTAGAAAAAGTACCTGGGGAAAAGTAGTCTTCCCAACTTGACGAAGTGGCGGAGAACTCCAATCTTCACTTCAGTGGCCAACAGATAGGTGCCTCCTACATCCTGTTTCTGAACCAAACCCAAGTCACGAAGCCGTTCAAGATGGTGCTGAGCGACGCTTGGGCTACTAAAGCGCAAAGCCTTCTGAACTTGACGAACACTCATGGGATGACCGTTCTTCAAAAGGAGCCAATAAACATCCCAGTCTTTTCCACGAAGCGCATATTCAAACTCAGTCCCACTCTCTGAATTCAAGGAAACAACACTCTTCCACAACAGAAGTTGACAAGAGGTTCCTTATATTTCCAATTTTTAGAACAACGCGCACGCACTAATGGTAATGTTGATAACCGTACTTTTAGGCTAAATGGCTTAGGCAAACTGCTTCAAAACACCTATTTGTTGTTTACCAAAAAATGGGAAGTTTGCGGGGAGCATCTCCACTTCATTGCTTATTTAATTGTTTAGGTAACTTTTTCCAATGTCCAAGCCACCTGAGACCTATTCCACCCTGTCAAAGTTAAATAGCTCCATACAATTCATGATGCTTGAGACATTTCAGTACCCTAGAAGGCTCAAAACATGAATCCTAAGAAAGCAAAGTTTAAGTCTTCTATCTTCCCCGAATAAGAGACTAAACAGGCGGAAAAACTCAGATGAAGCAGTTACACCACAACGGCGTCCTAGTACCAATCCAACACGAAGGAAAAGATCTCACCATCAAGGTGAAAGACACAAAGATAAAGCTAACGGCGGAGCAGGAGGAAATGGCTCTCGCCTGGGCAAAAAAAGTAGGAACCCCATACGTCGAAGACCCCGTCTTCGCCAAGAACTTCCACCGTGACTTCTCAAAGAAGCTCGGCATCCACGTCAAACCCGGCGACATCGACTACTCCGAAATCCTCACTCTCGTCGAAAAGGAGCGAGAATGGAAGACAAACCTTTCAAAAGAAGAGAAGAAAAAGCTGGCAGCGCAGAGGAAAACCCAGAGAGAAGCCAACAAGGAGCGCTACGGATACGCCTGGGTTGACGGCGTCCAGATGGAGGTAGCCAACTATGCTGTCGAGCCCAGCTCTATCTTCATGGGCCGAGGGAAACACCCTTTAAGGGGTAGCTGGAAGGAGGGATCTCGAAGGGAAGAAATCGAGCTTAACCTATCACCGGATGCTCCTAGGCCGCAGGGCAAATGGAAGGTCATAGTTTGGCAGCCCGACGTTATGTGGATCGCACGATGGCGAGATAAACTCACCGGTAAGACGAAATACGTGTGGTTTTCCGACTCCAGCATCTTAAAGCAGAGAAAGGACATGGAGAAGTTTGAAAAAGCGATGGAGTTCCGCCGGAACCTTCCACGGGTTCAAAGACACATCTGGGAGAACATTGACGCCGATGATCTAAAACGGAGAAAGACAGCGACCGTCTGTTTCCTCATTGACAAATTGAAAATCAGGGTCGGCGACGAGAAGGACCCAGACGAGGCGGACACCGTCGGCGCTTCAACTCTTCGATCGGAGCATATTCGCTCCAACGGCGATGGCACTGTAACCTTCAACTTCCTCGGAAAGGACTCTGTGCCTCATGTCTTCACCGTCGAACTCCCAGCTAATGTCATCAGAAACCTCAAGGAGTTCGCAGCGAACGCGAAATCCACCCTTTTCGACGGCGTCGGCTCAAGACATGTGAGCGAATTCCTCGATGAGGTGATGACCGGGCTCTCAGCAAAGGTCTTCCGCACCTACTATGCGTCTGAAGCCGTTGAGATGAAGCTGGAAAAGACTCCTGTCAAACGTGAAGACTCTGAATACGTGAAGAAACATGTCGCCGCTATGGCGAACCTCGAAGCCGCCAAGGTCTGCAATCACAAGCGCACAATACCCAAGACTTGGCAGTCATCTTTAGAAAAGAAGAAGGATCGCCTCAAGACTCTACACGACCGAGCGAAGACGGCTCAAGTTAAGCTGAAGCAGAAAGCCAAGGACCGGGAAGAGAGATACGGGGAGAGGCTGAGAAAACAGGAGGAAAGGCTGAAGTTGATGAAGGGGAAATTGAAGGCTTATCAGCGACAACTCGCAGAGAAGAAGCAACAAGGTAAAGACGCCCCCGCTCTGAAGAAGCGCATTAGCCGTCAGCGACAGGCCGTGGCGCGTCAAAAGCAACGTCTCAAGGAGCTGAAGATTAAGCATGTAGAGCAGATGAAGAAGCTAGGACTGAGGCTGGAGAGTCGGAGGCAACGTGACAAAGCGGCGATAGAGAAACAGAGGCTCAGAATAGAGATCCAGAAGGAGACCCGTGACTACAACCTCGTGACATCCTTGAAGAGCTACATTGACCCCCGAATCTACTACAAATGGGGAAAACAAGTCGACTACGACTGGAAAAGATACTACCCGAAGACCCTTCAGAAGAAGTTCAGCTGGGTTGAAACTGATGAGACGTCTCCAGAACGGCCAGAAGAGTTGCCTCCTCACATTCGAAACACATAGTAGCGTGCCCAGAAAAGATGGTAGGGTCCGGAATATTTCTATTTTCTAGCTCGTTAGAGTGTTTAGGTGCACCTACGCCTCAAAATGACTATAGGCTTGTGCTCAATTTTGCTCAGCATTTCCCAGGTTACGCCGGTTAAGGCAACATTGAAAGTTTCCGTCATGTCCCAAACCGTCCTTCCAGCACCGAATCCTCGTGCTCTGTTGGCTATCTCCGCAATTATAAGAGCTTTCTTTGTGCTTAGTTTAGACCCTGCTATTGCGATGGGTGTAGCATGGCGTTTCAGTTTGAAAAATCTGCCAATCATGTAAGCTGTTGCTCCTCCGCAAGAGTGAATCCCTCGAATTGGTCTGGGACGCGGAGTGAAATGAAAATTTCTTAGCGAATATGTCGTATCTGTGTCAATTATCATTACTGATACTTTTTTGCCTAGTTCAGCTTTGATGCGTTTTTGTATCTGTTCAGCTACTGCCTGAGCGTCTTTCAGCGGGAAACTGACGTAAGAAAATGGCAGGTTGCTTCCATCTATCGCTCCTTCAGAGCCATGCATTAACGCTTGCAGAAATCCAGCGTACTGAAGCGCAACCTGCTTGTGAGCGCTGCCTTCACGAACTGGGTAGGCTCGAAAGTGTCTAATTGTCTCCTTTCTAAGGTGGCAGAGCAGACCCAGAACATAACCCCAGACCATACGCATCCAGTATCTAGCTAAAAAGCGGGCAAGCAAGCTTGGGCGGATAATGCTTTCATCTAGAATATTGCCCAGTGCGGTTGAAATTGCCTTCTCAGAAATCGTTACGAAGTCTCCATCCTCTATTTTTCCTCTGACAGAGTCAATGATCATTTGAAGGAAGTCTTCACCAGGCTTCCAGTATGGCGTGGCAATCGCCACTTTTTTGTTTTTGTAAGTCACGTTAATCACATGCGTTTTAATATCAGAATTCCTATGCATTATCTCTAAATATATACATGCAATATCCATCCCTTATAGGCTGGAAAAGCCAGACGTAAAGTAGAAGCTTCAAGGAGACCGCGCCTGAAATGCCCAAAAAGACAAGCGAAAAGGAACCCATGGACATTTTTAAGCTTCTTCATGAGGCTTCTGAGCAGAAGAGGAAAGAGAAAAGGGTTGAGCTTCTTCGATCTGTTGGTGTGAAGGAGTTTTTTGAAGACGGCAGCATAAAGATTGACATGAAAACCTGTAAAGGTGTCGAGTGCAAGTATTGCATAGAAGTGTGTCCCACCAACGCTCTTTACTGGCAGGTCGGCGAGGTTCGTGTCACCGAAGAGCTGTGCATCTACTGCACCTCATGCGTGCTGAACTGCATGGTTGACGACTGCATAGAAGTCACAAGAGAGCGACCAAATGGGGAAACAGAGGCTTTCAGCAAGCCACAAGATGTCTTTCGGCTCCTTGACAACGTCAACACTCGAAACAGAATTGAAACAATAAAACTGCTGTTCCCAGACGAAGAATCTTACTTAAAACATTATGGTAAACACTTTTTCCAATTTGGAAAAGAAGAATAGATATAAAGTCTCTGTTAGTTAAGTCAGGAGAACCCTATACTTCTTCGCTTTTTCGTTTTGTAACATACAGAATCTCTTTATGAGCTACGTATCCCATCTTTTGAAAAAGCCTAACTGATTCTTCGTTTGGAGTTTCAATCAATGCACAGAAAATTGCTGCTCCACGTTTTTCTAAGGCTTGCTCAACATGACTGATCAGTTGCTGAGCTACTCCGAGCCCTCTATAAGCGGGGTCAACTGCCAAACGATTTATCCACCCTTTCAGTCTGCCATCGTAACTGCCGACCACGGCACCTACAAGTTCGTCTTCATGAAAGGCACCGATGAAAAACTCTGGGGAAGCTTTCATCTGCTTCTTGATCATGGGCTTGCTGTCGCGTCCTCTCGGTTTGAAAGGCAACCCTACGCGGTTCCAAAGCTCAACCATAGCGGTATAATCTTTAATCGTTAGAGTTCGAATTTCTATCTGCTTAGAGTCTTCGGTTTTCATTTTATGCACCCAACATCTATCGAGCATTGGCTTAGTGCTGTACTTAGCTGTTAGTGATAACTAAAACTTAGCTGCCTTCACAGTAGGTATTCATTTTACTTTCGCCATTTTTCTGACAGGAATTTTGGAATTCCAGAAGAATCTCTAGGTCCAACCAAGACTTCCCAGCCGCTGAGTTCCTGAATCTCCCCGCTTAACCGTGCAGCTTTGCCGGGTATAATCAGTTTCTTATGGTTCACTTTTCCCTCCACCTCACTTGTTTTAATGGCTTCGGCTATGTTTTCAGCCGTGAGCTTTCTACCAGCCACAGCTGTGTCAACGGCGTGCCCCTCAGTGTCTACAACGATGAGATAGCAGGTTAATCCGTTGGATTCTATGTCCGAAGCTACTGTGTAGAAGGTGAGGGCAAAGTTTGTGGTCATCATTACCGGCGAGATTTCGCTTGGCTTCCCGAATTCCCGTAGTCCTGGTTCAACTGCAACTGGTTTTCTGGGGTCAGTGTAGATGTTTTCCCTCAAGAAGACGTTAGGGAGGAGTACCCAGCCTTCGGTGCTGTGCATAATTAGAATGTCAGCGAAACGGGTAATCAGCGTGGAAGCAAGGTAAGCCTCGTTCCAAAGGTTAATCTCCGGAGCTTCCGCCTTCTGTGTCCAAGCCACGATTGGAGTGCCAATTATTGGAAAGCCGAAGAGTTCGTCTCCTCGTTTGCATGCCACGCGTCGAATCATTGTGAAATTGACGAGCGTATCTGCTAGTCCTTCAGGTGGAAATGTTCCCGGGTCGAGAACGAGGTCTTTTACGCCGTAGTCAATCAACGTTTTAACAAGTGAACGAAGAAGTTTAAGGTTGTTTGGAGCGAAAACTGCGAGAGGGCAATCGTACATTAAAGATAATTCTGCCATGTCTTTCCAGTTTTGCTCGGTTGCAGCGTAAATAAGAGGTCTCTCTTTGGGTGCAACCATTAAGCCGGCTTCAATCACCTCTGGATTAAAGGAACATAGCGCCAGAGGAAGCTTTGTATTGGCTGTTACCGTCTTCACGGCGGCTTTAAACTTGTCTGGGTCGTTTGAAACAGACCTCACCGCTATCATGTTGAGCTTTAATTCTTGGCCAATGTAGATGTAAGAGAAGGCTTCAGTTTTCTTTAATCTATCTATGACCTCATTGTCGGGCATCTCATCTGTTACGTCTATGGCGATGACCGTTGGATTAGTATAGGCAAGCTCATGACGATACATCACAAGTTTGCCGCCAATCTTCACCGCGCTGTCGCCAGCGCCAATGGTTACCTCTTTAACCGGCGGCTTAAGCATGTCCCAAAGCTTCTGGTAAGCCTTAGCATATTGTTTCTCTTCCAAAAGCGGCGTGCAAAGCTCAAGCGCGAGTTCTCTGTTTACGAGTTTGGTGGCAAAAGCCATGCAGTTCTCTTGTCCACATTTCTTGCAGTTGGTTCTTGGAAGCAGCGTGTAAACGTCGATTGGGCTGAGTTCCTTTGAACCCATTTTGCCGACTTCTCTTTCAGTCATTCTTCTACGCCTCTTAAATCTTGAGAGTAACCCAATCACTGATTAGCTCAGGTTTGCCTCTGCCCATGCCCGCTGTTAGCCTGTTGACAACGTCTTTAAGGGTTTTAACAGCCGCAGGATGCATCATCATGAAGAGGTCAACCCCAGCCAAAAGAAGAGTTAACGCCGTAACGGTTTCCCACATTGGTCCTCTCAGTTCGCGTGGCCCCCACTCTGGCGCCATCTTCATCCAAGCCTCTCTAGCGCCCCATGCGTTTGTAGTGCCTGATGAAATTGGTTGCTGAAGCTCTGGGTCGCCCATAAGTCCGGAGAGGCGAGCGCGTTCCATTACGGTAAACGCGTAGTCAAGTCCGTATCCAAGCGCTGCGGTGGTTGTATCCATGACTATTCGCTCTTTTGGAAGGAACTCGAAGAGTCTGCGGTTTAGCTCCCTTGCTTGATTGAGGTCCATAGACGTAAACGCAAGTGCCACATGCCCATGTTTCTGGATGATGCGCGCTGTTTTTTCGATGTCCATGTCTAATGTTACCGTGCTTATCAGAAGCCGTTCACCCTCAGCCACCGCGGCTACTTCTTCGAAGACCTTCAAGTCTTTCTGTGGGTCTCCGCAGCCGCCTATGACCATGGGCACATCTACGGCTTGAAGCACGCTTTCAACAGTCTTCGCAGCCTCTTTCGGGGAAGTATCCTTGATAAGCGGATCTGTGCTAATCAGATGAAGCGTAATCATGTCTGCCTTAAACTTGTCCACGGCGAGTTTAGCCCATGCCGCTGGGTCTTCTAGAACTTCTCGAAAATGCATCTTCACAGCTTTTGCCAAAGGAATACGTGTGTCGAAAACGTCAAGAGTGATAACTGGAGGATGAGGCGTTGGATTCTCAAAAAGATAGTAGGCGGGAGACCTTTCTCCACCGATAATTACTGATTTTCCACGGGTTCCTCCTTCGCTTTTTGTGGCGCCAAGCTTAACCTCTACAATTCTGCCTGGATACGTTTCAACTGGAGGAACAAATTCTACTTGTATAATTTCTGTTGGTTTAGCCTTTGGCGGAACAACCGCGGCTGATACTTTTGGTGCGGCTACTGCGCCGGGTTGTATCCATATCTCTAAGTCTCCAAGCTCCATATCTACGTCTTCAAGCTCTACCTCTTCAAACTTGCTGAGCAAATCGAAGAGTTTTGGACTAAACTTGAGAGCAATATCGCGTTCTTTTTCGCTTTTCTCTTGTTCTCCCATGTTTTCACCTCTTCTTCTTTTCCTCAGTTTTTATCGCTCGGATGATAACTTTTCTTGCGTGGATTTTGGCGTCTTTGAGGATTATTTTGAAGCCGCCAGCTGTTATGGGTACTCCAGCGAGTCCTGTAACTGGCACGGCTGGAACCTCTTCCTTCTCCTCAGCAACAACTTCAACTGGCTTGGCTTTCCAACGTTCCACAATAGGATGCCCTCTGGCTTCGAGAAACTTTTGTAACTCTTCGACGCTTTTGGCTTCATTTTCCGTCGCAATCTTATCCACTACTTCCTTTGGCATAAATTCATGAACGCGCTCTTTGACCGACGCCGGCAACCAAACTATGCGGTTCCAACCGCCATCGACTTGAAGGAATTTAGGTGACCTCATGTATTCGATGGATATGCCGTGGAAGCCATCAACCTGTCTGCCTCCGGCAGTGGAGTCGGCTAAGGTTGAGAAGGGAAGTCCGTTTACAGTTACCTCTTTGAATCCTCTATGAACTATTCCGAAGCCGTCTACCTCGGGAATATAGAAGGCAACTCCCTCGAAGCAACCGCATGAAGTATGGGGATAGCCGAAGCTAGTGTACAACCACACTCGATTGACTGCTCCTAAAGACTTCTTTTTAACAACTTCGTTGACACCGGCATACTCGCCTTTTTCAGGATCAATCAGCTCTCCCTTTGGAATTGCAAACACTGGACCTTTCGGGTCGACTCGCGCCGAGGCTCTGCCGTCGAACCAGCTGATGGATCCGCAGTTGGAGTATCTCTGGGGTGTGATCACGCATACGTGGCTTGGTGCGAAGGATTGACACAGCGTGCAGCCGTAGAAGGTGTCAACTTCTTCGTCTTTCATTCCTCTGGCCTTGGCGTCGCGGGCTTCATAGATTTTCATAGCTTGCTCCCATATTTGCCGAACCTTCTCAGGAGCGGTCAAAAAGGTGACCTGTATCTTCTCAATGAATGGCAACTCGCTTTTGTAGAGCTTCATCAAGACCTTTCCGATGTAATTGAAGGAGTTTAAGCCCTTCTGGAAGGATTTCTTGCTTACTCGTAGCCAAATGTCGTAGCGCTGGTTTAGGTGCATGAAGCCTTCGATGAAGTTACAATATTCGTGGATGCGTCGCTCGATGACGCCTTCGAGTTCCTCTTCAACGTCTTTGCCGGCAACCTCAATGTAAATGCCGAAGGGAATGTTGCCTCCTTCCTGCACATCCTTGAGATCCGGTCCAACCACCGTTATTTTCCCATCTTCCACTTCATCCAAGCCCTTAACTCTCACGAGTTCAAACTTGGCTTCTTGTTTTGGGCCTCCGAGTTCCACGTACATGTCTTTTCTTCGAATTCTTTCTCCTTCGTAGATCACTCCGACATCTACTGGGATGTCTTCAAACATGGACATTTTTTCAATTTCCTCCTAACTTGCTTAATATTATTTCAAAACTTTCATTCCAATCCTCAACCGAAAGGTTTGGAAAAGACCAGGTTGCGTGAGGATTATAGAATCTGTCAAGGCTTATGGTTTTGAGATTTGTGGAAAAATGTTTCAACGCGGACAAGATTACAAACTCCATGTAGTAGGGGAGTCCCATGAACAACGCGAGATCATATGGACCCTTGCCGTCTAGACCTTTCCATTCTGGATCTTGAAGTCTATTACCGATGTCCATCGCAGACATCGAAGCCGCGGGTTGAAAATCTCTCTTTATGAATTGGGTTGCTATGTGCGCTGTGGCAACAACAGGGATTCCCGCGGTTTTACTCATGCGGATTGCGTAGTCAATCATTTTGACATCGTCTGAATAATCCTCAGCGGCTTGGTGTCCAACGACGAGGATGGGACGCTTCGCCCTTTTCACCATTGCGACCACAACTTCAGGCTTCAAGATGAGAAGCGCCTTTTTCGGACCCGCTATCTCTGCCGTCTGCCATGGTTCTGCCTTTAATGCCATGCTATTCACCTCTTTTTCTGATGAGTCTCGGTAAGAGTGTTGGGTCAGGGATTCTCCTCTCTTTCCATCCCTTCTCCTCTAGAATCTTGAGAATCTCATCCTTCATGGTGATCGGTACGTCTGCCTTGTTTCGAACGAAAAGATGTATATCGTCAGGCATGACACCGTAGAGACGCTTGTGCAGGTCTATATAGTGGGTTAACTTTATGGCACGACCCTTAGTGGTGTCGTTGGGTCTCATACAGAACTTTGCTATCATCACCATGGCTTCCTCCTTGGTCTCAGCTGTGGTAAAGAGATGTTCAGGAGCTGGACCTCCATAAACTTTGTCGCCTGTTCTGGCGTCGTATACATACCAATCTTCATCCTTATCTTTTCTTCCGAGGAGCATGCGCCGATACTTAGATCCATGGGGTCCAACGATCACGGGTACACCAAGCCTCCAGAAGCCTGAGGCTATTGAGGCGGCTTTCTGAGACATGGCGCCCCAAGCGACTCCAACAGCCCCCACTCTGTTGAGAATATAGTCAGCGATCTCCTCATAGTTTGCTCGCAGTTTTCTCTTTGCAAAGATGCTCGCAATCTTGATGGCTGCTCCAGCTATGTGGGGGTTTGAGACGCATGAACCCACGTTGAGGATGCCACCAGCCTCAAAGCCACCCGGATATTTCTCGTAGAGGGTCTTTCCCTCTTCATCCTTTACCATGGCTATGGACATAGCCGCGCATCCTGAGGTGACAACGATGAACCTACGCTTAGCGAACTCTTCAGCGATCTCTGCAACCTCCTTTCCACCATGGGGGTAATTGGCGCATCCTACTAGGGCCACCACTCCAGGAATCTCGCCGAGAACTAGGGGTCCACCAACTTCCCTTATCTCTATATCTTGGATTGCACCCCGTCCGACGCGCATCTTAAACTTCTCCTTCCACAACTGTTTTTCTCCAGCTTTCACCATGAAACTGTGCAAGGGGAAGTCGTTGGGGCAAGCGCTATCACAACGGGCGCAACCGACACAACTCTCAAGGATTTCAGCCAGCGGATTAAGGTCTCCCTTCGCCGCGGCTTTCATGGCTTCAGGGATGGGCATGTTGTTTGGGCAGGCTCGCATACACTCGTTGCATTGCGTGCATTCTTCACCTGCTTTGATGATTTCTTCTATTTCCGGGATAATCTTGAATTTGTTTCTTTTTGGAGCGACAGCCATCACGGTTTCAACGGCAACTTCTCCGACCTTGTCTGGATCTAGAATGAGTACTCCAGGAACCTTTTCTTCCAGCAGATCTGATATTATCTCTTTCGGTGGACTTTTGGTTCTATTTTTGAGTCCTAGACAGTTTTGCGGGCTTGAAGCGATTACTGGTGCTTTGATTTTTTGTGCTTCAACTAATGTGTCTGCCCGGATACACTGTTCGTCTACGACGATTAGATCGGCTAGTCCGCTTCTGATGTAGCGTAGTTGCCAGGATATGGGGCCAATTATCTTAGCCGCGGAGCTGTATCTGGTGAGGTCGTGGGCGGTGCAGCATATGCCTACAACCTCGACTTTGCCTAGCAATCCTTTGTCGGTTATGTAGTCGATTATCCCAATAGAAGAGGGGACATTATGACCGATGACCAGAATCGTAGGTTTGGAGATGTCTGCTACGCCGAAGCCTATCTCGGTTAGGGCTGCTTCGGGATCCGCCTTTGGAAAACCGTAGACTGAAATCTGCGCTAGATCCGCGATTTCCATGCCAACTTGATCTACCATCCCCGCGTGAAGAACTTTGGACTCAAAGTCTAGGTTGCTTCCCTCTTGCCCAGTGTGAGTGGCAGCGAGAAGAGTCGTCACCTGTTCCTCACAATAGTCGAGGACTTCCTCTAAATCTTGGAGCGTTTTAGGTCTGATGCCGCAAACCAAGCGGGTCACTGGAGCTTCTGCTTCTATGTTCAAGCCTCCCACGTCGAGGGGGCTGTTGCTGCCGTATTTCTCTATTAGGTGTTCCACTAGATGCCGGGCGTGTGAAATATGGGTGGAAGCTCCGATGCAGCAGGCGAGGAGGACTATACGCGACTGCTGGGCTGCCATATTCAGTCCACAGGCTCCTCGTTTGTCTCCTGTTAGGTCGCACTTTCCGAAGGTGCAGAGACAGCAGACGTCGCAGTATGGCAAGTAGAACGGTTTATATTTCTGCAGAAGCTTGAAGTCCCACTCTCTCAGCTCGGTTACGGACGGGAATGGAGTTGGCCCAACTGGTTCATCCCATGTTTCTTCGAATACTTTTCCAAAAGAAAGCTCAAGGTCTTTTATAACGGCGACGTTTGTCTTTAACTCTTTAATCTTCATGAGCACGTTTTTCTTTGTCAAATTTTTCCACGACTCATGAGCAATATTGAAGTTACTGAATAATCATAGAGCGATATTTAATCTTTCTGGGCGATTTTTAGAACATCAAGTTATGATGTGATCTTGGCTTCGCTGAGAACTGATGAACCTGAAGAGTGCTAGGAAAAAGCGTTATGTTAATGGAAGAAACGGTTAAAAGAGGCTTAGGAAACTGTATTTGCGCCTTTAAACTGAGATGGAGTACTACTCTATGTTAACCCTAAGAGGTTTCGTTCAAGGCGAAGATGAAGAGGTTTGGCTTAAGATGGGGAATGCTGCCAACAAGGAGTACGATGACTTCAGACCCAGCACCATGGAAGATATGGAAAAGGCTGAAAAAAGCCCGAATTTCGACCCAACTGGAAGGTTTATTGCGGAATGGAACCGCAAGCCTGTGGGATGTGTAAACGCGTTTGTTGACAAGAAACGAGAGGAGAAGAGAGGATTCATACGCAGATTGGCGGTGATTCCTGAGTTTAGGAGAAGAGGCATAGGAAAAACTCTGGTGGTGAAAGCCATTGAGAGTCTAAAAGAGCGAGGCATGAAGAGTGTGCAAGCATGGATCGAAAAGGATTGGGTCGCATGCAGGAGTCTACTTGAATCTATGGGATTTCAGCTTAGACGAGTGTTTAGCGACATGCGGATGTCTTTGGAAACTGTTCCCTCTGACATTGGAGAACGCAAAGAAGTGAAAATGAGGGGCATGCAACTGAACATGGACGACATTAAACTGCTTAACTGGCTTCAAAACGAAACCTTCAAGGAACACTTCGACTTTCGACCTGAGACAATTGAAGAAACAAAATATTTCGTGGAAAAACGTCCGTGGTGCGACATCGCCGAATACTACTTCGCCTACTTGGACAACAAACCCGTAGGCCATGTTGGCATTGGTATAGACACGAAATTCGTTAGACATAGGGGCATAAAGCGTGGCTGGATATTGACCATAGGCGTGTTAAAGCCGCTTAGAGTAAAAGGAATAGGCACCTCATTGATGTTGCATGCGTTAAAGCTATTGAAAGCGAAAGGAATGAAGGAAGCTGAACTAGGCGTTGATGACTCAAATCCAACGAAAGCCATCGAGCTGTACAAGAAAGTTGGGTTCAAAGTTCTTAAAAAAGACCTAACCTACCTCAAAACCATCTCTTAGAGTAGACTTGACTGTAACCGCAAAGGTTGAGATGCAACAATGAAAGCAACTTTGCTTAAAGGCGTAGGGTTCGGACTCACATCTGGAGTCATTACTACTTTAGGCATCATTGTAGGACTATACGCAGACACTCACTTTAAACCTGTTGTATTAGCTGGCATGATAGTATTGGCAATAGCAGACGCGATGTCAGACGCCATAGGAATCCACATATCTGAAGAGGCTGAAGGAGAACACGCAGCCAAAGAAATATGGGAAGCCACAATTTTCACGTTTTCATCAAAATTCACTTTCACACTAACTTTCGTTCCTCTGATCATCTTTCTAGAAATGTCCACCGCAATTCTAACAAGCATAGTTTGGGGGCTATTCTTAATCGTCATCGTCAGCTTTTACACCGCAAAACTTCAGAATAAAAACATTCACCGAGCAATCGCTGAGCATCTGCTTGTCACAATGCTAGTCATAATCTTTGCCTATTACGTCGGCGATGCAATCTACGGATACTTCGGAGTATAACTAAGTCTCAAAGCAATATTCAACTCGTTGAAAGTCACGGATAAACCGTGTAACCTCTTTCTTGAGCCTTTCAGTTTCTTCCTCATCGATTAACCGGCGCTTTATGAATTCAGCAATCTTCTCCATCTCGCCTTCTTTCATCCCGCGTCTTGTAACTTCACAAGTTCCAAGCCTTACACCGCAATCAGCAATAATGTTCACCTTCTCTAGTTTTCGAGCTGCAACCTCGCCCTGCTTATAACCTCCATAATCCAGCCAGACCTGATGCGACCGGGTAAAACCATATTCGGCGCATTTAACAGGAAAACCATAATCTGACAAAGCTTTCGCAAGAGTCTGCGCGTTGCAAACAACTTGCTCAGCATATTCGTTTCCAAAAGTTTTCATCTCTGCTAGAGCCAAGGTTAAAGCTGCGATGCGGTTCCAATGTGCGTTGTCAACAAACATCGGGAAAATTCGTTTCTTCATGGGTTCCCCGTGCTCCTTGTCAGCAACTATGATTCCACCTTGAGGCCCGAAAAATGATTTATGAGTGGACCCATATAAGATGCAGGCCCCTTCCTTGAGAGGTCTCTGAAAAGTTTTTCCAGCAATCAAACCCAAAACGTGGGAGCCATCAAAGCCAACTATGGCGCTAACCTCGTTTGCAGCTTTGCCCATCTCTCGCACCGGATGAGGAAACAAAAACAGGCTGGCCCCGAAAACTACGATTCTCGGCTTCTCCCGCAAAACAAGCTCAACTGCCTCGTTAACCGTAATGTTCATCCTCTTTTTTGAAAAGGGAAAACCAACAACGCGAAGTCTAAGAAGAGATGTAAGGCCTTCTTTCCAAAGGCCTGGATAGCCTCCGTCGTCTGGTGAGACGCACAAAACTTTGTCGTTTGGATTGGCAAAGGTTGAAAGAAATATCCAGTTAGCTATGTGACCTGAAAGTGAGCGTAAATCAGCGGTTTCAGCCTCAAAAACTTCTTTCGCAAGTTTTTCGCCGTAAAGTTCGATTTTGTCTATAAATTTTGTTCCCATGTAGAAGCCGTCTGTAGAAGTGTAGCGATGCCCCAAGTCTGAGGAAAGCAATGAGCGAACGGCTGGACTCATCACGTTCTCAGATGGAATAAGGTTAATGCACTTTCTTACACGCCAATCTTCATGTTTCCTGACTAAACTTAAGATGTCCTCAATCATAGTGGTTCGCAACCTTGAACTTGACTAAACGGCTTGATGAAAATATAAGTTTAAAGTATTTGTCATTTAACAATTTGTAATTAGCGACTATTTTCCTTTCCATTCTGGCTTCCGCTTTTCAGCAAACGCCTTTAACCCTTCCACAGCGTCTTCGGTGCGCATAAGCAAGTTGAGGTATATGCCAGTCACGTTGTCCAATGCTTTCATGAAGCCCATGTCGAGCCCCTGATAAACCGCCATGCGGGTCAACTTAAGCACGACAGAACTCTTCCCCTTTAGTTTGTTCACAATTTCCATAGTTGCCTCTTCAAGCTTTTCAGATGGAACCACCTTGTTCACCAAGCCGATCTGTGCAGCTTCACCCGCGCTGATCGTGTCTCCAGTGAAGATCAACTCAAAGGCTTTCTTTCTTCCAACAAGCTTAGGCAAAAGGGCAGCTGCAACTGTAGGAATAGCTCCCACATTAATCTCTGGCTGACCAAACTGCGCCGTTTCAGAAGCAATCACAATGTCACATGCCATAGCAAGCTCGCAACCTCCACCTAGAGCGTAACCGTTTACCATCGCTACAGCAGGCTTGCCCGCATTGACTAAAGTATAGAAAACCTTGTTGAAAACATTCAACGTGGTTTCAATCTTGTCAGGGAAATGGTCTCTCACGTCCACGCCAGCACAGAAAGCTTTGTTGCCAGCGCCAGTTATGATTATAGTCTTCACCTGAGCGTCGTCTCGTGCTTTTTCTAAGGCTGCAGTCAATTCCCTTAGGGTTCCAACGTTCAGGATGTTTAAAGGCGGTCGGTTTATGGTAATCTTTGCGACCTCGTCCGCGCTTTCGTAGAGTATGTTCTTAGAGGCGGCTTCCAAACGATTCTCCTCCATTAACTCGTCGTAAGTTTTCTGTGTAGGCTCTATAAGTCATTTACTGCTTATTATACCAATCAAGGGCGGAGTAATGGTAACGAAATATATAAATGCAAAATTTTTTATATTTTAAAGACCGTAGTTATATATGAAATATACGTGAGGATTCCATTTGATTGAAGAAACATTTGAAACTTTCCGAAACTGGATAGACCAACGCCATGAATACGCAAAGGCTTGGAAAGAACGAACAGGAAACCGTATTGTCGGTTACTTCTGCACCTACGTGCCGGAAGAAATCCTCTACGCAGCTAACATATTACCCGTTAGAATCTTAGGCAGCCACGAACCCCCAACAGTCACTGAACCTTACATCTTCGCCATGTATTGCCATTTTTGCCGAGACTGTTTGGCTCAGGGCTTAAAGGGAAGATTTGGTTATCTGGATGGAATCGTTGAGGGGCAAGCGTGCATTCATCTGCGGCAGGCTTTCAATGCTTGGAGGCTTCACATACCCATTGACTATGTTCATTACATTCATGTACCTCATGGAGTTCAATCTCCGAGAGCTACACCTTTTCTAACGCGGGAATTAGCCAATTTCAGAAAGTCGCTGGAAGATTGGACCGGTAAAACCATAACCAACGGAGACCTCGACAGAGGCATAAGCATAATGAATAGAAACCGAGAGTTAATGTGGAAAATCTATGAATACCGAAAGGCGAGTCCACCCAAGATCAGCGGGTTAGAAGCCATGGAGATGGTGAT
>JAUWZP010000040.1 GCA_030615265.1 Candidatus Bathyarchaeota archaeon
ATTCTGACAATTTTAGGCATCGCTTTCTTTCTCTTACTACGGAAATAAAACATGGTGGGGCTGCCCGGATTTGAACCGGGGTCAAGAGCGCCCGAGACTCCTAGCCTAGACCAAGCTAGCCCACAGCCCCTTCAGCATTTCAGTTAGTTTATAAAATATAAAATTGCTTAAATACCATTGCCAAAACCTAAATTTTTTTCAGGTTCAAAGCTTTTCGTTGAAGTTGTTCGATGCAAAGCCGTGCTTTGCGTACCCTGTAGTCTACATTCATCTTTCAGTTCACGTTACAGATCTGTTTCGGCAATGCTTTAAAACTGGGCACGTATAATTACGGTTTAACAGTTCAGTGAAGGTGCTCGTTTGCCCCGTCGAAGAAGACTTGGAACCCGAGTGTTAAAAGCTGTTTCCTCCACAATTCGATTACAAGTTTTAACTCTTCTCTTAGAAAAGGGACCACTTTCCTACACCGAAATAATGAACATTCTCCGTTTGAATCCAAGCAGAGACGCGGGCCGATTCGCCTATCACCTCAAGTCTCTTTTAAAAGCCGATTTAATCGAGCCAGACGTTAAAACCAAGAAGTACAGGCTGACAGACCTCGGCAGAATGCTGGTTGATGTTGCAGAAAACATCGAAGAGCGCTTTTTCAAGAGAAGGAAAATGATGGTTCGCACCTCTCGCGCAGCCATGGAAGAGTTCGACCGCAACAAAATAGCTGAATCACTTGTGAAAGAAGCAAACGTTCCCCATGACCTAGCACAAAAGATAGCCCGGGAAACCCAAGGACGCTTGCTGAAGGTGCGAACAAAATATCTGACTGCTCCTCTAATTCGAGAGTTTGTTAACGCCATCCTGATCGAAAAAGGACTAGAAGAATACCGCCACAAACTCACCCGCCTAGGATTACCAGTCAAAGATGTAACCCAACTCATAAAAACAATGGGAACCCAAGCTAAAAGTGTGAGCGCAGTTCACGAAGCCGCAGCCAACTCCATAATCGAAGAGTACACACTGCTCAACGTGCTTCCGCGTGACATCGCCGATGCTCATCTCTCCGGTTCACTTCACCTCAGCAACCTCGGCTACTGGATTTTGAAGCCCAACGAGTTCTTACACGACCTCCGTTTCTTCCTCCAGCACGGACTCAGCTTTGGAAAACCGAATTTCACCACTGTCTCGTATCCACCTCCGAAGAGCTTTAAAGCTGCACTTCTAACTGTCTCTAACCTCCTCAGAATTGTCGGCACCGAAGTAACTGGAGAGCAAACATTAGATTACTTCAACGTCTTCCTCGCCCCCTTCATCCGAGGAGTTGAAACAAACAAAATCCGCGAAGATTTACGCTTATTTCTTTTTGACCTAAACCACTCTCTCACATCTGAAGGCACGCCTCTAAACGTGTCTTTAGGTCTAGAACTCGTAATTCCAAGCTTTATCCAAGAAGCGAAAGCCATAGGGCAAGACGCTGAAACTGTAGGCTCTTATGCCGACTTCACCGATGAAAGCCTTCTTCTCCTTTCACTATTTCTGGAAGTCATGCAGGAAGAAAGCAGAAGCAAACCAATCTTCAATCCTAGTTTAATTCTGAAGATTCGCCCAAAAGTGTTTGAAAGCGCGGAGTACGACTCTGTTCTCTTCAAGGCGCATAGTCTAGCAGCCGAGAAAGGGCTTCCTTACTTCGCTAACCTCCTCTCAAAAGAGCAGGAGCATGCATCCTACACTGCAACGGGACTACGCCTCTCCGATAACTGGAAAAAAGACTGGGAACTAGATACGCTGCGCACTGGAAGCATCGACAATGTTGTTGTCAACTTGCCAAGGCTTATCTATGAAACCAAACAGAACCGAACAGAACTTTTCAAACTTCTGGATGAACAACTGGAAATGGCACTGCGAGCCTTGGAAATCAAGTATCGCACGCTTAAACAGAGACGCAGAGAGGGGCTCCTTCCCTTTCTAACCAGAAAAGCTGGTGGAGACCAGTATTTTAGGCTGGAGAACTCTTCACGTCAAATAAGCCTCGTGGGACTAAATGAAGCCGCAAAATGCTTCACCGAAAAGTCCATACATGAAGACCCTAAAGCTTTGAAATTTGCAGAGGAGATTATGCAGTACTTCTCCGATTTTATCAGGAAATACACGAGAAAACCTGAAACCCGCCCAGTGTTGGCTATGACTCCCTGTTATAATGCTGCCAAACGTCTCGCAGAATTAGATGTTGAACGTTACGGATGGGCAAATGTACGTGCACAAGGCACAAGGGGGAAGCCATTCTACACCGACATGGTCGCAGTGCCACCTGAAGCCAGCGTCTCTTGGCAAGAACGCCTTAAGATCGAAGAGAGATTCCACCAACTGGCTATTGGTGGCCATCTCGTAGTTTTGCAACTACCCGAGACAGAGCAAGACCCTGACGAACTTTTAGCAATAACAAAGCAAGTCGTAACAACTTATAGAGTAGGGCTGTATGCCTTCAACCGAAGCCTCACTTATTGTGGGCGCTGTCCAAAAACCTTTTTTGGACATTTGGTGAAATGTCCGTCTTGTGGTTCTGTGGATGCCCTGATTCGCCACAGGAGATTTTCAGCTAAATACGAGCCAACCATAGTTTCTGACTGAAACTAGAGAAAAACGGGATGCAAAGACATAATTATCGTGTCAATTCGCAGAGAAATCTTGTACACTTTTTTAAACAATTCTTTCCAAAAAACTTAATTAAAAACTACCATACGGATTTTATACAGAAATTTGTATAAAGCCATCATAATTTCTGTAGGCAGAACCTGCAGATTTGCACGTAAATCTGTATGCAAGGCTAATAGCTTAACTCGCTTTACAGTGTAGACTACCCTGTCAGCAGGGTTCTCGTGGCGTTATCGAAAAACGTTGGAGGCTCTTTAAATGACTCTGAAACCTCGTGTAAAATCGGTTTACAGCGAACAGAAGGAAAGCGGCATAAACGAGTTGCCCAGTTGCATTGGAAAGTGGCTTTCTGAAAACTCCAATAAATGTGAAATGTGTAGCGTTCAATTGGACTGTTATGGCAAGATGAGAACTGAGGAGAAACGTATAGAAAAGGAAGAAGAGCGGAAAAGAATTCCTTGGTATAAGCTGACTGACTTGGAAGAAGCCTTCGGCATCTGCGAAACATGCGGTTAACGCTAACTATTCTGTGGCGCCCAAAATAAGCGCCAGCAACGCAATTCGCGTGACTATACCGTTCCAAACCTGCTGGAAATACCGAGCGTGGGAAGTAGCATCCACTTCTGCGGCGATTTCATCTATTCGTGGCAACGGATGCAAGATTATCAGGTCTTTCTTGGCGTCTTCCAGCAATCGCAAGTCGACTTTGTAGGAACCCTTGACTTTGGCGTACTCAGCTGCGTCTGGGAACCTTTCTTTCTGAATGCGCGTCATGTAAAGCACATCTAGTCTAGGTAAGATCTCTTCGATGGTTCTTTTCTCAACAACTTTTATTCTCTCTTTAATGGTGTCCAATACTTCTCGGCGCATTCGTAAAGAGTCCGGTGAAACAAGATGAAGTTTCACGTCGTAAAGAGATAACGCATAAGCCAGCGAGTGAACTGTCCGTCCATAACGGAGGTCTCCAACTAACGCGATGTTAACCCCATCTATTCGACCAAGTTCCTTCCAAACAGTGTAAAGGTCAAGCAACGCTTGGGTTGGATGCTCTTCCGCGCCTGAACCAGCATTTATGATTGGGACCTTCGCAAATTCAGCTGCTAATCGAGCTGCGCCTTCCAGTGGGTGGCGTAATGCTATAACGTCGGCATAATTCTCCACAACTCGAACGGTATCTGCTAGGTTTTCTCCTTTCTTAACCGAAGTTATTTCTGCTTCTGCGAATCCTATGGCTGAGCCTCCCAGCTTATGCATGGCTGATTCGAAACTAAGCCTCGTACGAGTGCTAGGTTCAAAAAATAGCGTTGCCAACAATTTTCCGTGAAGTATGTCTGAGCCGCTTTTTGCGACGGGTTCCATTTCACCTGCAATTTTTAGAATGTAGTCGATTTCTTGGCGTGTGAAATCCTTAATTGAGATGATGTCGCGTCCTTTAAACTTCAATCTTTGCACCAAACAAAGTTTAACAAACTACAAATAACTCTTTTTATGCTAAGGCGTAGATAATAACCGCAGAAGGTCAAGGTTCATGTCAAAAAGAACACTACGAGTCTCTAAAATTAAAGAAGGTACGGTCATTGACCACATTTCAGGTGGGCACGCTTTAGATGTGATAAAGATTTTGGGAATAACTGGGCGAGCCGGGGGAATCGTGACGATTGCCATGAATGTTCCAAGCAAGACCGTGAAAGCTAAAGACATCGTGAAGGTTGAGGGAAGAAAGCTGGCTTCCGCGGAAGTGGATAAGATCGCGTTAGTGGCTCCTCATGCTACGATCAACATTATTCGTAACTATAGGGTCGTGGAGAAACAACGGGTGAAACTGCCGAAGATTATTCGAGGCATAGTGGAATGTGCCAACCCATCATGTATTTCAAACAGTAACGAGCCGGTGCAGTCAACGTTTTATGTTGAACGAGAAGAGCCTCTTCTTTTAAAATGTCACTATTGCGGCTACGTTATGGAAAAACCGGATGTGCTCAAACAGTTCTAATCGCTTACCCTGCCTGACTGAGAAGCAATATGGCCTGAGCTAAATCGCCTTTCGTTTGCTCCAATGCAGTCCTTGCCTGCTCAACGCTGACGTTGGCTTGTTGAGCCACCAACTGCACGTCTTCTTCAGGAACTGTAACTTCTCTTTCAATGGCTTTTTCCACGATTTCTCCAGTTATCTGAAAGATTTTCTGGCCTTGCATGTTCATAACTGCCACTTCCGGGTTTTCTATGATGATCTCCTTGGTTTTCGTTTTCAGAATGACTTGTTGGACATCTGGCATGGCGCCCATGCTTAAACCCATACGTTTCATTAGGCGTTTAGCTTCTCTAGGATTGATTCGCCTCATTTTACCATGCTCCCCTTATTCTACTACAATAGAGTTCATTTTGAGTTCTTAACTTCTTCTAAAGCGCCCCAGCGAACCCGAACAGCTACGCCGCATTTAAACGCTTTCATCTCAGCGCCAGTTAATACCGCTCTCCCAACAGCCAAGACTTTGCCCCCCTCATCTAAAACGATCACTTCTTCTCGCGGTCGAATCTCCTCGTCAACGTCAACAACATGTTTGGCGAAGACGCTCTTACCCTTTGCAACAAATGGTGCGGCTTCCTTGGAAACCTTAACCCATAACCTCGGATGCTTAGTGCCATCCAAGATTCTGTTTGCGCCAGCCACAGTCAACGAAAACATTCCATTTGTGGGACGTAAGGTTGCAAGTCTTTTTCCCTCCAAGTAAATATGACGTATCCTATTAGTTCGCTTGGAGAAAACAACTTCAACATTGCTTGGAAACAATCTTTCTCCGACGCCTTTTCCAAACTGATAGTTGGCTATGCTTCGAATCTTTTGGACAACACGATGTTTCCTGCTCATGTTTTCACCGTGAATGCGATATATTCAGAATTAACCATCGGATTTTAACAAAGTATAAAGATGACCTAACGATAAAAACTATTTCGGAGGGAACACAGTTGCGTTGCGAGGTTTGCGGTCGCAGCATCCGAGGCACACCAACTAGGGCAGTGATTGAAGGCGCCAAGCTAACAGTCTGCAGCGAGTGTGCCAAATTGGGTTCCATCTTTTGGGAGGCGAAATCTGAACCTCGTTTGAAGAAGGTCGCCAAACGTTTGCCTCAACCTATGTTTGCCGCCAAGAAGAAGCCTGTTAAACTGCAAGAAACTTTGGAGCTTGTTGAAGATTTTAGCTCTCGGGTTAAGCAGGCGAGAGAAAAACTGGGGTTAAGCCAAGAGGATATGGGGAGAAAACTGAATGAGAAGGTTTCTGTTTTGCGCAAAATTGAAAGAGGCAAGATGGCTCCTGATGATAGATTAGCGGAAAAACTGGAACGTGCTTTGAAGATCAAGCTGCTTATTCCCTTTTCTGAGCCCAAAGTTTCATCGAAAGCTTTGTCCCGTCCTCCAGAAGTTACTTTAGGAGACATTGTTGACGTGAAGAAAGGAAAAACGGAGGCATCAGAAGAACGAAAGCAACCATAGTTCAACGTCGACGCCTAAATGAACGCTCAAACCTAGATGAGCTCCACAGCTTAGCTAAGTCTGCAGGCTACACCGTTGTAAACTCGTTGGAACAGATAAGAGTACCCGACCCAAACTATCAGATTGGAAGGGGAAAAGTCGAAGAATTAGCCGAGCTGGTTTCAGAGAAGCAAGCACAACGAGTAATCTTCGACAACGAACTGAAGCCTCAGCAAGCATACAACCTTGCAAAAGCCACAGGCGTGCAGATCATTGACCGCTTCCAGCTCATCCTAGAAATCTTCACCCACAGAGCCGCAACTACTGAAGCGAAACTTCAGATTCAACTTGCCAACCTAAGGTACGAATTGCCACGCGCCAAAGAAAAAGTGAAACTGACAAAGAAAGGCGAACAGCCAGGATTCAGGGGACTCGGAGCCTACGAGGTTGACATCTACTACGAGACAATAAAACGTCAAATTCATCGTATTCAGAAAAAGTTGAAAACAGTACGGAAAAAGCGTAGCCTTCACAGAAAGAGAAGACTTGAACTTGGTTTCTCTCTCGTTGCCCTGGCTGGCTACACAAATGCAGGCAAAAGTTCACTCTTTAACGCCCTAGCCAAAGAAACCGTTCCAGTAGACTCTGGCCTGTTCACAACTCTTTCCACTACAACACGAGCAATAGAGCTTTCCGGGAGAAAGGTTCTTCTAACCGACACCGTAGGCTTCATCGACAACCTGCCTTTAACTCTCATAGAAGCTTTTCACTCCACTCTGGAAGAGACAATCTTTTCCGACATAATCCTCCTAGTAGTTGACGCAAGCGAGTCTCTTGACGAGATTGAAAGAAAACTTCTGTGTTGCCGTGACACCATACAAACTATAGGTGCAACAGGCATCGGCATAGTTACAGCGCTAAACAAAATCGACTTGCTTTCAGAAAGCGCGCTACAACTAAAACTAGACGCTCTGAAAGATTTGGCGCCCCATCCTGTTCCAATTTCAGCTCTTCACCATACTAATCTTCCACAGCTTAAGCATGCATTCTTCAGTTACTTGAAAGAGTACGTTCAAGCTTCCCTTTGGATTCCATGGAAAACCGAGTCTATGCCGTTTATTTCTTGGCTTCATGACCGCGCCGAAGTTCAACCCTTGAAATATGAAGGCGACGGCGTGAGTCTCACCTTTAAGTCGTTGCCTCGGTTTGCAGAAAAGGTTAGACATAGAGTCGCGCAGCTTGGCGGAACCTTCCAGCGAGCGTGAAACGGCATTGTTGAAAGTGGCAGTTTTAAGGTGGGGACACCGAGAAAGGGACAAGAGATTAACAGCACATGTAGCCCTAACTGCACGAGCATTAGGCGCTTCCGGCTTCTTTCTGGCAGATGTCAAAGATAAGAAAGTTGAGGCAACCGTTAAGAAAATGTTGAAAAACTGGGGGGGCCCCTTCCATTTCGATATGGGAGAGCCTTGGAAACAGATTGTAAAAAACTGGAAGAAAGAAGGCGGCATAACTGTTCATTTAACAGCCTATGGAGAGAACATTCAAACCAGCGATGTCCTTAATAGGATTAAAGCTACTGGAAAAGACGTTTTGATCATTGTTGGCAGCCGAAAGGTTCCAGGAGACTTCTTTAAAGAAGGCGTTTCGGATTTCAACGTGGCCGTGGGAAATCAGCCTCATTCTGAATGTTCTAGCCTTGCAGTTTTTCTAGACCGATTTTTTAGCGGAAAGGAACTATCTACGGAGTTCGAAGAGGCTGAAGTTAAGATAATTCCTCAAAAGCGGGGAAAGAAGATGGTGAAGCAGTAGCTTGCTCGGTTTCTGAAAAGCACCGTATAATTTAAACCTTATTTATGACATAGTATTACCTGCGGCTTGGAGTAGAAGACCCGATGGAGACCATGGTTGAGGACGAAACCTTGCAGAAGGTTGCTGAGATAGTTGGCAGCGAAGCGGCTGTCCAAGTTATTGAGGTCCTTAAAGGAGTAAACGAAATTACAGATGATGAAATCGCTAACAAAACTGAAATCCGCCTCAACTCAGTCCGCAAGATCCTCTATAAACTGTATGACCACTCTCTTGTAGCACTAAGAAGATCCCGTGACCAGCATACTGGATGGTTTATTTTCCATTGGAGACTCCAACCTGACCAGCTGGAAGGGTTCATTTTAAATCAGAAAAAGCGTGTTTATGAGAAGCTGGAAACCCGATTGGGTTTTGAGAAAGACCACGTTTTCTATTTTTGCGGGGTACCCGAATGTAGGAAAATTCCTTTTGAAGAGGCTATGGAGCTTATTTTCCGTTGTCCCACCTGTAACAAGCTGCTTATGCATTTTGACAACTCTGCCTTCATTGAGATTTTGCGTTTGAAGGTTGATGAATTGAGGAAGGAACTCAGTGAGTAGGCGGCTGCCAACGAGGAAGGAAGCGCTAAGTTTTCTTGTAGAAGCTGGTTGTTCTGCGGGGGTTGTTAGACACGGTAAAACTGTTGCAACTCTCGCTGTTAAAATAGCTGAATCTTGCCGAAAGAAGGGATTAGAGGTTGACGCTCAGCTTGTGGAGATAGGTGCTCTTCTTCATGACATTGGACGTTCAAAAACTCACAGCGTCAACCATGTCATAGCAGGTGCGGAAATTGCAAGGTCGCTCGATTTGCCTGATTCAATTATTTCGATTGTTGAGCGGCATGCTGGAGGCGGTATATCAAAATACGAAGCTGAAAGGCTTGGTTGGCCCGTTAAGGATTACATTCCGCAGACATTGGAAGAGAGAATTGTGACCTATGCGGATAAGCTGATTGAGGGCTCGAGGAGAGTACCAATTAGGCAAGTAATCCAAAAGTTCTCGAGGTTTAATGTTCCGTGGTCTTCCATCCTGAGAATGAAAAAGCTACACGAGGAGTTTTCTCCTTTACTGAGGGATTTAGATGCCAACAATAACCCTTCTTGAAAAGGTCTACGGGGCTTTCAATCAACAAAGATTCCAAACCAAGCTTGCCTCGCTGTGTAAAGACCTTAAGGTTGAAGCTAGGGTTGTAGGTAAAACAAGTCGAGGCTGGGTTCAAGTGGAGTTGACAGGTGAAGACGAAAGGGTTACCATAGAATTTCTTAACCGTGAAATTGGAGTTGCGCCAGTGAGCATTGACAAAGTGAAGAAGTTCTCAACTGTTAAAGGAAAGATTATCAGTGCTAGCGAAAAAAAGCAGGAGCTAACTGTGGACATAGGCGTTTATTCCCCTCGCGTTATTGATGCATCCATTCCGTTAGAGCGACTGCAAGCTCAACTAGCAGATGGGAAGAAGCTTCCGCTTCACCGCTTAATTGAACTGTTCTGTCTTCGCGACTATGCGCCTCTTCATGTAAAGCTCATAGGAGATGCCAAGCCTGGACACGATCTTATAGAGGCAGAGTTTTCTGAAACTCAACTTTCAAAACTTACACAATGGATGAACTCCAGCTTAGACCGCTTAATTTCTTTGGGAGCAACTCTGTCGCAGGTGGAACATGCCATAAAAGTTGGTGGTCATAAACGTGACGTTGTTCGAGTTGAAGCCTTGGGATTATTAGAACATGCTATTGTCTGCAAGTTGGGAACAGACGCCATAGGACTGACACCGAAGCTTGGTCCACATCTGTACAAAGCAACTCTTGCACCTTTCAGTCCCAGAAAAATTCGGCGGATAATCAATAAATCGTCTTTTTGACCGCTTGACAAGTTCTCATTCTCTGGCTAAATAGATTGTTTGCCTTGTGTTGCAGAGGATAAAGATTTGTTGTTCGGCAATCTAGGACTGTGGTTGCTGGTTGGCAACTGTTTGCTGGTTTCCAAAAGCCTTATGAATACTTGTTGTTTATACAAGTGTCCGTTGGAGTGGAAACTGTTGGTTTACTGCTCTAAGTGTGGTGCTAAAAACGAGGATGACGCTAAGGTTTGCGTAGGCTGTGGGGCGTCTTTGTACGCGCCTAGGCGTGTAGCTAAGCGTGGAGGAAATGAATGTTTTGGACCAAAAGAAGAAAGGCGGTTTGAAGAAGAATGTTTCGGTCTCCCCTATGGTGGTGCAATTGTAGGCATAATTTTTGGCGTCATAATTCTTGTCTTCGGAATAGCTTGGCTAATCCCAGAAGTGGAACTTAATTGGGAGACCATATGGCCCGTATTTGTAATCCTCCTCGGAATACTAATCATCGTAGGCGTCATATACCGCGCAACCCGCAGATAAACCCTCTACCCTATTTTTTTCTTTGATGAATCTCACATTTCAAGTTACAGGCCAAACAAATATCCTTGTGAACATGCTTTGACAGCACAATCCGCGTGAAAAGCCAAAAGACACAGAGGAAGACAACGAAAAAGTCCAGAATCAAACTGTTTGCAGCAGCGTCTATTGCAGCGAGAACGAGAAAGGTTCCAAAGACGAAGAAGGCATTTAACAAGAAGCGGATAGGCTTCCATTGCACATCGAAAAACATGTATTGAAACAAACCTAAACCAACGCTTAAGACCCCTGAAATGAGAAACAAAGAGATGTTGTCTCCAATACTCCATCCTTGGAAGAAATATGCGGCAACTCCAAAAAGAGCCATGAAAGCCCCGAGAAGCAGCCCCATACAAGCCGTGCAAAAGGTTTTCTTGCCAATCTGGAATTCGTGAGCCCTAAAGCCTTCACAGCTGGGATGATGCCCATGTGTTATCTTCAGTCCAAAAATGTTTGATGACTTGTGAAAGGCTACGTTACCTTTTACAGGAAAAGCGTGATTTCCGTTTTCTGCGTTGTTTGCTTGAAAAATCTTGGAGCAATGACCCGGGAAGAAGACCGCTATCGCTCCGAGAAAGCAGATTACTCCAAAAACAGAACCTATTAACTGTTTTCGCCATTGGAAATCTTCTTGAATCGACAACGGAAAAACTGCAGGTAACGTGACTAGAAACAAGCCGAAGAGGGATACAGTCACTAGAAACGAAAGATAAAATCCTTGTGAAGAGTTCTTAGGCATCACTTTTTCTCCGGAAAAGCCGTTTTAACTCTTGCAGAACTCCTTGGCCAGCTAAGTAACGGTATGTCCTCCGTTTCAGTTTGTTCGATGAAAAAAGCCCTTTTAATCGTCTTGGCAGGGAACCGTAAAAACTCCGATAACATTCATAGAGCTGCTCCTGCACCTCCATTCTCGTCAAGTATTGCGTTGGCATTATGGCGTGAACCATATCATAATTCGCCCAGTTTGTGTCTTCAATCCACCCGTTTCGCTTGGCATCCTCGAAGATTTTTGTTCCCGGAAAAGGAGTCAATATCATAAAGATAGCTATGCCTGGATCCATCTCGTTAACAAACTCTCTTAACCGCTCTACTGATTCTTCTGAGTCTTTGCGCTCGCCGATGATAAGTGTGGCTTGCGCAAAAATATTGTTTTGTTTAAGCAGTTTAACCGCTTTCTTAGAGTCTTCTGGAGTAATTTTCTTGTTGAACGCCTCTAACGTTGACTCGATTGGAGTTTCCACGCCTAAAAGTATCCAGCGGTTCCCCGCCTTATGGAGTTTGGGCAGAACATGGCTGTGTTCAACAACGTCGTCGCATCGAGCTTGCAAAAACCACATAATGTCGTCTGCAAAACCGCGTCCAATGATTTCGTTGCATAACTCATCTGCATGCTGGCTTAACCCGAAATTGTCGTCTGTCAACCAGAAGAACCGGATTCCATAATTTGTATAGCAAAACTCCATCTCGTCCGCTATTCTCTTGGGAGTTTTAATTCTCCACGTTCCCTGCCAATGAACCCATTGACTGCAAAATGAACAGTTGTAGGGGCATCCTCGTGAGCCTTCTATCAGCGCGTAACGTGTCGAACGGCCAGCCATCATCGTAAAATGGTACTTATGCACTACGTCTTCGACAAAATGGTAGCCTGGGAAAGGTAGACTGTCAAGGTTTTCAATTAAAGGTCTGGAAGGAGTATGGTAAACCCGGTCTTTATGTCTAAACGTCAACCCATGAACATTCGCGAAGGAAATCTTATCGGCTAATGCCTTCGTTAGCTCAACGAGAGTTTGTTCTCCTTCGCCGCGAACAATAACATCTATTTCCCGATAAGTTTCTAGGCTTTCGGGAGCTGTTGCAGTGAAATGCTGGCCGCCCGCAACTGTTAAGACATTTGGCTTTACCTTTTTGGCCGTTTCTAGCGCACGTACCGTCATGTAAGTGTTGCATGTTGCCAAGCCGCTGGAAGCCACAATGTCCGGGTCGAACTCTTCAATATGCCTCTCTAATCCGTCCCAATCAACCTTTTTAGCTTGGCAATCTAGAACCTCTATTTCCACATCTTTAGCTTGGCTTTCAAGATAAGCAGCGAGTTGAAGAATGCCCAAAGGAGGAGGCAGATATTCTCCCATGACAAACCAGAAGTCTTTAGGCGGCTCGACGAATAGAACTCTCACTTTAAACACCTTGCCCTATAGACTATAGAAGCATGAAAATAAAAGATGATTTATGGTGGGCCGGGCAGGACTTGAACCTGCGACCTTCGCCTGTCTTCATCTTGAGCATTCGTAAGGGCGATGTCCTACCAAACTAGACGACCGGCCCTTCTAGGCTAAGAATAAACGAGGACTTTACAGAAAAGCATAACGCTTTATTTCTATTGAAACTCGCAGCTCTATCTGTGAAGCAACAGCAAATTCTCAACTAGAAGAAGCCTCTGCGTTAATTATGATGACCTATTGGCAAAACACAAAAATATCGAGCCACTGATTCAACTATTGAACTGAAGAAGCCGTGCGGGGTTGCCCTAGCCTGGTAGGGGGCAGATCATCCACGCTTCGAAGAGAGCCTAAGCCTGCTAAGCCTGTGGTCCTTATGGGCCGCGCGGGTTCAAATCCCGCACCCCGCGCCACCTCTCCGTCCCATTTATTTCTGCATTTTGCAAAGTATTTCACAGAAGCTTGTTTTTGCAGAGTTTTCGGCTTTTGGCTCTTTATGGATGTTCATTCATTCTCATCCTCAGTTTAAACCTGTCCTTTTCATAAAATATTATCAAAATAGTCGTATTTCAAGGTTGCCGGAACGAACTAAAACTGCAGCGTGTCCCTGTTTTCACAGATTCAATAACTACGGACTGTGGTATCTCCAAAACGTCTTGAAGCCCAGGATATTTCTGTAGTGCCTTTCGTGTTGGCCTTGGTTCGACAAGTCTTGTCACAACTAGCATGCTCTTATGGAGTGCGTCAAAATATTCTGTTAGCGTTCTGTGAAAAGATGTTGTTTTAAACGGTCTTGTGAGTCTTTCCATATTCCATTCGATGGTATACTGCGTTGTTCTGAAGTATCTTTCAATAGCGCTTATCTTCTCTCCTTCAGGCTTCTGTAAGCGTATCATCTCAGTACATGGATGAGGTATAGAGAATACAAAGCGACCACCGTACTTGAGAACTTTTGCCACCTCAGATATTGCCTTTTCGAAATCTTGGACGTCTTGAAGAGACATGAAGCAAGTTGCGAGGTCAAAATGGTTGTTTGAAAACTCGCGAAGGTCTACGGCATTCATAACTTTGTAGCAAATACCAAGCTTTTCTTTTTCTTCTTCCTGCTTCGCGAATTCTATCATTTTCTCTGAAAAATCTATTCCGGTTACCTTCGCGCTTTTTCTAGCAAGTATTCTTGTGTTGTATCCTTCCCCACAAGCCAGATCTAGCACGGTTAAACCTGTTACGTCTCCTATTAACTCGAAGGCAGCAGGATTGTTAAGTCCCTCTCTATAGTAATCCTTACCTTTTCTCACAAAGTCTACCCAAGACTCTGCAGCAACATTCCATTCCTTCCTTATACAGTCTTCATCACTCAAGGACCATTCCTCGCTTCTCTCATATCTTTGCCAATTCAACCTTTATCCGCTTCCCTCACCGTTTACATTTCTCAATGGCCACAACACCCTTTATGACTAAGAGCCCAAAAGTTTGTGAGAACCTCGTTGTATTTCAAGCTTGCTGGTATACATCGATCCATTCATAGAAATTTTGTTGCTCTCTGCGCGAAGCGCGCACAAATCATGTATGTAATGAGAAAAAACTCAAAAATAAGTATCGCAGTGATCTACTTAATGTGAAATGGGGAGAGTCGAGGTTTTGTTGAAGGTAAAGGACGTAATGGTTACGAATGTCGTAACTGTTGACGTTGGCGTGAATGTGAGGAAAGCTGTTGAACGAATGAATAATCAAGAAATAGGTTGCTTGGTTGTGCTGGAGAAGGGAAATTTCGCTGGAATATTGACTGAGCGAGACGTTTTGAAGAGAGTCGTAGCTGAAGCTCGGAATCCAGAAAAGACGCTTGTAGGAGATGTTATGTCCAAACCTCTAATAGTAGTTGATCCTGATGCAAGCTTGGAAGAAGCGCTGGAACTAATGTTTGAAAAACGAGTTAAGAAATTGACAGTTGTAAAGGACAAAGAGCTTGTAGGTCTTATTACAATGACGGACATAGCACGTGTCCACACGGCATTGGTTGAGCATATAAAAAGACTCGCTGCCAAATATGACATACCGAAAAGAATGAAAAAGGTTATTCAGTATTACGTCGTGTAGCTTGTACGCATCTAGATCGCGCATTCGTTTTTCTGGCTGAAAAAACTGTTTTATACTATGTGAACTATGGACTTGGAGGATGAAACAAATGCAGATTAAAGCTGTGCTTTTCGATCTTGGAGGAACGCTCATAAAAACGGCGGCTATTCCTGAAATCTTTAAGAGTATTCTTCAGACTCACGGAGTCAACGTTCCTATTGAGGAGATTCGTGAGGCTCATAGAGGTGTGGAAGAGTCAGAGGTTGTTGAAGGCATGCTTGAGGGAGGACAAGATTTCTGGATCGGATGGAATCTGAAAGTTTTGGAGAGAGTCGGCTTACAAGCAGATAGAGATTTCCTTGCTAAGAAGATTGACGAGTTGTGGTGGGAATATGCAGACCTAGAAATCTATCCAGATGTGATTGGCACTTTAACTCAGTTGAAAGCTAAAGGAGTGAAGACTGGCGTGATAACTAACGGATTGAAGAGAGATTATGAAAAGATTCTAGACAAGCTGAGACTGACGAATTTTTTCGATGTCGTCGTAGGCATAGACACTTTGAATAAAGCAAAGCCAGATAAAGAAATATTTCTTCACACTGTTAACCTGCTTGGTGTTCATCCAGAGCAAGCTGTCTTCATAGGTGATTCAGTGAAGTACGATTATGAAGGCGCGAGACACGCCGGACTGAAACCTTTACTGATTGACAGGGAAAGAACAGCTTCAGACGGTATTGAGACAATAAGAAGTCTCTCTGAAGTGCTTCTTCATGTTTGAACAGCACGCGAGTATAAAAAAGGTGTGCATATATGAAACACGACAAGAGACAAAATAGAGATGAAAGACTTGTAGCACATGTACTAAGTCTAGTTGACTTAGTGGACTACCAAGATGGAGCTATAGTTAGTCGGACGATCGTCGATAAAGAGACGGGAACAGTTACTCTGTTCACTTTTGATGAAGGACAGGGATTAAGTGAACACACAACGCCTTATGATGCCTTGGTCTACCTCATTGACGGTGAAGCGGAGATTGTAATTTCTGGGAAAACCTTTCAACTGAAAGAAGGTGAAATGATTTTGATGCCTGCTAATGAACCGCATGCTTTGAAGGCAGTGAAAAGATTCAAGATGATTCTAACAATGATTAGGTCTTAATGTGCGCGCAAAAAGAAAAAAGGACCAGATTTAACTGGTCTTCTTCAATCTCGAAATGGCTTCCTCAACACCTTTACTTTCGTTGTCTAACCACTCCTTGTATTCTTGGAGTCTTTCGATCTTTTCTTCTGTAGTAAGGAAACGTCTTCCATGATATCTTCCATGGTGCATACCATGATGTTTTCCATGGCACATATGTTCTCCATGATGCATATTTTCTTCACCTCCGATGACCATATGTTGTTTTACGATATTGGAAATACGATATACGTATATAAGCTTATCGGGAAACCGATATAATTGAGCAGCACTGAAACTTTAAATATCGATTATCCGATACAATTACACATGAGTCACAGCAGGATGAAGGGCTTTCTCTCTTTTCTCATACTCTGGTTAGTCCATAAGAGAAACATGACTGGAGCGGAAATTGCTCTTGAGCTGGAAAAGAGAAAAGGCAGGAGACCAAGTCCTGGCACAATATATCCAGTGTTGAAGCATCTGAAAGGCGCAGGGTTGCTTTCAATAGACGAAAGTAAATGTTATTCTCTGACAAAGAGGGGGAGAAAGGAATTAGAAGCTCACTTGAACACATTTTTTCAGACATTTTGTGATATCGACGAAATGAGATCTTGCCGCAAAGTTTGATTCTCAAATCAGAAATGAAGGTGCGTGCGCAAAACAAAGGGCGTGAACATATTTAGAGCCTAATATGCAGGGTATGTTGAAAACAGGCTTTTTTTTCAGGAGTTAAAAAAAGTAGTGAAAAAACACAAGAAATTCCACACTCAGAGAGAACGCGCTGAACTTATTTTGACTTGAAAGTTATCCTTGGAACCTATTAAAAAATACGTGGCCAAGCTGGACGAGTCCGATCCTCATTGAAAACGAGCACGCGCAACGTTCAAGCATTTAAGAGATTTTACTCCATGAGTGAGAACATTTTGTGCATTTGAAGTGTTCTATCGTTCTTTCTCTTCTAACACCTGCATGTTCACCAGAGACTCTAGAGAACCATCGGAATGCATCTTCATTCCCACATCTAGGACATTTCTGAGAGATCTTGACATATTCATCTTCTGAACGGTCAACAACATATATCGAGCTGGGCTGCTCTGTTTTCTTCATGATCTTGGTCTGCCCTGTGACACGAACCGAATTTCCGCACTTTCGACACACAAAGCCGCTCTTGGTTTGCTTCATATATGAACCGCACTTGTCGCAAAACTTCATGCATTATCACTTGGTTTACTTGAGCAAGCGATAGTCTCTATTCCGCTTAACTACATCTTTGAGGTTTCTCTTTGGCACATGTAACACTCCGTTTCCGTCGAGCCAGTATTTTATGTCTCCGTCCTTCACCTCATCCACTACTGGATTTTCAGCTGGGTATCCAAGAGCGACTACTAGCACTACCTCAAGACCACTTGGTATTTTCAAAATCTTCCCTAGTTTCTCTATATCAACAGCACCGAGAATGCACGAGCCTAAACCTTCATCGAAAGCGACCATGGAAATGCTCATAACTGCTATACCTACATCGTGACCAGGATTCTTGCGAATGCCTTTATCCAAAAGCACAACCACGTACGCCCTCGGCATCTCTTCTTCGCTCGGTTGATAATCCGGCAGATATCCAGCCCAGCGCAGCGTGCTGAACACTTCCTTCAGTAAATCCTGATCGTTAACAACGACATACTTCAATGGTTGACGATTAGCTCCCGAAGGTGAAAGCCTCGCAGCATCCACGCATTTCATCAGAACCTTTTCAGGTACACTTTTTCTCTCATACTTCCTAATCGTTCTGCGGCTTGCTATCTTCTCGTAAATCAATCTCTTCTCCCATTTTTAATTGATTAAATTGGTTTATAACTTTCTAAGCAAAGAAAAAGTCAGAAGTCTATAATTCTCTAACTTAATTAGAAATTAGAAACTTAGAAATGGCCTGTCTAGAGACGGGAAGTTTTTCGTTCAAGATTTTTCACTAGATATCGTCGAGTCTTGCCGTCAAGACTGTAATAACACACTATTCCATCTAACGTCGTATGCTTTCTCAGACGTTTCTTGTATACTAAATCTCTCAGAACATCCTTGCCTCTTCTGTCGAATTCCTCTTCCCTTATCATCGTAGTGTCATCACAGCGAAGCAAATTGGCAACAAAACTGTGTGGTAGCAGAAAGTACACTCGCTTGTCATCATACAAGGACCGTTTGTCACGTTCTTTGTACAATGGAATCAAGCCGCCAGCACGTTCCTTAGCATCCCTTGA
>JAUWZP010000118.1 GCA_030615265.1 Candidatus Bathyarchaeota archaeon
CTGCCTCTGGTTTCTTCTCTTCTTCACTCATGTTTTTCTCCTCTTTACAATGGCACGGTCGCCATTTTAGCCCTTTCCCCTAGCATCTTCTCTATGCGAACTAGCTCGTTGATTATGGCTATGCGGGCGCCCTCGATTACCCCAGCCTTTATAATTGGGCAACGAAATGCAACCGCCAGATGCGCTATATGCGCCTCCGTGGTTTCTCCGGAACGATGAGACATCACGGGCACATATTCTGCCTTTTGACCCAGAATGGTTGTTTCCCAAGCATCTGTAAGGGTGCCGACCTGATTGCCCTTAATAATAATGGCGTTGCCTACTCCTTTTTCTATTCCATAAGCAAACCGCTCCTTGTTTGTGACGAAAAGATCGTCGCCGCAGATGAGACATTTTTTAGCCTTTTTTGTTAACTCAGCGAAGCTTTCAAAGTCTTCCTCATGGAAGGGGTCTTCAACATAAACAAGTTTATATTTTTGAATAATATTTAAGACGAACTCCAGTTGTTCTCCAGAATCCCTGTCAACTTCGTCTCGAGGATAAATGTAACATTTCTTTTTCGGGTCCCATAGGCTTGAGGCAGCCATGTCGAGTCCAACCTTGCACTTAATTCCTGTTTCATCTGAAACCTCTTCGCATGCTTTTGTCGCTATTTCTAGGGCATCCTCGTTTTTCAGGTTGGGAGCCCATGCGCCTTCGTCGCCTCTGCCGCCGGTGAATGTTTTATCTTTTTTGAGCAGATAGGCCCCAACTCTTTGATGGATGAGTATGTTAGCTTTCGCGGCGTCTAAGAAAGTGTTCACTTTCACGGGTAGAACCAGAAACTCTTGTATGTCAGGGGCCTTGCCTCGGGCGTGTTTGCCTCCGCCTATAACGTTTCCAAGAGGATGGGGAAGCTCCGAAGTTAATTGCCCGCCCAGTTGAGTGAAGAGGGGTCGACCCATCGAAGAGGCCGCCGCATCTGCTGTGGCCAGAGAAACTGCATAAGATGTGTTGCCGCCGATCTTTCTGAAGTCTTGGGTTCCGTCGATCTGATGAAGCATGAGATCTATTTTCTCTTGTCCTTGGGCATCAATTCCGATTAGCTGCGGCTCGACAAGCTCTTTCACCCTTTTCATGGCTTGGTCTACGCCGCCTTCCGGGTAGGGGACTACTTCGCCTTTGCCTCGGCTTGCGCCTGACGGTGCGGAGGCTCTTCCGAACCCGTTCTTGGTTTTTACTTCAATTTCGATTGTTTCTTCTCCTCGAATGTTGAAGATTTTTTGGGCGGTTATGCTCTGGATTTTTGTTGGCACGTTTCAGTTTCACTTCCTTACGTGTATGTTTCAGCTCGCTTTCTTTTGCCAGCTTCTTCGTAGAATTTGAGAACTTCGTCAATTATCTCCACGTGTGATATGAGCATGCGGCGGCAGCAGTAACGTTTCATACCTAGGCTGTCTAGAACCCTGCCGGAGTCTTCTCCTTCTTTTACTCTACGGGCGAATTCTTCCCATTTGTCGGCGATTAGTGTGCCGCAACTGAAACAGCGGACAGGAATAATTATGTGCAGTCACCTCCAAGGGACTTGAACCGTTTATTTAGCTTCATGGCATAATGCCTCGCAACAATTAAACTTTATCCTTCTCAATTTAAGAATTTAGTTCACTTTGATGTTCTTTGCAAAATCTTATTACAGTATATTGAAAGCAGTTAGAACGAAAACCATTGCGTTTCAAGATTAAGAATCAACTGGAAAAGATCGACTACAAGAGACTTGTAGAATTCTTAAGGAAGAACCCAACTGTTTCGATTGAGCTCTTTTCAGGTGTAGATCTGAAGTTTTTGTCTGTTAGTCCTGTGGCAGTTGCTGTTGAAAGTTTGGGCTATAAGATAGGCGCAGAAATATTGTTTGGGCAGCCGATAGGCTTTGAAGTCTATGATGATTTAAAGTTTGATAGCGAAATGCATGGTTTTATAGCAGTGAATCGTAGAAACTTGAAGTTGTCTAAGTTAGTCGCGGAGCCAATTGATCTCGAAAGGGATCTGAATATTGTCTTGAAGACCGTGGAGCGTATTGTGAATCATGTGTGTATCAGGTTTGATAAATTGGTTGAACGGGTTTTCACGCTCAACTCTGAAGGGTTAGATAGGCAATTGGACATGATGCTCAGAAGAGAAGAGTTGGAGAAAAGAGGTGAAGTTCCGAGGTCTTTCGGTGCAATTCATGCAGAGAGTTCAAGGGATGCTAAGGAACGTGCTGGCGGCTTGATTCCATTGTACAAAGAACGTGACAAAATGTACTTGTATGATGACAAGCGAGTGTACTTTCTGCTACCACACAATTTTGTTGCCAATTTGCTTCGTTGCGATGACACTACGATGATAAGGGAAGAGGAATTCGACAGGAGAGGCAAGGATGTTCTGAGAGATCTAGTGTACAAGAAACGTCTGAGAAAGCATACGACGTTAGATGGAACCGTGTGTTATTACGGTCTTGATGACAAGACTCGACGATATCTAGTGAAAAATCTTGAACATAAGACT
>JAUWZP010000079.1 GCA_030615265.1 Candidatus Bathyarchaeota archaeon
ACATGTTAAAACCCTCTTTGATTTGTTCTAAAAAATGGACTTATAAGGCTACGTTGAAGAGAATATCTGTGAGTGTGCCTTTCTATTGTCAGCTGCAGACAAGAGGAAGCTGGAATTCGAGCTTCGCGGCAAAGCTTGGAAAGTCTACTGGCTTCTTTTGAAAAGAGGCTGCCCAATGAGTGTAAGGGGGGTTCAAAGGGCTTTGCATTTTAGCAGTCCCAGCGTAGCGCAACATCATCTCGACCGTTTGTGTGATTTGGGCTTGGTTAAGAAGCAAAGCGTAGGGGGCAGATATTTATTGACTAGCGAGGTTAAAATCGGAGTGCTTAGGCATTTCGTCAAGCTGGGGAGGTTGTTGTTTCCAAGATATTTCTTTTACGCGATTTTCTCCACAACCTTCTACATAATCTACCTAGCTGTACTCATGCAAAACCTTTCTCGGGAAAACCTTTTCATCGCGTTTTTCGGGGCAATAGTCTCTGCGATATTTTGGTATGAAGCCGTTCGCGTCTGGCGGTTAAGGCCGTTCTAATTTCTGGACAGAATGTACCAAAAATTAGGATAATATAGCAGGCTGCGCTTTATTATGGACAGTGTTCAGAATGCAGAGAGAAATCAGAAAGAAAACAGCAGTCTATGGTACTCTAGCGGTTCTACTAGCCATCATACTAGGTGCTGTCTGTCTCCTCAATTTTGGAATTCGCCCATTGGTGCCTCCAGTGAGTGCAGGCGCACTATACACGTTCTCTTCATATGAGGAGCTGGAGAACTATTTGATGACAAATCAGAAAACTCCGTATTACTACGTGGAAATGTCAGATTTGCCAAGAATGCGCTTGTCACCGGGTGTAATTCCATCGTCTGCGTATCTTGCAAGTGTTCTAGAAGGTGTTGATGTGAATACTATTGTACCTCAGAGCGGTCCGGAATACTCCGGTACTAACGTTCAAGTTGCAGGAGTAGATGAGGCAGACTTGGTGAAAACCGATGAAGAATACATGTACGTTGTCTCAGGAAACAATCTCACAATCTTAAAGGCATATCCAGCCGAAGATGCGGAGATTCTTTCTCAGATAAGCCTCAACGGGACGCTTCGAGGAATTTTCATACATGGGGATAAGCTGGCGGTTTTCGGAGAATCATACTTCTATCAGCCAGTTGAGGTTTATTATGCTGCAAACGTAACCGTTAGAATGAATGAAACAACACTATTACCACTGAAAGTGCAGGTTTCTCCTTACTATCGGTCATATTCAACTGGGAGCGAGACATTTGTCAAAGTCTATAACGTATCGGACAGAGCTAATCCCTTCTTGACAAACGAAGTCATAATCAATGGAACCTATTTTAGCTCGAGGAGGATAGGCGACTACGTCTACGCCGTAACAAGTCAGCCAACCTACTGGCGTCATTCCAGACTGATTCTACCCATGATCACATCTCTGAACAAGACAAAGACGATACAACCAAACGAAATCTACTATTCCAACGTCTCCGACAACTCTTACGCATTCACAACCATAGTCTCCATAAACCTGAAGCTCGACGAATCGGAACCGGTGCAGAAGACGTTCTTGCTGGGATCTGCGAGTTGTATGTACGTTTCTTTGAACAATATTTACATAACGATGCTGGAACATGAGAGCTTCGAAACCGGCTGGACTGAATCAACTGTAGTCTATAGAGTTCATATGCAAGATGGAGAGATCGAATATGAAGCAAGCGGCGGAGTTCCGGGAAGGGTGCTCAACCAGTTTTCCATGGATGAGTATGGCGAATATTTCAGGATAGCAACCACGACAAGCCAGGTCTGGAGTTCTCAAACACCATCACGGAACAACTTGTATGTTCTCAACATGAGCCTAAGCATTGTTGGAAGGCTGGAAGATCTTGCTCCGGGAGAAACGATTCATTCAGCGAGGTTCATGGGTGACAGGTGCTATCTCGTAACCTTCAGAAAAATTGACCCCTTATTCGTAATAGATTTGAAGAATCCAGACGAGCCGAGAGTTCTCGGCAACTTGAAGATAACAGGGTACTCAGACTATTTGCATCCCTACGACGAGAACCACATCATAGGTGTAGGCAAGGAAACCGTGGCAGCAGAGCAAGGAGACTTTTCATGGTATCAAGGAGTGAAAATATCGCTTTTCGATGTTAGCGACGTTGAGAATCCAAGAGAGATAGACAAGTACGAAATCGGCGACAGAGGAACAGATTCGCCAGTTTTGAGGGATCACAAAGCGTTTCTGTTCGACAAATCAAAGAACCTCCTCGTACTACCCGTTTTGGTTGCGGAGATAGACGAGGAGAAATATCCCAATGGGGTTCCTCCCAATGTTCATGGCGAGTATGTGTGGCAGGGTGCTTACGTGTTCAATGTCTCTATAGCAGAAGGAATTGTATATAGGGGCCGAATTACCCACATGGAAAACGACGCAGACAAACTGGGTCTTTATTACTACTCTCCATACTATGTGGAGAGGGCCCTCTACATAGACAACGTACTCTACACCATCTCTGACAAGAAAATCAAGATGAACAATCTCGAAACTCTGCAAGAAATCAACGAAGTAGAACTGCCCTAACCAAACTCCCCTTTTTTATTAACAATCAACTTCGTCTTCAGTTGTGCTATTGAACAAATGCACGTTTCCACTAACATTGCATATTCGCACAATCAATTTCTGGAGAACCATTAGCGGGCCCGCGGGGAATTGAACCCCGGATCTTCGGCTCTCCCCCGTGTGCTAGAAGGCCGACGCCTTATCCAGACTAGGCCACGGGCCCTTCTTCAAAATGTAAACGATGACCAAATCCTTTATATCTTTCGTAAAAGAAGCAAAATGTCAACACGCGAATAAAATAGGGGAGATTTTGGAAGATATCTCCATGATAGCGTGGGTTCAAATCCCACTCACTACACTTCTGAAAAACAAAATCGGAAAATGCATGCTAAAGGTTCTTGGCTGGAGTTTTAGGCTGTGAGGAGTTTCTTTTTTGCTATTATTTTTTCTATGTCTTTTTTGGCGCCTATTTTTTGGAATATTTCTAGTGCTTGGTTGAGTAGGTTGTATGCTTTTTCTCTGTCGCCTTTTTGGTCTCTTTCTAGGTACACTCGAGCGTATTCGTAGAGGACCATTTTGGCGAATCGGTAGACGTTCCATCGCCTTGCGTTTAGAGCCTCGAACATCTGAAGGCTCTTTTCAAAATGCTCGATAGATACTTTCCATTTCTTCTGTGCACGGAACAGCATTGCTCTCAATGCATCCGCGGTAGCGATGCGCTCTTTATCCTTGACTTCGAGAGCAAGCTTATGCAAGCCCTCAATTAAGCCCTTGGCTTTCTCGATTTCTCCAAGCTCTATGTACGCCCAAATAACCCATTGAGAGAGCTGCATTACGTAAGACTTTGCTCCTGCTTTTTTACAAACTTCATACGCTTTTTCAAAGAATTCTCTCGCCTTTGCATATTCCCCTTTGTCAAAATGGAGCAATCCGGGATTCCAGTAACCGTGGGCGATCACTTCAATATCCTTTAGCCTTTGGGAAATGTTGAAAGCCTCTTGATAGTATTGCTCGGTCTTATTCCATTCCCCCAATACCTGATAAGCAAATCCAAGCACATCAAGAGAAAAGGGCAGGTGGGCCATGTTGCCGGTTTTCCTATCTAATGCAACTGATTCTTCCGCTAAGAGAACCGCTTTGTTTATGTTTCCAATGTCAATGTATATTTCTGCCAGATTGCCGCCAATCCAAGATTGGAAGGTGGTATGCCCCGCTTTTTTGGCCAGTTGGAATCCTTTCTCTAAACATTCTAAACATCTTTCATTTTCTTCTGCCGGACCTGAGGCAAGATTGTTATACGCACGTAATGCAATCTCCGTATAACCCTTATCAAGTGCTATTTTCAAAGCTTTCTCCAAGCATTCGATGCCTTTCTTCCGGTCTCCAATGAAAAGAGATATTGTTCCCAAGTAGGCATATGAATCCGCGATGCTTTCAAAATCTTTCAGTTTTTCGGCAAGCTCAACCGCATTCTCAGCCCAAGAAAGAGCTTCAGCCGTATTTCCAGTAACCCTTAAATAACCCGACATTTGGCCGTAAACTCTTGCTAATTCAACGCTTTCAGGCTCAGTTTCTAAAATCTTTAAAGCCTTGTCGTGGTGTTCTTTAGCCTTTTCCATGTCGCCCATATAATAAAGAACCCTCGCCATTTGACGGTACAGTCTCGAAACCTTTTCTTTTTCATTCAGTTGGTTCCACAACAGCAGCGCATCATTCCAATACTTCATACAGGCATCATGTTCTCCTACAAAGCTTTTAATGTCTCCAAGTTTCTCAAGAACACGTGCTTTTTCCTGAAGCTCACCTTCCTTCTCTTTAAGAAGCCTCAGGGCAGACTGGAAGTAGGAAGCTGCCTCGCTATTAGCATAAATCTTCGCAGCCTTTTCCCCAGCCTTCAAGAAGTAATCGAGCGCCTTTTCTTTGTCACCGCCCTCTAGAAAATGATAGGCAAGTTCTCCAAGATGTTCACCAATCTTTTCAGCGTAAACCTTCTCTAAGGCGCGTCCGACAACGCCGTGAAGCCTCTTATGCCTCAAACGGCTAACTTCCTCATGCACAATATCTCTAACTAAAATATCGGCAAAGGAGTACACGTCTTCTCCACGGATCACCTTCTCCTTAACCAGTCCTGTTTTGAGCATTTTCTCCATTAACTCAAGTAGTTTATCCTCTTCAAAGTCAGTAACCCCGCGTAAAGCCTCAAAGGTGAAATCCTTTCCAACAAAAGAAGCCATAGTCAACACGTGTTGACATTCGTCATCCAACCGACTTATCCTCTTCTTTATGACGCTTTTAACGGTTTTCGGAAACTCAATCCTTGAAACTTCCTTAATCTTCCATTTATCTTCCTCACGGTAGATGATTTCCTCTTCTTTTAGAGACTTTATTACCTCTTCAACAAAGAATGGGTTGCCTCTTGTCTTCTCATAGACTAGTTCACAAAATTCTCTTGGAACATCCTCTTGCTCCAAAATCCGCTTAATCATCTCCGAAACATCATTAAAAGACATGCGCTTCAATGGGACGGATTGAAGCAAACGTTCCCTATTCAATTCTGTCAAGACAGGAGACAAGGGATGTTTCTCGTCAACATAAGTGTCACGATAAGCACCCAAAAGAAGCAGAGACTCCTTACAGACACCGCGCGCCAAATAATGCATCAATAAAAGCGAAGACTGATCAGTCCACTGTAAATCATCAAGAATGACAAGCAATGGAGCTTCCTTAGAAATGTTGGTGACAAACTGCGAAACCGCCTCAAAAAGCCTGTCACGCTCATGCTTGGGACTTATGGGCAAAGACTGAGGAATTGCTCCAAGCTTTCGCTCAAGTTCAGGAACCAGCTTAGAAACTTCGCTTGGATAAAAACCAATCACCCTATATAATTGCTCAGGAGTGCAAACTTCCAAATAATTCTTAATCACTTCCTTCCAGAGAACGTAAGGAGGAACACCATCCATCGTGAACAACACTGGACACCTCCCAGACAAAACCTGCATCCCACGCAAACGTGCATAAGCCCTCAACTCTCTAGCCAACCTCGTCTTACCAATCCCAGCCTCCCCATACAGAAAAGCAACACCGCCTTCACCACGAACCGCCCCATCAACAGCCTCTCTAAGAACGCCCATCTCTTCAACTCTATCGACAAGCTGAATCTCTCTTGTAGCGGAAGGACGGGGAGTCGGAACAACAACGCTTGGCTTACGAGAAGGCACAAGAACTTCTCTTAGGAAAACCTCAGCAACACCCCTCAACACTTTAAGCAAATCTGTTGCAGTTTGATATCTTTTTCCGGGCTCCTTTTCTAAAAGCTTCATGATACATTCAGCCAAGGCTTGTGGAACCTTGGGATTCAGCCTGCTCGGCGAAACGGGATAGTCATGAATATGACTAAAGATAATTTTCACTGGGTCTTCTCCGGGAAAAGGCGGTTTCCCAGTCACCGTCTCGTAAAGCACCGCACCAAAGGAGTACAGGTCAGACCTAGCGTCAGCACCTTTTCCCAACACTATCTCTGGAGCCACATAAGCAACCGTGCCTACAATTATTCCTTCTTGCGTGATGCTGGGTTTGCCAACCATTTTGGCCAAACCAAAATCCATCAGTTTCGCAATGCCCTCCTGGGTAATCAGAATATTTTCCGGTTTAACATCTCGATGCAGAACACCTTGAGAGTGCGCATACTGAAGAGCACCGCAAACATCTATGCCGGTTCTTAAGACAGTTTGTATGTCGCATTTGCCTTCAGGATACGTTCTAATAAGATCGCGTAGACTCATTCCATCAACAAATTCGAGGACAAAAAACTGTTTATTATCTTCTTTGCCGATGTCGTGGATGGAAACGATGTTTGGATGGTTAAGTTTCGCTACTGCTTGTGCCTCGCGTAGAAAACGTGAATACGCCTCTTCGCTTAAAACCGCGCTTTTAAGCATTTTAATCGCAACAACACGGTTCAAAACGGTGTCTCTAGCTTTGTATACAATGCCCTTGCCACCTTCACCAAGCTTCTTTAAAATAGCATATCTACCAGTCTGCAAATTTTTAAGAGAAGACAAGAAAACTTCTCCATACTAACCTCAAGTCACATTTTCTACTTAACTGTACAATCTTAAAAGCATATCTCAATCAAAAACTACAGCAATTACACATCAAGACCACCCATAAACCCCCAAAAACCACCCCCCTCTACCTGGGGTCTCCACAAAAATTTATTTCCTCAATTTCACAAACGCAAATAACATAACAAGCCCACAACTCCCTTTCAAAAGCATACGGAAACTATAAATCTCATCAAGTTAAAAATAGATAAGCACACTTTCACCGTTTAACTTGTCGATGTATAAAAGGGATACAAAATGAGTAGTACACATGCAGAAGACTTGAAACTCCGACTAATGACTATCGAACTACTCAGAACAGCAAAGAAACAGTACACCTATCGAGAATTATCCGCTAAAACAGACCTACCTGTAACAGTTCTAAGCAGATATGCTAAAGGACATGTTCTACCAAATGCAGCGAGAGCCAAGCAACTCTGGAACATCCTAACAAAACTCGTAGGTTTAGAAACTGAACTTCACAGAATAATTCGATTCAATGAAGACGGATAT
>JAUWZP010000094.1 GCA_030615265.1 Candidatus Bathyarchaeota archaeon
GGTCTTTTGAACTCGACAGTTTTCTCAATTACCTTGAAGATCTCTTTACCCATTTCTCGGCTGAACTCGTTGCGCATGTTTTCGCCGTGTTCCACCTCGAACTTAGCCTTAAACTCGTCTTCTCTCTCTTCAGTTTCTGTGGGCAGCTCGATGCCTACTAGGAAAGATGAGAACTCGTACTTGCTCAGTTTTTTTATGGCTAAGTCAACTAGTTCGGAGATAGTGTTAAAGCGTCCTTCACAAAGGTAGCATTGCCGTTTTTTGCCTGGTCTCTTTCCCATTCTCTTCAGGATTTCAGTTGCCATGTCGAATGAGCCGTTGGTGGCTAATGTTTTGAGAAGTGCAATTCCAGATTTCTTTTTGGAAAGGGCCTGTTGGTGGCCTTTCATTGTTAAGAGAAGCTTCAGGGTTTCGCCTCTTTTTTGGTTGTCAAGTCCATAGCCGAGTAGGGCGAATTGTCTTCCTAGGCAATGGTTGCAGAGAGAGTGTTTCTCTAGCATTTTTTGCGTCTTTTCGAGGATTTCCATCAAAAGTTTGCTCCTTTTTGCTTGACAAAAATGGTATATGTTTGTACTTGTGGTCGCGGTTATCCCATGGGTAGTTTCTTTCCGAAGAAGGGCAGTGTCTTTTTTCTTCGCAGTGTTTTCATCATTTTTTTCATCATGGTATATTGTTTTAGCAGTTCTTTAACTTCTTTTTCTGCGGTGCCTGAGCCTCTTGCGACGCGTCTTATTCTTGACGAGGTGAACGTTTTGGGGTTGTCCCTTTCTTTCGGTGACATTGATTGTATGATGACTCGCCATTTTTTGAGGCGGTCTTCAGCTAGGTCCATCATTTCGTCTGGTATGTTGTAGGTCATGCCTGGAATCATCTTTAAGATGCGTTTGAAAGGTCCCATGCTTTTCATGGCTTCGAATTGTTCATACATGTCGGTTAGGGTAAACTTTCCAGTTAGGAAAGCTTTCATCTTTTTCTGTGGAACCGTCACTTCTGCTTCACGGACTTTGTCGATGAGGGTTTGAAGGTCGCCCATGCCGAGTAGTCGTCCAACAAAGCGTGCTGGAATGAAGGGTTCGATGTCTCCGATTTTTTCTCCTGTGCCGATGAACTTGATTGGGGCGCCTGTTGCTGCGACTGCTGATAGGGCACCTCCTCCTCGGGCTGAGCCGTCGAGTTTTGTGACAATTATTGAGCCGATTGGGGTGGCTTCGTTGAAGGCTTTAGCTTGAATTGCGGCTTGCTGACCTATTGTTCCGTCTATTACTAGGACTACTTCGTTTGGTTTGATTGATCTTTCCATGGTCTTCATTTCTTTGATTAGGTTTTTCTCTTCTTTGTGGCGTCCTGCGGTGTCGATTATGACAACTTCTCTCTCTGCGAATTGTTTTAGGCCGTTTAAGGCGATTTTTGTTGGGTTTTTGTTTTTCGGTTCACCGTGTAATGGAACATTTATGCGTTGGGCAAGTTGTTGCAGTTGAGCGTAGGCGCCTGGTCTGTAGGTGTCGGTGCAGACAAGCGCTGTTTTTAATCCTCTTTTTTGGAAGTACCTTGCGAGTTTGGCGGCGACTGTTGTTTTTCCTGACCCTTGGATTCCCACAAGCATGAGCACGTTTCTTTTGCCGGGTTCAATTTTTAATGGCGCTGGCTTCTCGCCGAGGAAGCGGGTTAACTCTTCGTAGACTACTTTGGTTACGTGTTCCCGTCTGGAGATGCCAGGTGGAATTTTTGCTTTGAGAGACCTTTCTTCGATCTGTTTGGATATTCCGAGAACAAGTTGAACATTTACGTCTGCTTGAAGCAGGGCTCTTTGTATGTCTCGTACAAGCTCTTTGACAACTGCTTCGTCAACTACTGGTGCTCGGAAAACTTTTCTTAGAGCTCCGTATAATGAAGAGCCTAAACGATCGAGAGCCATGGTTTTCTCTCCACCATAGATTTGCCGCGCACTTAAATAGGTATTGTACACCAAAAAATGCGCGCGCATTTGTTGCATAATGTTGAAAGCATGGAAAAGGCTATCAGAATCCTATCTTTTCCCGATGCATGCATTGCGCGCTGTCTCTACGTCGGTTGCTAGTACTTTGCTTCTTTGTGTGGTTTCGTTGAAGAATATATAAAGTTCCGTGAGAATATACAAGATGCAATGGGATGTTATGGCCAGTTGAACGTTCTTTGGAGTTGTGGTTGCTAGATGGGTGATAAAATAACTGGAGAGGGGCTTGTTAAGAAGGCTGAGGTGATTTCGGCGGTTAGAGACTACGAAAACGGGAGAATTCGAAGGAATGAGAGCATGGTGGATTTTACGGTTTCGCCGTCGGACTCAGATGACAAGATATTGATACGTGTCATAACCGGAGCCAAGTCAAAGTCAGGGTATGTTGGCATGGATACTGTTAGGCAGATGAGTGAGGTTCTTGAGAAGCAGAATTATGATAAGGGCATCCTTATTGGGAAACGGTTTACTGCAGGGGCGAAAAGTGAGATGGAGCGTGAAAATATTGAGGCAGTTTCGGAGAGGCTTGGGTCTCATCTCAAGGTGGAGCGGCTTTACTTGGCAATAGAAGATCGCATAGAGAATTTGTGTAGGGCGAAGTGTGGTCACGTTCCGGTAAAGGAGTCTGAGTGTAAGGGTCATGTTGATGGTCATTATTCTTGTGATGTTAGGGTGATCAGTGATAATGCTAGTTTTCATTTGGAGCGTGGTTGGAAAGGGTTCTTGGAGAATGATTTGGCGAGGCTTTTGGCACTTGAGAAAGCTCTGAAATGATTAGTATCTGTGTTTGAGAATGAGTAGATAAAGAGAGACAGAGAGCATACAGAATGGAAAGCTAGTTGCGCACGCAGAGTTATAAAAATGCGCGCGCGCATATTGTCAAGAAATCCTTTTGTCAAACTATAAAAGCGCGAGTGCAGAAAGAAATCCTGTCAAATTGAAATGCGCGCATAATTAAAGGTTGAGTAACCTATTTCGTCTTTAACCTATCGAGAACCGCTGCAATTATGATTGGAAAGGCTATTGTGGCGTCGCAGATAACAGTAACCGCTTTGCCGTCTGGTTTGACTTTGCCCCAGCTTATAGCTTCCTCAAGAGAGGCGCCGCTTAAGCCACCGGGTTCAGGTCGGTCCATAGTGATTTGAACTGCTAAATCTACTCCTTCTCTAAAGGTGTTGGCGAACAAGGCGAAGTGTTTAGGAAAGCCTCCGCCGAGGATTATTATGCCTGCCTTCTTTGCTTCGTATACCTTGTCCATCAGCGCGTTCACATCCAAGAGTGGATCCAAGTGTACTGTTTTGTCTTGTCCGTAAACCCAGAGTTGAAAGCCAGCAATTGAATCTACAAAAGCAGGACAGATTATTGGCACGTTTTTCTTTGCCGCAGCTGCAAGTATGGATTCTGGGTCATCAATCTTTTTGCCTATTTCATGAAGCAGTTCCGCCGCTGAGAGATGCTGCCTTTTTTCTTCAGGTATGGTTTCTAATGTTTCGAAAAGCCACTTTTCTAAGGATTCGAAGGCTTCTTGCTGAATGTAGATGTCACCGATTCTACCGATGTTTTGAGCTTTCAAACTCTTATCTTCAGCGGCAAAGGTGCCGACTCCATGTCTATAGCCCAGTGCCTCAACCATGTCGTGAACCATGTTGGCGCCAGTTGTAACCAAAACATTCACATGTTCCAGTCTGATTAAGTCGCAAATAACGCGTCTAAGGCCAGCGGGAACCAAGGCGCCTGCTAAGGTTAAAAAAACTGTGCAGTTTGAGTCGCTAAACATTTCCGTTACAAGCTCAGATGCTTTGCCGATTCTGCCAGCGCCAAGAACCCCCGCTGCGTTCATTTCTTCAACAAGCTTATTTACGGTCATTTTTGCCTGCAGGCGCATATGTTTAACGTGTTTCATTGTTTTCACTCTCAGCTTGGCGATTCACAATTAATGGTTCACATTACTTAAAGTTGTTTGAAGCTCGGTAGGTTAAAATATAGGCTTTGAATTGTCTTCTAATCCCAAACACGGAATGAGTGTGCCAATTTTGGGAAAACCTGTTAAGATTACGGACACAACCTTTCGGGATGCCCACCAATCTCTTATGGCTACGCGCATGAGAACGGAATCTATGCTTCCGATAGCCGAGAAGATAGATGAAGTTGGCTTTTTCTCGCTTGAGGTTTGGGGAGGCGCCACCTTCGACGTTTGCATACGCTTTTTGAGAGAGGACCCGTGGGAAAGACTTCGCCTTTTAAAAAAGCATGTCCGTGAAACTCCCTTGCAGATGCTGCTTAGAGGACAAAACATTGTGGGCTACAAGAACTACCCAGATGACGTTGTCAAGAAGTTTGTTGAAAAAGCAGCAGAAAATGGCGTTGACATATTTCGAATCTTCGACGCGTTAAATGACACCAGAAATCTTGAAGTAGCTATTAAAACCGCACGCAAGGTTGGCGCTCACGTTCAAGGCGCAATCTGTTACACCCTAAGTCCGGTTCACACAATCCAGCATTATCTGGAAGTTGCACAACGCCTTGCTGAGCTAGAATGCGATTCTATTTGCCTAAAAGACATGGCTGGAATGCTGGCGCCCAAAGACGTTTACGAGCTTATTTCAGCCTTAAAGAAGGAAATCGGCTTACCCGTCCACTTGCATTGCCATAGCACAAGCGGTATGGCTCTAATGACCTATCTCCGCGCATGCGACGCCGGAGTTGACATCATCGATACAGCTTTTTCTCCGCTGGGTTGGGGCACATCTCAGCCCCCGGTTGAAACAGTTGTGGCGGCGTTGAAAGGTACGTCTTTTGACCCTGGCTTTGACATGCGACTGCTTGTGGAAATATCGGAATATTTCAGAGAGTTGCGGGAGAAGTATTATGACCCTTTAGGGCTTATTGACCCAATTTCTGAGCGAGTTGACCCATCCATACTGGTTCATCAGATTCCAGGCGGCATGTTTTCTAATCTCATATCGCAGTTAAAGGAGCAAAACGCGCTTGACAGGCTTAAAGAAGTGCTAGAAGAAGTGCCCAAAGTTCGAAAGGAACTGGGTTTTCCACCTTTGGTGACTCCAACAAGCCAGCTGGTTGGAACGCAGGCGGTTTTCAACGTGCTCTCAGGCAAGAGATATAGCATCGTGTCGAAGGAGGTTAAAGACTACGTCAGAGGGTTGTATGGCAAACCGCCAGCACCAATCGATAAAAAGGTTAAAAAGAAGATCATTGAAGAAGAAGAACCTATAACGTGTCGCCCAGCCGACTTGCTTAAGCCTGAACTTGAAGTGATTCCCAAAGAGGCAAAAAAATTTATTCAAAGCGAAGAAGACGCTTTGACGTATGTCCTTTTCCCGAAAGCAGCGCTAGAATTTTTTCAGAAGAGGAAGCCTAAACGCGAAGAAGAGAAGAGCCGTATGCTTTCTGAGTTGGAGAAGCAAGAGTTAGCTGAGGTTGCCGCAGTCTCAGCGGCTGTCGCGTCTTATTTAGCCAGCAAACGCGAAATATTAGCGGTGATTCCAACTAGAAGAGCTACATCGCTTTCAGCTTGGAGTCTTGCTGGTAGGAGAGAACTGGCAGAGCCACTTTGGGGTTCATATTTTGAAACAACATGAAATTCTCGTTGATGGCAAATTATACAAGGTAAAGTTGGAGATGTGCTCCATCGGAGTTCCGTTTTCAGTTAGGGTTAACGAGAAGAATGTTGAAGTAAAAATTGACGGTGAGCCAAGCTATAAGGCTCCTTTCACTGTCTCAGTCCAAGGTAAATCGTACAAAGTAGAATTAAGCAGAATCGATAGAAAGTCGCCATTTACGATAAGGGTTAACGAAATACCTTTCATTGTTCAATTCAAAACTGCAGAGAGAAAAGTTGCGCGAATCCTTACGCCTTCTGCTATGGTCCTTGCTCCTAAGCCTTCAAGGAAA
>JAUWZP010000019.1 GCA_030615265.1 Candidatus Bathyarchaeota archaeon
GCGCGCGAAAAAAGTTTTCGTACAAAAAAAAGGGGAGAGGTCTTTAGCTCTCTTGAATTCTCTTTCTACTGAGATAGAAGTATACTCCGACACCCAGCAGTACTATGGCGATGATGATCAATGCGATTCCAATGTAAGGGAATATGATGAAGGGCACCTTTACGGTAACCGTTACATCACCTGTATTATCTGCAGTATCGGTTTCTCCAGTTACAGGATCTGCTTCAGCTTTTATTATGTAATTGCCTTCAGCCGCGTTGGTGGTGTCCCAAACAAATTCTAATGTCTCAGAACTGCCCGCAGCTAGGTTTGTCACAGTCTGCATGTCAATTATCGTGCCGTTTGAGTACACAGTTACTGCGAAGGTTTCTGCAACCGTTCCTTCGTTTTTAACAACTACAGTGATAGTTACATTTTCCCCAATCGTCACTTCAGCAGACGAACGTGTAACGCTTGTAACAGCGACGTCGTGCCTAGGCAACACCGTTACTGTCTTCCATGTGGAATCTGTGAGCCCATCATTGTCAGTCACTGTTAGGGTTACGTTGTAGGTTCCGGATGCTCCAAATGCGTGATATGCAATTGGATCTGGTTCGGTTACTGGCGCACCATCGCTGAAGTCCCAAGTATAGCTAATAATGTTGCCATCTGAGTCAGTGCTGTCTGAGGCGTTGAAGGTAACTGTTTGATCCACTAAAGGTTCGCTTGGTGTGTTCGAAAAGGAAGCTACTGGAGGAACAAGTGGAACCACTGTTATGAAGCCTGTTACCCACAGGCGATTTGGGAAGCTGTAATACTGCAGGGTCACGATTTCATCAAAGGTCTGTGACCATGAAGTGTCTGGAAGAATAGGGTCTGAGAGCCCTTCTGTACCAGCTTTTGGGTAAGTTGTTCGGTCGGTCGTGTTCACAAACCAGAGAGTGTGAATGAAAGAGCCGTTGTTTGTCCACGTTATGTTGCTGCCAACTTTGATTGTAACGTTTTGGGGGTTAAAGGCAAGGTCAGATATGGTGACAGTAGTTGGTTGTGCTGCCTTTGCTGGTCCTGTGAAGATTGCAGGCATAGCTGTAACGAGAGAAAGCGTCAGCAATAGCATGAAGACTACTCGATGTAGGGATTTCGTTGAACCCATGAACTTCAACTCCTAAATTCGTAGCGACAGATGCTTCTTAGTAATCGAAGTAGGTGGACCACCAGTTCCAGTTTCTCCAGTAGGTCCAGTGCCAGAACCACCACCACCACGGAAGCCACGCTTTCCCGTACCCGCCTTGCCAGTAGTACGCAACGTAGTTTCGCCAATACCAATAGCAACCCCAGTACCAGTTGGGGTGACTATGTGAATCGTACCACCAGTAATTCCAGCTAACGACTCTCCCTATAGGTAACCAAGCATACCAGTACCAGCGAATGTACATGTACGGCATAGCATTGACTATAATGTATGGATCTACCTCTGGGACTTGATCTGGAGGCAACAGATTTGTTATGCCGGCAACAACCATGGTGCTATTAGAGTTAAACTCATACATTGCAGATATGAAAGCACGTTCACCGTTGGCTCCTATTTCGGTGGACCAAGCAGACAACGTATATCCGAAGAACCCTCCCAGACTACTACTCGCGACATCCTCTACCGTCGCTTGTGCGAGATCAAAGGTGAAACCCTTTTGCCCAAGGGCTTCTGTGACGTTTCCCCAATCATAAGAATCTGTTATTTTTTGGATCGCACCTGTTGGATCGTCTGATGGTAATATCTGTGTGTCTCCCGGGGTTTCTGGAAACTCCACAATGTCTTTCAATGAGTTAGGCTCGTTAGCGTTAAGGTTGGGGTCTACACCCATACTTGGTCTGAGCGCATTGAACATACCAGCCACAAAACTGACTGCTAACGCAACAACAAGCATCATTGCAATCGCTTTGGTTCGCCTCAAGTTTTTTCCATCCCTCCTATAATTTTGCATCTTGTTTAGATATTATCGAACCGAATACGCAGAATTCGTATTGAGCACGAATAATCTTTGTTAACATGTAGATATATTGCAAACACTCAAAAGCGCTTCATTTGCGATTTTTCTTCCAAAAATACGTTTAAATCTCAGTTAGACAACACGGTAAATATAGCCTCAAAAATGACGTTTTATTCACGTAACGAGTTTCCGACGCGCGCGCGAACCCTGAATCATAAGCAATTGATGGAATAACTTTAGCCGGTTTCTCTGGCAACCGTTAAGATTCTGACGTAGTCAGCTGTGTCGTCGCAACCGTCTGCTACTTGTTCCATGCTTTCTATCAAGTCTCGCAGCATCAGCAGTACAGCCGGGTCAATCTCTCTACCATGTTTAAGAAGCAACCCCTTCATCTTCAGGTATTTTTCATCTACTCTGCTTTCAACCTGGTCAACTTTCTCTGATAAAGCCCTTGCTTCAGCCAAGTCTGTTTCAAGCTTTTCGATGCTTTTTCTTAAAGCGGCTGAACATTCCACGAGGTCTTTTGCCACCTCAACGAAAAGGTTCCATATCTCCTTCGGTATCTCTGCTTGCATGACAATGAGGAGGGTTCGAGCTGAATCCTTAACGAAGTCAGCCATTGTATCTAATCGCTTAACCAGATGCATGATGTCCTCCCTGTCCTTGGATGGAAGACTTCCCCGTGTTAATTCTTCAAAAACCGTTCTTCTTAAGTCGTCAATTTCGCGTTCCACGACAAACAGTCTTTCCACACAGCTCTTGGTTTCGTTAACGTCACCTTCTGAGGCTGCGATGATAGCTTTCCTCAAGTCGGTTACGGTGTCAATGGCAAGGGTCATCTGTCTATACGCCATGTCCAAGACCTTAGACTTCCGCCTTCTGGCAAACCACTTCTCCATCAAACCAACCTCCAAACCGAACCAAGATATAATCTATAGCTGAACATTTAAAAGAATGCCTCAGTTTCCAGCGTTTTGCCTCGCTCTTTCTTTAGGATGTGGTGTGAGTGATTTAACGTTCATAGGGTTTATTAAGTCTCATTATACACTATTCTATTTGAGAGCAGCATGCGAAACTCTACAAATCCGATTGAGCAGTGGGAAGCGTGAAACAACTGAAAACGCCTCTTAAAACAGTCACAAGGAAGAAGAGGAAACCCTCGATTTTTCGCGAAGTCTATCCCATTCAAGAACCCTACGTGTTTGCTGCTGTTGTGCGAGACCCAATTACACAGAAAATCCGGTATGATGTGATTGAGCCAACACTCTTGCAGCAAGAGGAAGAAGCTCTCAAGGAGATTAAGTCCATCTTAATGGAAGAAGTAGACGTAAGTCTAAAAGAGTTGGAAACACGAGAAAAAGCGGAAGAGTATTTGAAAAATAAGGTTAAAGAAGTTATCAAGAATTACCGGGTAAAGGTCGCGAAAGAAGCTGTCAGCAAACTCATGTATTACATTAGACGGGACTTTATAGGTTACGGCAAAATTGACCCCCTAATGATAGACCACTTAATCGAAGATATTTCCGCCGACGGCGTTAACATTCCGATCTACGTTTGGCACCGTGAACACGAATCCCTGCCAACAAATATAGTTTTCAAGACCGCTGGAGAATTAAACTCCTTTACAATCAGACTTGCCTACCTTGCTGGAAGACAGATTTCTCTTGCCTCACCCTTGCTTGACGCAACCCTTCCAGATGGAAGTCGTATTCAATTAACCTACGGAAGTGAAATTACGCGAAGAGGTTCAACGTTCACCATTCGCCGGTTTCGAGTGGACCCGCTTACTGTCTCAGATCTGATCTCTTTCAACACGTTATCCTCAGAGATGGCAGCCTATTTCTGGTACATAATTGAGAACAGAGCATCGGTTCTCGTAGCTGGTGGAGTAGCAACTGGAAAAACCACTACGCTCAACTGTCTCTCCATGTTTATCAAGCCTGAACTTAAAATTGTTAGCGTTGAAGACACGGCAGAACTAAACTTGCCCCATGAAAACTGGATTCCATCAGTTGTGCGCGGTGGAGCCGAAGAGCAAGGAGCGGGCAACATTACGCTTTTTGACTTGTTGAAGACGGCGGTGAGGCAGAGACCCGATTTCATCATTGTGGGCGAGGTTCGTGGAAAAGAGGCTTACACGTTGTTTCAAGCGATGGCTACGGGACATCTTGGTTTAGGCACAATACATGCGGAGTCTGCGAAGGCTGTGCAGCAGCGTTTAGAGTCTGAACCGTTGAATATTCCGCGACATATGCTTACCATGATTGACAACATAGTAGTGCAGACAAGAGTTGAAGTGAAGGGAAAACCTGCTAGAAGGGTTAGTGCAGTAAGCGAGATAGTGGGCTTAAACCCCAAAACAAAAGACCTTCAAATTCGCGAAGTTTTCAGATGGAACGTTAAGACTGACTCTTTCGCCTCTTCGGGACGCAGTTTCCTCTTGGAAAAGATCATGAAAAGAAAAGGACTCGATGAAAAGGACATTCAAAAGGAGCTTCACCGAAGAAGGACAGTTTTGGAGTGGATGGTGAAGAAAAACATCCGCAGGTACACTGAAGTAGCCAATGTCATTCGAGAGTACTACGCTGATCCTGTTCGAATGTTCCGCAAGGCGAGGCTGCGAGTGAAATGATAGCGGACAAGTTTAAGGAAACCTTCAAGAAGGTTCATGAAAGCATTAAGAAGATGAAGAGCTTCCTTTCTCAAATTCCTAAGCGAAGGACAAACCGAACTAACGACGCTCAAGAAGGACATAATAGTCCTTGGCTGTTCGCCTTTCGGTTCCTTGGAGAAAGAACCGCTATGTTTCTGCCTTTGTTTAAGGATGCAGATGTGAATCTGCAGAAGTCTGGAATGAAAGTAAGTTTCAAGGCTTATGTCAGCCTAGCCGTTTTGATCACAGCAATTCTTTCGGTAGCTGCATTGCTCTTGATTCCCCTTGTTCTGTTCTTTGTTCTCAAGCTTTCCATTATGTCTTCTATCCTCTTCGGGGTTGGAGGAGGCTTGTTCACTATGGCTTTAACATTAATGGGCTTTTACACATATCCCATTTTGCGAGCGGACGGCCGAAAGAGAGCCTTGGATGATGGGCTTCCTTTCGTAAGTGGTTATATGGCTATACTTGCCGGCGCTGGAGTATCAGTAGCCAACATGTTTCGTTCTTTGGCTCAAGTTGACGCTTCACTAGCGGTTTCAAGTGAAGCCAGAACCATTGTTAGGGACATGGAGCTTTTTGGGATCGATGTTCTCTCTGCGTTAGAAGCTGCTTCTAAACGAGCACCTTCTGTTAGATTTAAAGAGCTGCTTGAAGGCTTGATTGCGACTGTGCATTCTGGCGGTAACATGGAAAAGTATCTTGCTCAGCGGTCGAGACATTTTATGAGGCTCAAAAAAATTGCTTTACGCCGTTTTGCTGATACACTTGGAGTCTTAGCTGAGTTCTACGTAGTGCTACTGGTTGCGGGTCCTCTGATTCTTGTAGTTATGCTTGGAGTAATGGCTATGCTTGGCGGTGGCGGTCAAGGATTATTGGACCCAAGATTGCTGCTTTATCTCCTAACCTATCTCGGCTTACCGTTAGGATCTATTGTCTTCCTAATACTACTCGATATGGTTTCTCCAAGGCGGTGAAGATGCCAAAAGTTGATGTTTGGGAGAAGAAAGTTGCGTGGGTTGTGTCCGTTTCTCTAGCTGTAATTGTGATGGTGACCGCTTCTCTGACGCTTTGGGGCAACCCCTTATTTGACGAGTACATGCTGCTCGCCGTGGTTATTGCGGTCTTCCCCTCAGCCGTACTGGATTACGTGGACCATCGTTGGAAAAAATCTATTGATGAACATTTACCCGATCTCTTTCGAAGCATTGTTCAAGCTCAAGAATCGAGAATAGTGCTTCCACAAGCCATTGAGGACGCGTCGAAGAGGCGTTACGGAGCTTTAACCGTAGAGTTGAAGAAGATGGCTTCGCAGATGTCTTGGGGCATGTCTTTCGAGGAGGCTTTACAGTCATTTAGCAAACGAGTAGACACAAGATTAACTCGACAAGCCGTTCCCCTAATTATAGAGGCTAGTCGTTCTGGAGGAAGAGTTGAGAAAGTTTTTGAACCTCTAGGACGTTTTGTTGAGTCAACTTTAATGGCTGAAAAGGAACGCCGTGCTCAAACAAGACCCTACATCGCCATTGTCTATGTCGCCTTCTTCGTTTTCCTGTTCACCATTATTATGCTCTTTGAAACCTTCTTCATTCAGATGGGCGAACTTTCGGTGCTCAGTCTTGCTCTTCTATCGCCAGAAGAAACATGGAGGCTATTCTTTCACATGAGCTTTCTGCAAGCCCTGTTCGGAGGACTCGTAGCTGGGAAAATGGGCGAGGGAACTATGAGTGGCGGTTTAAAACACAGTGTAGTCCTCCTCGTAGTGGGTTATCTTACTCTCAAATTCTTGGTGTAAGGAGGATGGCTATGAAAAAGTTTTTGAAAGACGTTAAGGCGATAACCCCTGTTCTAAGTAACGTTTTGTTAATGCTGATTGCCGTAGCCGGCATGTCCATTGCCATGACAGCAACATATGTTATCACGGGAAACCTTCGCGAAACGATGGGTGAACGGTTCATTGCAGAAGACATCTGGTTCACGACGACTGACAAAATTGCGATTTATCTTCGTAACACAGGTAAGGTTTCTATCAGTATTGCAGCTGTCTATGTGAACCATACTTCACGGTCGTTTACGGCTCTCACAATGGAAATAGCGGAACATGGCTGGTTAAACGTAACCTATGCGGATTGGAGTGCAAACACGGTTTATCACGTAAAAGTCGTATCAAGCAGAGGGACACAAGTTGTGGACTACTATAGGTCGCCGACTTAAGCAGAACAAGCGTGGCGCTAGCACCATCATAGCAGTAGTGCTAAGCCTAGTGATCATAGTTGTCATAGTGTCCAACGTTGTTTTGTGGAGCTACGAAATGAACCAAGTAGACTGGGAGAAAAATAACGAAGACGTCACCATAACTGATGTTACTAGGGCTACAAATTCTTCATGGTTCGTAGCTCAAAACGAATATACGGTAAACGAAGGCAGTCGTGTAAGCGGCACCTATGAAGGCACACAAGCCGTTGAGGATGGATCATGGGAAGCGTTCAAGGAAAGACAACCACCTGTAAGGCTTGACCTCAATGGCACCTTCATCATAGATGTATCTACCTATCCTCTGACCCATATCCAAACCATCGAAATACGACTAAGGTATAGGGCTAGTGACTCCGGAGAAAAGTGGTATCTTAAAGCCTACAACTGGGCAACAGAAAAGTACAGCGATAATGGCTTTAATTCTACCTTAGGTCACGTGCCGACAACAGAGTGGGGCTACTATGCTGTAAACCTTGCAGAACAGTGGCGCAGTTATGTGAGAGATGATGGCACCATGTACGTGAAAATGCAAGATAATCAAGCAGACGCTAACCAAACGACAGTAGATATAGACTTTCTGGGCGTTAGAGCTAAAATCGACGGGGCACGTTTCACCTTTAAGAATGAAGGCTCGGTAACGTTGCACATGGTTTCTCTTTGGATCATCAACTCTACTTTACATCAGCACTATGACATGAATGTCATTGTGAATTCTGCAGAAACCTATTCATACATTCGAGCTGATATCAGCCTGGCTAGCGGTTCCTACACGGTTAAAGTTGTAACAGAAAGAGGCAACAAGGCGATGTACACATATCCCCAGTAATTACTCTCTTTTCGGTTTACAGCTTGCGCATCTCATATGCTTCAGAAGTAGCCATTACTAGGTGTGCGCTTTTTAGTAGTCTATCAAAAAGCTTTTCTGTTAATCGTTGTTATTGAGGTTTTTTTAGGACTGTTGGCTGTTAGCCGGCGCTACTTGTACCATTACTCCCATAGACCGTTTATTTTGCGGTTCTTGCACTTTCCTTGGAACTTCTAGTGTTAGTTTTGTTGGTACTTTCAGTCTGTTTTCTAGCTCCCTTATTTTGGATCTGAGTTCTTCCAAAACTGCAAGTTTCGTCTTAATCCGTTGTTCCAACACTTGAATTGTGAGTTTTTCTTCGAGTATCTTCATCTTGACTACTAAAGCTTTTTCTGTGCCCTCTATGGATTGCAACTTATTTTTCAATTCTGCCTTTTTCATTAGAAGTTCTTCAAGTTCTGCCAATAAACTCATATCGTTCCACCAGTTTTCTTCTACGTCATAAAGAAAATAATTAAGTTATGAAGCCAGAATCCATACTTACCATGCAGCTCGTAAACTTTTCCTTATACGTGCATTTTTCCTAGTTTACCACGAGTATGGTTTCGATAGTGGTTTAGAGTTGTATCTCTTAGATTTTCACTTTTACTTTAACCTGCAATATATATCCATGATTCACACAAGTTAAATATTCCATGCTCCGAAGTTATTTCGAGAAAAGGTAAGATTGTGATAGACGAGAACGAGACCTTCAAGGCAGGGCTTGTTATTGCATCAATCATGCTGGCAAGCGGATTTTCCATGCTCTTTGTTCTAGATTTCACTGGATTTGGTGCAGTAATCTTATCGTTAGGCATTATGACAATGGTTGTAGTTTTAATGACGAGGATTCTCGTAACAGAAATCCGAAGATGGATGAACTATAGTGCAAGAATAAAGGAGACAGTTTCAGAAATTCTGTCTTTCAGACGCACAATCGTGCCAGAACAAGTTTTCAAAACTGAGCAAACCAACACTGAAAAACGAATGAAGAGAACGAAGAAAGAACAAATCGCAACATCCTAAATGCTTCAACAATACTAACACTATGTCAGATAATAATTGCCCGCAAATGATGTTTAAGTTTTTTATTACTTGTGGAAGAATCCTCGATTTATTATAAGGGGTCTGATTTCTTATGTGCGCACGCCAGCTCACGTTCAAGTCGGATTAGTATTCTGTTTTCCCCATTGACATCTGGAGCAAAGTGATGAAATAGCATGCTCGAAATATGCCAAAGAACGAACGACATCGGTCAAGGATACTAGACCTAGCAGATCTCCGTTTACAATCACTGGAAGTTTCTTAATCCGCCGTTCATTCATGACTCTGACAGCGTCACGAATTTCGGTTTTGGGCGTGGAAACTATGAGAGGTCTTGACATTATGTTGTTGACGCTGGTTTTTCTAGGATCTCTTTTCTGGAGTAAAACTCTTTTTAGCATGTCCCTCTCAGTAACAATTCCAATGGGCTTCCTTACCTCCATAACGATCAAGCACCCTATGTCGTATTTGCTCATGATTTCCGCCGCCTCCAGTGCAGAGGCCGACGCATCTATCGTTATGATGTCTCTAACCATTACATCTTCAACTGTTAGTGACATGGCTTTTCACCGGCCTTTCTTCGATCTTTAATGTTGTCATACATTCCACTACTCGGGGGCAACCGAGACACTCGCTGGGAATTGGCGTATTTTTCGGAAGTGTTCTCAAGTAGCTGAAGTGATGAAGGCAATATGGGTTGGAAGATTGGTTCTCTGTCCTAATCACTTGTTTTGATGCTTCCTGGTTTTTGTCAGGTAGTGCAGTAGGACGCACGGTCATGGTGGGGGAATGTCGTATCTTCTGTGGATTGATTTGGGGTTGTGTCCTTTGCGGTGGTGTGGTCTTTTCTTTGGGCTTTAGAGAGTTAACGAATACTAGTTCATTTGGTGGTGGCTTCCGCTTTTGAGCAAGAAGATCTTTTTTGGTGTGGTCTTTGTTTTCGGTTGATGGCTTTAATTTTATGAGGATGGTTACATATAACACTGCGAGGACGATAACAGCCATCATTGTAACTAGGTCAAAAATTGAGAAGTCAAATGTAACCATTTTGTTCTCCTAAGAAAACTTAAAAGAACTTGCATATATGCATGGTGAATGGCACATTAGTAATACTGATATGTAACAGCGTCATGTATTCAGAATATCGTCAACACGTGCGCTTTTTTTGTTACTTTGTTTTAGTCTTCTGGGTTTCAGCTTTTCTATAGCAGTAACAGAAGATGGGGTCACCATTGCAGTAATGTATGTAGTCGAAATTCGAGACTTGTTTGCGCATTACATTGCATTTTCTTTCAGGATCAGAGAAATAGGGGCATCTAACGAAAGAATTGCGTTTCTGTTTTTCCTGTTGCCTTTCTTGCTGTTCTTCATATTGTTTGGGTTGTTGGTTGCCAGCGGGAGCTGCGTTTACCATCACTTCCATAGGCTCTTTCCGTTGTGGTTCTTCCGCCTTCTCCGCAACTTTTGGTTTCGGTATCTGTGGCATTGGGGAAAGTTCTGGTTTCTCTTGTGATTCTTTCAATCCTTTTTCCAGGTTCCACATTTTGGATTTTAACTGTTCCACAACTGCTCGTTTAGCTTTAATCTTTTCTTTTAACACTTGAATTGACATTTGCTCCTCAACAGTCCTAAGCCTTTCTTCTTGATATTTTTCTTCCTCGTCTATGGATTGCAATATTTTTTGCAGTTGTGCCTTTTCCTTTAGAAGTTCTTCAAGTTCTGTTGTTAAGCTCAAGCTGTTTCCCTCCGAGTTTTTATCGAGTTCGCGCGCATTTGTTTAGTTGATGTTTTGTACTACGTGATTTTGAATGTAAGAATATATTGAGCGTAGGTTGTTGTGTTTGGAACACGAATTTCCAAATATGCGTAAACACGGGAAGTCTCGACGCCGGACGTTTCGACGTGTATCCATATGTATTCGGTGTCTGAGGCGTTAAGATCAATCCATGGGCCGGTTTGCTGGTCGTAAACTCCGTTTAGGATGATGATTTGGGTGGAGTTGGAGCCGTTGTAAATGTAGATGGAGCAGTTTTCTAGTCGATCTTTGTTGGAATCGGCGTAGGCTTTGAGCCTAACCTCCCAGTCGGAGCTATCTTTTTCGGTCATGTTTAGTACGTAATTAAAGTCACTTATTGCTTGGTAGTCAAGCTTGAGTTGGTTTGTTTTCTGTTGAAACTGGGTTGGAGTTGTTTTTGCACCTGTTATCTTGATTTTTGCGTTTCCGCTGGAGGCGTAGTCTTGAGGGTTCGTTGTTATGTTGAGGGGTTTTGTTTCGTCTGTGCTCGGGGTTGAGGAGGATGTGTAGTTTAGGTAGGCTTCTCCGCTTGTTGCGTAGGAAGAGCCGGTGTAGTTGTAGACTTGGATTGTTACGTTGACGGAGGCTATGTTGTACTGGCTTACGATGGTGAAGTTCAGTTGGGATGGTGGGTCTGTTGTCATGCTTGAGAAGGTGAACTCTGTGGAGACCGTGTACTCGTTGTATGTGGGTTTGAATTCTATCCAGTCGGCTTTAAAGTCAAATGGCGTAGAAGCACTTCTTACACCCTTAATCTTTACCTTCCAATATCCTGTGCCATTTCTGAAATCAGCAAGGTTCAAAGTTATTGTCTTATTCTTTGTCTCGTCAGTGTCTGCCGTTCCGCTTGAGTTATAACTCATGTAGGCGTCTCCACTTGTTGGATAGCCTCCTAGCGTGTAGTTGTAAAGTTGAAGTGTAACAGAAACAGTGTCAATGGTCCAGCCACTGTCAATTGTCCATTCAAGCTGAGTCCAGTCCTCCACGTTTGAGGAACCGTAGAATTCAACTTCCATCTTGTAGTATATGCTTATATGACCGTGCATAACCGTGTAGGGTGACGACCCTTCTGTCCAAATCCATCCTATTTTTCCTCCATTGGCTTGATAATAACACGTTAAAGTGTCTGTTTGTGGTGATGTGCGTGCGCCTCCACTGGGTTGCTCCAAGCTTCCCCATCCCCCTGCAGTAGTTCTTTTCTTCATGTAGACGGTGTTGTTGTAGAACCAGAAAACTCTCAGATCTCCAGTATCCTGATGAATGTTTATGGAAGGATAAGAGGTACTGTTCTGAGAGGCTTGAACAATCACCTCTGATTGCCATGATGTTGTTCGGTTCCCATAGGTTACATTATTTCCTGAGTATGTTAAGTATACGTAATGAATATTGTCGTTTTCATCTGCCGCAGCGCTGGAGCCGTAGAACTCACTAACGTTATTTTGAGTACAGTTCTCTTCTCCACTCCAAGCTGTGCCGTTGTAGAGCTTTCCTCTGGTAATGTAATTGCTCATACCATACATAGCATAGACTTTGCTACCAGAAAGAGGAATAACCATCGCTTGGTAAGTGCCAGTGGTATTTGTTAATTCATAGGGGAAGCCTGTAGCAGTTGACCATGTACCGTCATTCGTAGAAGATTTTGTTACATATGGTGTGTCGGTCGCAGCATCCTGTAGATAGGCGATCCAGGGATAGCCACCTGAGTCCACGCAGATGAATGAATATTTATAGAGGACGTTTGCCGTTGCCGGTACAGCGTCCTGTTCCGCGGCACTCCATGTAATTGTTCCATTGGCATTCAAAACTCCTCTGCGATACTTCAAAGGTTTATTTTTTTGATAATGATTACTGCTATAATGCAAATAGTCTGTTGAATTTCTTCTCTCATACCACACCGAAAACATGTCTCCATCTGATGCTTCTCTGACAACCGTTGCATTGCTCCATTCTCCTTCAGCCCCCGTTGTGCTGGTTCTGAAAACCATGTCGCTACCATCTGAGTAAAAAGCCCAGAACCTTCCATTGGCATAGAAAACCTTACGTTGAAAATTGTATCTAGTAGCCAAACTTGAACTAGAGGTTCCAACAGTGCTTGGATCTATGACCATTGTTTCATTTGCATTCAAAGGGCCAAATTTCGCGCCTAGACGCAAACAATAAGTCGTTGAATTATCCGGCAACGTTACCTCTTCAATCGAAATAAACTTACCTGTACCTATCGAAAAAACATCTTCAAAATCGAAGAAATTGATCCGTTTCCCCTCTTCATTCAAGAAAGCCAAAGTATAAACCAAATTCGGAATCTTCGTTGTCAAATTCGCAAACTGTTTTATATTATAATCTTCTGTTGTGCCATTACTGTAGAAAAACCTAACATATTTAACATTCTTTTCAACATTGCCCACCAGATCGGGATTAACATAAAACCGGTATTCAATACCATGATTATCAAGATCTATCGGCGTAGTAACATTTGTCTTCAGCGCCCATTCTTCACCGAACTGAGAGGCCTTCATCGCTATTGTAACAGGAAAGTCCTTTCCTGAATATTCTATTGTTCCATTCCATCCCAAAACCCACTCTTCGCCAGTGACTCCATTTTCCACCACTGTCTCGTTGACTAGGAAACGGGTTTTCGTAACATTTTTCGTGATGTATTTATCATACCATGTCCCGCCAACTTTTGCCCAGAAACGTTGAAAAACAAACATGACCGGATCGGTATACCTCTTTGGATACCACAAAACTGAACCGTAGGTCGTTTCGAACCCAGCCCTACCCAAGTCAGCTCGCTTAACACCCACCTTATCAACCTGACCCCAAGCAATATCCCCCCACTCAACATCTTCCACATAGGTTCCATTTTCATAGAGTACAACTAAAATCAGATCATCAAAAAGAGTGGCAATAGGTGGATCAGTTCCATTGGTACCATCAAAATAGGAACGAAATGTCATGTAAGCACCGTCGTCACTAGTTAGATTCGAAATCGAGCCCGAGACATTAGATGTGGAGCCTAAAAGCGAGTAACCGTCGGGGTTGTAGGCTGTAGCGGAAGTAGCTGTGCTCTCGCTTGACACATTGTACCAGTCGCTGTCAACCGACTGCAAACTCGTCATCGTTCCGCTCATGTAGGTGCCATTTACCACGTTAGCGTTGTTTGGAAAATAGGTGCTGGGCCAACCTGAGACCCCAACCTTGGCGCTCGTGCCGTTTGCGTAGATGGTGCTGTTTCCAGCTGTACCCTCCTGAAGCTCCACTGGAGGAGACGTAACCGTCGTGGCAGGTTGCACCAACAAGGAATAGTAAGCGCTTCCCGCTACGTTCTGCAGCAAGAAGCTAAAAACAAGTAAGAGAGCTACCGCTCCCCAAATCGACTTGTGAACCCTTCTAAATTCTCTCCGATACTTTACCATAGCATACTCTCCTTTTCCTCTAAGAAATAAAAAAAAGAGGGGGGAGATTAGTCGACATCAACCGTTATCACGATAGTCACCGAGTTGGTGGCAGTCGCAGTTGCATTTGCCTTTGTATAGATAACGATGGGCCACTCTTCGCCACCGTTGATGCCTGTCGTTGTCCAGCTGGTGGGACCACTCGGATTAGTCCAAGTACTGCCATCCGATGTGTAGTTCAACCATTTATTTTCAGCGGTGGTCGCATTCAACATGAACCTAATGTAGACAAATTGGTTTTCATTTCCAGAGGGATTCGTTACGGGTACTAACCTAAGTTGGGTGTAATTACCCGCTGAAGCATTGTTTCTCACTCTGATCGGGTCGGTGTACGTAAGGCTTGCGTTGGGATAAGCTCTGAGCCCTGTTAGAGTCGCAGTTGTGTTCGTGCCGTCTAACGTTACAAGCAGTCCTGAAGTCGCATTATCCAAACCCACCACAAAGTATACATCAGCTGCGTAGACATCGATCGTTGATGTCATTGTCAGCGAATAGTACATAGTAGCGCTTGCAGACGCTATGAGCATCGCTGTCAACAGCAATGTCACAAGCTTCCATTCTTTTCTGAACAGTATTTTTCTTATATCCATTAATTTTTCACCTCCTTCTTAGTTTGTCTAACAAGTCGGGGCTCAAGAAAATGCTCACGCTCACACCCATAACTACAAGGGCTACGACGAGGCCTATCTGTAGCAACAGCAGTGGGAATCCGCTGCCGGCGGTATCGCTGTAGTTGGACACAAAGAATATTGAAATGAAAATCGTTGGAAACGTAACCGCGCCCGACCAAACTTTCGCGAACATCCAATTCTTCTTTATGACAGCAAAGTAAACATTGATCGCCACAATGTTAGCTAAAGCAACCATTAGGTAGAAGAAATTGTACCAGAACCTCATGTATAGTCCAAAGACCGTTAGGAAATCCTTGCTAACCAAAAGGTGCCCAAACCCGATTAGAGCAGCCATTTGATATACGTAGGGGATGGATTTTGGAAATCGCTCCTCCAGTAGGCATGTCAGTAGGCTTAGCAGTAGGAACAGGTCGATGGCCAATAGTGCGAAGAACTCCGGCAGTATCGTTGAAGGCATTTTCCCTAGCCCAACCTACGGATTCTGTCTGTATATAGTCATGATATTTAATCCGTATGAAGATAGAATCCGAATTCAGAATCTTACTCCGAATCTGAACTCAAACCACACAGTTAGCTGAGACAAAGCCAACATTCAGATTCACAATTCACAACTAATATGAGCGCTGATGCGAATGCTGAAATGTAAAGATGCGAAAAAAAGCAATAATACTCGTTCACAGTGATACATATGTTCCCCGTCGACACCACTTTGCTCGCCACCATCTTGGCACCCGTTGTCTTAGTTTCCATTCTCATTCTAGTGAAAATAAGACAGGAAAAGACAGACCGAAGACTTGAGAACGCATCGAACTCGTCAACCGCCAACGGAGAAAGTAAATCTCCAATCGAGGAGGCTCAAACGATACAAAAATTTCCTCAAGAAACGAAGCAGAACAAATGCCCACACTACTTAGGATACTTGCATAATAACGCGCGCTCGCATCCTCTTTTCAAAACAAATCCAGAAGACTCCTCTTTTCCAGAGGAATGCTACGGTTGCCCAAAACTTATAGAATGCCTTTATTCACCTGCGATTGTTCAACGCATTTACTGCAACAAAGATGATAAAACTTGAACCAGCCTTGAGAAAACTAACATCATTTGCTCCACTGTGCGCATTAATACTATTAAAGCGATTCCTACACAGTTAAAGTTATGACTAAAAGAAAAAACAAGGTATTTTATTTATCCGAAGTTTGACTTATAGTGGCTTCCAAAGCTTGGACTGCAGCATTCTGGTCTGCCGCTTCAATCAACTTGATCTTGTAAAGGTCAGCAAGTTTTCTTCCGTTTTCACTTATCTTTGGAATGGCAATCAAGTATGCCTTGCTCGGAGCCACATCGAAAACCTTAGCAAACATAGAAATAATTGATTGCTCTGAAACGGTTTCCCCTGTTTGAGAAGATGCGATGTCGATTACAATTATTTCTTTAGCCTTATCATCACTCGAAGTAGAAACTTCTTTACCCGAAGATGAACGCTTAACAGTTACAACCAGTGTCTTAGCCTTTTCACCGCTGGAGGCTATAATGTCGAAAATGTGACTCGCCCCGGACTTGCCCTTCAAGAAGCCAGGGCTTTCCACATGGAAGCCACGGTTTTGCAGAAATTCTCTCACTGGAGCAACCAACATGTAGCGGGTTCCAGCTTCCTTCATCACCGTCTCATCGAGACTGTAAGAATATACATCTCGGTAATTGGCATCTTCAAATGTAAAGTCTTCATTGCATTCACGACAGAAGTGAGATGAAACCGGAATATCAAAGCTTTTGCCACATTCGTTACAGCTACACCAGACACCAGCCTTTCGGTAGTTGACATCAGGCTTTGTCAATTCTGAACCACATTTCGGGCAAACAAGTTTGCCTTCTTTCCTAAAGCGTTCTTCAGAATCGATGTATCCACATGAAACGTGTTCAATTAATGAGCTCTTCTTAATGTCAAAAGTTCTACAGTATGGGCAACGATATCTGGTGGAGACATTAGCTGAATGGCAGGCTGGGCAATGTATAATCTTGTCGTAGAGTTCCCTTTTGAGAAAACCCATTTCATATAGGCGATTTAAAAACCCTTCTGGGGTGGCTGAACCGCCTATTATGGCTTCTACTTGTGGATATGTGTATCCATGTTTCGGGTCGTAAACAGGGTTTAGCTTGTCAAGCTCTCCGCTCAAAAACTTGTTTAGGAACAGTTGAAAGCGGGAGTCACTGTAGATTTCAGCCCGCTCTTCCTTTGAAACTTCCAACATTTTCTATCGACCATGCCGAGCCTTGCGAGAGCTTTGTTTAAGACTCGTTTAATTTGCTACGTTCTATGTTCATGTAATTGTTCAAGCTATGATTGTGCAATAAAGCCTATCCTCCTTCTCATCATAAGAGAAGCTTACACACTTCAATTGCTGACCAAAGTATTCGGAGAGCACACCCGCCCAAAAAGACCCAATCAAATGTTTCGATGAACCCTTTAAAGTTTTGACGGGAGAGTTTTTCACCGCAACCTCTACTTCTGGAGGATCAACGGTGAGAAATCTTAGACTGGTTATTCCCCATCCGCCTTGGGGTTGTGAATCAACCGCTTCTCTTAACAGTTCTTTCTTGCTTTCGTTTGGATTGTTCACCATCATTGCTTCAAAGAGTTGACGACCCTGCTCAAAAGCCATGCAACTAACGATAACTTCTCCTCCAGTGCCAAACATTTGATCTATTTTCTCGCAGGCTGGAATGAAATTGGTCAAAGCAATTCTGGCGCCGAAGAGACGTATCTCGCCTTTTTCATAGTCAAACCTCAGATTTAAGTTCTCTTTTACCTGGATTTTTTTGTGTTCAATTTCCATTCATTCTCTCACCTAAATGCCGAAAGCAAACATGAAATAAACTGTGCTTTTCGTGTAGAGCGGTTTCATAATGGCTTCTAACTTTTTGAGCGTATATTAGATTTATGAATCAGCAATAACGCTTGCATTCCGACTTGCACATTATTTCAAAAACTCTCTGGACACTGGAAGCCTAACTCAGAAGTTTAAGAGGGTCTGTCCGTCATGAGTTCCTCATACCTGCATAAAGGTCGGTCTGGGACGGCGTCATCATCCCCAAACAAACAATGCGTTACTTCACACTAATAGGAGTTTCGAACTCCTATACAACTTGTTCATCCATTTTGTGCTACAATAAGTTTTTGTTTGCAACGCAAATCAAATAGTCTTTCTCTATGTTAATTTTGCAGAAACGGTCTTTTTGCGAAGTGCCTTAAGAGTTCCGGAAACTCGCAATACGTGTATAACAGCTGGTTTCTCGTTGACTTCTGTTAAGGAAGCAGTAGAAGCCCTAACCATTGGAAGAGCCCGCCGTGAACAGCGCAAGACAAAATAGTGCTTCTGCTTGTTATTGCGAATCAAAGCAAGTTCAGCTTGACTGGCGCCGTATTCCCCAAAAAGCTGCGTCAGAGCATTCCGAACTGCATCTAACACTTCTTTTCCTTGAATAGGCTCGTTGCTTTCTGCACTGACAGCCAAGTAACGCCGCTTCACTCGTTGAGACAGCAGTCCCGCCTCCTAACAACACGCACACCAGAAGCTACATAATCTGGGCTTAACTTTTGCCTATTCCTCTTAACAATCCTTAAGGGCGTTTCCGATAAAGCATCCAGAGCAAGAGGCAAACCCACATCAAAAAGCATACCCAAAGAAGCAAAATCTTGAGGCTTCCGCAAAAACCGCATGTCAGTTGCTCCACTAGAAAAGACAATAGGCACTTTCAACCTCTTAGCTACGGCTACTTCTCTCCGAAGAACCGAAAGAAGACGAATTCTCGCGAATCCTCGTAGTGAAAGAAGAGGTTGCATGTCTATTTCTAAGCAAGCCAACGCGCTAGACGCCAACTCCGCCTCAGCACGGTCAAAGAAAACTTTCGGAAATTTCGCAGCAGGAAAAGAAAGAAGGTCAACCCGTCTGTCTTTAGCTGCTTGCCTAGCCACCATCTTGGAAGTACAGTAAACATTTACTATTTCAAATCTACGCCTGAGCCTGCGTAAGTCGTTCAGAAGCTCTCGCCTACCTCTAGGTGCAAGGTCAACTCTTGAAATCAATTCTACACCCGCATCACCACAAATCTTCCCCCACCGACCCACTTCACCGATGCCAATCTTTGAGGGAAGAGACAAACCAACAATTTGAAAACCAAGCTCAGCAGACTTGATTATCATTCTTCTCACTTGCCCAAGGTCTTCCAACGAAGGCTTTAGATGCAGGTCCGCAAATCTTCTCATGGTAATATCCCAAGTTCTCGACAGGCTTGAACAACATCCTCAAGTTTATTCTTTCTGAAACGTATACGCACGCGCATGGGATCAGAGGTGCAGAACTTGAAGTTTCCTTGAAATGCAGCCTGCTTGTCAAGGCGAAGATAAAGGTTTCCTTTCTCTACATGCCGACTGATTTCATTAAGCAGTTGTTGCTTGTCCACTATGGAGAGGTTAAGAGACAAGTTTTCTACGAACGCCTGAATGATCTCTTTATCTTTTATTCTCGTTTCGAAAAGGACTATGGGGTTTTTGTGATGCCCATGCAAGTTTTGCCGTCTAAAGGTTATACTGTCTAAATATTTTGGCGGAAAAAGATTGTGCACGGCTCGCACAGCTTTATCTTCATCTTCGGTTGCATGGGCAAACATGCTGACATTAATGAAAGCGATGGAGGAACCAGACAAAACGGTCACGCCAAATTCACTAGTTCTAACTACTATTATTAAAATATGCCCAAAATTGATTGACCGCCCAGCAACGCAGCCATTTAATTGATCGTTTTGCCCGCATCTCTCAAACAAGATGGATATTGTTTTGGCTCCACAGCTTAGCGAGAAAATCTGGAGATTATTAAAAATTCTTTTTCATTGCTTCCTTTCTCAATTCAGGAGACAATTTCTCAATGGCGTATCTTAACGCAGTTCGGGGCATAATTCTCTTGTTTTTCATCACGTAGCTGAACACTTCCTCCGGATAATTATTGCTTGCTTCTTTAAGCATCCAGCCGTATCCCTTTTGCACTAGATCATCTTTATCCAGTAAGAGTATATCCGCCATTCCAAGAGCGGCATCGAGCAATTGCTTTCTTCTGAGCGAATAGATCAAAACTACAGCTGAGGCTCTTCTTAACCATCTATTTTCCGATTTGGCCCATTCTTCTACGCTGGAAACGAATTTCGGGAAACTGTAAACAAAGTATCCAAAAGCGTGAGTGCAGAGATCATCACAGGATCCCCATCCTGTAACATACTTCTTAAGCCAAGGTTCAAATATGTGGAAATCCGTTTCTTCATACAGTTTTTTGCAGCGGAAAGCCCAATCAAACGCCACAGCCTTATAACCTGCCTCCAGCAAATCCTCGCATAATTCAAATATCTCCTGTTTAGGTCTGTTTTTGACTTTCCTAAAATAGTCAGCGGAAATTTTTCTCACAATAGCAGTCTTCGGGACGAAGGGTTTTTTCTTTCTTCCTTTCTCAAACTGCCCGGCATCAACCATGTATTTCTCGTCGGTATATCTTGCAAATTCTCGTCTTAATTCTTCAACAATCATTTTCTTCATCCTTGGGCCTGCTTTCAATCTTTGGCATGTTTCATCTAGCTTAAGTAGTAATACTGGCCTAAACGCTTCTATTCAAGCTTTATTAAGAAATGCCCGAAATTGTGAGTTTTCCCAGTGAAACCGTAAAGTTATTAAACTAACCAGCTTTTATTGCTTGCAACAAAAGTGGAGAATTAAAACCCAGAGATGATTCCAAAAGAGTTCTTTATAACAAGCGGCAAAGGCATAAGCCCAGTTTCAGAACTAAACGCTTTCGACTTGGCTTTGAAAAAGGCAGGAGTAGCCCAATGCAACCTTGTCCCAGTCAGCTCCATACTCCCACCTAAATGCAAAAACAGGAAATGGAGAAAGATACCAGCGGGTTCAATCACACATGCAGTAATAGCTCGAATGGACGGAGGCGAAGGAACAACGATTGGCGCTGGAATCGCGTGGGCATGGGAATCAGAAAGAAAATATGGACTTGTAGCAGAAGCCCACGGTTACATGGATGCACGAGCCTTGAAAGAAACCCTTCAATGGAAGATTAAGGAGATGGCAAAGATTAGGGGAGTCAAGATAGACAAGAGAAACTATAGAATGGAAGTTTTGAGAGTGCCCATGGACAACTACGGCTGCGTCATGTCCGCTCTAATCTATGTCCCCTAGACTTTAGTCACTGTTTTTCCTTTCGCTTCCTAACAGCTCCACGGCTCGGCCTAACCTTCTCTGCCCCTCGCCCCTTATGGCGAAGACCACGCATCTTCTTGCCAGCGCTCGTAAGCCCACGGAAAACACGTCCCTTATGGACGCTTTCGCAAATCCAGTTTATGTTCTCGTCTGATTGAATAACAGGATGATGAGGGTCAACCATGACCATTTCATACCACTTGTAGCGCCCGTCTTCCCATACCCAGTAGGAGTTTAGGACCCTCAAATTTGGAAACTTTCTGGCGGCACGCTCTTCTGCTACAAGCTTTAAACTTTTCGCCAGCTTAATCCTGGTTACACCCATGCGTTTGGGTCTACGACCAGCTTTAGGTCGAGGTCTTTTCAACCAGCCTCTCCGAACACGGACACGAACGATAACAAATCCCTGCTTGGCTTTATATCCAAGTTTTCGCGCACGATCTAAACGAGTTGGCCGCTCCACTCTGACAATAGTTGGTTGCCGGCGCCATTTGATGGCTCTCTGATTCATAATTTCTTTTACAAAAGAGGCTTCAGGTTTTTTCCAAGCCTCAGCCATATACTTGTATGCCATTCTCTAATTCTCCTTTGTTTGCGGTTCAACCTTTAAGGTTACATTCCAACGGACCCATGTCCGCCAGTGGCTTGTAGCTAAGACAACGAAACGACTAATAAAAGTAATGGTTAAAAACGTCTATTGCACGCACTTTCGGGAATTATGCCTTCGATTTGAACACCTGTATTGTGTGTAGAATGAAAACTTGTCAAACTCGCTTCAGGCATCATCTTTCACATAGAAACTACGCTCTCGAAATAGCTTAGTGTTCCCCTTAGCACATCTTTTTCGGTAATTATTCCTACAATCTTTCCTTTTTCGGTGACCAAAAGCCTTCTTATTTTATTGTCCGACATTCGCATAGCTGCTTCGCCGAGGGAGGCATCGGCGTCAATAGTTATTAGGGGGGCACTCATGATTTCTTCAACTTTTACGTCTCCACCACACAATTTTTTTGCGCAACATTCCTTTACGATGTCCCTTTCAGTTATTATCCCCACCGGATTTCCATCTTCGGTGACAACGACGGATCCGATATCGCTTTTAACCATAACGGAGCCGGATTCAACGACAGAAGCATTGTTCTTCACAGAGATTATGTTTCTCGTCATTATGTGTCTTACAGCAAACACTATACCCATGAAATCAACACCCTTATGTTTTAACAGCGTGTTTTATTATTAATGATTTGCGCGCGAAGTGGAATTTAATACCACAAAATTTAACAGAAGAAACACACGTAACAGTATAGTGGCTTTTAAATAGGGAGAAAAGGGGAAAGTCTAAAAAATGAAACATTGGATAGGAAACCTACTGGTCCTAACATTTGTTATTCTAATGACAGTTTACTCTGCCTTTTCGTGGACCCCGGTACCTGTCAAAGACGACCATAATGTGTTCATGCCAGGATCACAACCAGGCACGGTAGGCAATTTTGACACACCAGACAAATGTGACAACTGCCACGGAGGTTACAATATTGCTGTAGAGCCTGCTTACAACTGGAGGGGCTCTATGATGGCCCAGGCAGCAAGGGACCCCATGTGGCTGGCCTGCCTTACAACCGCACTTCAAGATTCCATTTGGGCTGTTGGAAACCCCAACGCCGGAGACCTCTGCATAAGGTGTCACTCTCCCACAGGATGGCTTGAAGGCAGGAGCGATCCCACCAACACCGCAGCCCTCAGAACAACTGATTTTGACGGCGTCCAATGCGATTTCTGCCACAGGATGATAGATCCTTTTGCCGAGTTACGTCAGCCAAGCGTTCCCGAGGAAACCGACACAACTGCCATATCTATGGCAGAAGAAACCTACCAGAGAGACATTTCAGCGTTGCTCAACATTGTACACTTTAACGGAACGCCATATCTCGACTCTGCTACAAATCTTCCCACCTACTATGGCGACGGAAATCTTCCAAATTACATAGAAAATACTGGAGGACAATTCTTTGTTGACCCAGGTAATGCCAAAAGTGGGCCTTTCACGGATGCTGCTGCCAGGCATCAAATGGATTATTCTCGCTATCACAAGAGTGAGACGTTTTGCGGAACTTGCCACGACGTTTCAAACCCAATTCTTGCGAGCGTATTACTTGGTGTGGATGTTCCGGAGACACAGGCTGCTGCAAGCTATTTCCACGTAGAAAGGACTTTCAGCGAATTTCTGCTGGGCGCTTACGGTAGTGGTGGAACTGAAACTGCTATCCCTGGCGTCCCTTGGGCAGACAAGTGTCAGGATTGCCACATGAGGGATGTCACAGGAAAAGGCTGTAACAAGAAAGGTGCACCAACCAGAACAGACCTACCTCTACACGACCTAACAGGCGGTAACCAGTGGATTCCAAGAATTCTGTCATCAGCTGATCCAAACGGACCTTTCTATGATCCATACAATTATGCAATTCTCTCGGGGCAGAAGTACCAAGGTGCCCAGATAGACGTCACTGGGATTTCAAATTATGGACAAGCTCTTTGGGATGGTGCAGAGCGAGCACTTCAGCAACTGCAAATGGCTGCCACCCTGAGTGTTGTGACTGAGGATGGCACTTCAGTTAACATTAGGATCACAAACAACGCCGCACACAAACTCATCTCAGGTTTCCCTGAGGGCAGGAGAATGTTCCTGAACGTGAGGTTCTACGATGCAACTGATAACCTGATAGGGGAGATCAACCCGTATGAGCCTCTATTGACCACACTGGATGCCAATGGCAATGAGGTCTACGTTTCAGGAGGCAAGCTCACTGAGACACATGAAAGGTTAGTGTGGGAGGCTAAGATGTCAAGTCTGGACCTTACTGGTGAAGAGAAAACGTTCCACTTTGCGCTCGCCACAGACCGTTACAAGGATAACAGAATCCCACCGAAAGGTTTTGACACAACACAGATGTTTGAAAGACTTGTCCAGCCGAGGTGGCATGGAGCTGATGCACCAGACTACTTTACCGCTGAAGAGTACGCTGGTGGCTATGACGATGTAACAGTGGCAAAGCCTGATGGCACTGCTTACTGGTATGGGACCCTCTACTATCAGACCACTTCCAAAGAGTACGTTGAGTTTCTCAGGGACGAGATAAACGGAGTCGGTGGAACCCTGTCCAGTCCAACTCCTTCAGGGGAACCTGAAGCCTACATCGTCCAGACTAATCTATTCTTCGCCAACCTGAAGGGATGGGGCAACGCCATCTGGGACCTCTGGCTCCACAACGGCGGAGCTGAGCCTGTGGTGATGACACAAGTTGGAGAGGTACCTCAGCCTCCACCCGGGCACTATCCGCCTCCGGACACTCCTCAGAACCTTGTGGCAACAGGAGGCAAAAGGAGTATAACACTCTCTTGGGATCCAGTGCTTGTAGAAGGCGTTGAGGTAACTGGATACAATGTCTACTATTCACAGAGCGGTAAATACACCTTCATAGGCAGCACCTCAGAAACGACTTACAAGGAGAGGAGACTTACACCAAGTCAGACATATTGCTACGCTGTAACCGCATACAATATCTGGCCAGACAGCACAACCCTCGAGTCCGACTACAGCAACGAAGCATGTGCAAGCCCCAGATAACTAAAACCCAACTCCCCATTTTTTTCTACCTTCTGAATGTTTTCAAAGGGCTTGTTGATTGCAATCGAACATATTTTAAATGAAATGGCTGATTATTATGAGGTGATGGGGATTTAGATGACAAGTGACAGAAAGAAACTCACAACAAATTTTGGCAAGATTGTAGATGATGACCAAAATTCTTTGACAGCAGGCGATCGTGGCCCAGTTTTAATTCAGGACGTCCACTTGATTGAGAAATTGGCTCATTTTAACCGTGAACGGATACCTGAACGTATTGTACATGCTAAAGGTGCCGGTGCCGGAGGATACTTTGAGGTAACCAATAATGTAGCAAAGTATACCAAGGCAAAGTTCCTCTCGCAAGTAGGTAAGCGCACCGAAGTTTTTGCAAGATTCTCCACAGTAGGTGGCGAGAAAGGGTCAGCAGATGCTGAACGTGATCCCCGAGGATTTGCAGTCAAATTCTATACTGAAGAGGGTAACTATGACCTTGTGGGCAATAACACTCCTGTCTTTTTCATCCGTGACCCCTTGAAGTTTCCAGATTTTATTCATACCCAAAAACGTAACCCAGAAACCAACCTTAAAGATGCGAATATGTTTTGGGACTTCCTATCCTTAACACCTGAATCCATTCATCAGGTTACCATTCTTTTCTCAGACAGGGGAACTCCTAAGTCACATCGTCATATGAATGGTTATGGAAGTCACACATTCAAATGGTACAATGAAAAGGGCGAATATTTCTGGGTGAAGTATCATTTCAAAACTGATCAAGGCATCCAGAATTTGACACGTGAAGAAGCAGAACGGTTAAAAGGGGTTGACCCTGATCATGCAACCCGAGACCTTTACAACGCCATTAAAAGAGGTGACTACCCCTCTTGGACACTTCAGGTACAGATAATGAAACCGGAGGAAGCTGATGACTATCGTTTTGACATATTTGACTTCACCAAGGTCTGGCCTCATGGTGATTACCTACCAACAGAGGTTGGCCGCATGGTCTTAAATCGCAACCCAGAGAATTATTTCGCTGAGGTGGAGCAGGCTGCCTTTTCACCAGCAAACTTCGTACCAGGTATAGCTGCTTCACCAGATAAGATGCTGCAAGGTCGTTTGTTTGCATACCATGATGCTCATCGCTATCGCTTGGGACCTAATTATCATCTCCTGCCAGTGAATAAGCCTAAGGGTGTAAAAGTGCAGAATTACCAGCGCGACGGGTTTATGCGTTTTGACGCAAATGGAGGTAGCGGTCCGAACTACTATCCTAACAGTTTTGGTGGTCCAGAGCCGGATATACAAGCAGCTGAACCAGTTTTCAAAGTTTCTGGCAACGCTGCACGTCAGCCATACACTCATCCGAACGATGATTTCGTGCAAGCGGGAGATTTGTATCGGAAGGTTATGACTGATGAGGATAGAGATCATCTAATTGGCAACATTGTCTCTCATCTATGTAACGCAAGGAAAGATATTCAGATTCGGCAGACAAGGATTTTCTACAAGGCTGACCCCGATTATGGTCGGCGTGTTTCCGAAGGACTTGGGTTAGATCTGAAAGAATTTGAGAGTTTGCGTTAATCTGAACTGCACCCACAGGGGAGATATCTGCGCGCGCATTATTTCGCTATCGATCAAAACATGTTATGACACACGTCATGTTTTTATTTAACCCTCGCCTCTATATACCATAGACGCCGCAAGAATCAAACTGGATGCCTAAAAATGTCAGAGCAGGCAACTATCTATGCCACGTGCTCGGAATGTGGGAGCACAAACCTAGTCAGAGACATAGAAATGGGAGAATCCGTCTGCGGAGACTGCGGCCTCGTCATTCAAGAAGATATCATAAACCGAGGAGCAGAGTGGAAAGCCTTCACTCCAAAAGAAAAAATGTCCAAGGCAAGAGCGGGAGCCCCAACCAGGTATTCTTATCATGACAAAGGTTTATCCACAGTCATTCGAGTTGACAGAGACGCTTTCGGACGCCTCCTATCACCAAAAGTTAGACGTCAGATGTGGCGCCTCAGGACATGGCAGATCCGAACGAGAGTTCACACCTCCCAAAGCAGAAACCTCAGCCAAGCCATGAGTGAACTCCAGCGCCTCTCTGAAAAACTTTACATTCCATCTTCAGTACAAGAAATGGCTGCAGTGATCTACCGAAAAGCCCTAAAGAAAAGGCTAGTTCGAGGACGTAACATCGCATCGATAGTAGCGGGGTCCCTCTACGCAGCCTGTAGATTCACCAGGATACCTAGGACCCTGAAAGAAATCGCAGAAGTCAGCCCTCGACCTCAAAAAGAAGTCTCCAGAGCCTACCGCCTGATAGTACGAACACTAAAAATGAAAATGCCCATCGATACCCCCATGGACTACGTCACGAAAATAGCTGAAAAAGCCGGAGTCTCCAGCGAAATCGAAGGACTAGCCATAAAAATCATTCAAGACGCCAAGAAAAAACACGTAGCTATGGGAAAAGACCCCTCAGGAATAGCAGCCGCAGCCCTCTATGTAGCCTCCAAACTCAAAAAACAAAAAATCACTCAAAGTCAACTTGCAAAAGCGGCAAACCTAACCGAGGTTACAATAAGAAACAGAAAACGAGACATCATGAAAAAGTTAAACCTAAACTTCAGTCAGCGCGAGCAATACGAATAAAAAACCGAAACTTTGCTACTCATTTTTCCACCAGTTTAGCTTTTTTAACAATTAGACATCCACTATGATCTTCCCACATCCTTTCTGTCTGGACCAGTTGAAT
>JAUWZP010000063.1 GCA_030615265.1 Candidatus Bathyarchaeota archaeon
ATGTTGCTTAATAAATTGAACCTAACATATTTAAAAATCAAGAGCGTATTCATAAGGAAACTCTACTGGTGGAATCTGAGCATGAGCGGAAATGAAGCGATAAAGAATGTTTTTGAAAGATATAAGACCGTGGCAGTTGTAGGCGTGTCACGCGACTCGAGAAAAGACAGCCATCAAGTAGCAGAATACTTGAAGTCTAATGGCTACAGTATTATTCCAATCAACCCTTTTGCAGACGAAGTTTTAGGCAAGAAATGTTACAAATCGTTGCTAGACATGCCAGAAGACTTGCAGAAAAAGATTGAAGTTGTGGACATTTTCAGACCGTCACAAGATGTTCCGCCAATTGTTGACCAGGCGATAGAGTTGAGAAGGAAGCATGGAAAGCCCGATGTGATTTGGATGCAGCTTGGAATTGTCAACGAGGAGGCGGCTAAGCGTGCGGTTGAAGCCGGCTTTACGGTTGTTATGGATAAGTGTATGATGATTGAGCATGGGCGTCTCAGCGCAAGTGGAGGAGACCTTGAACTGGAGCAAATTAGAGCGAAGAAGATGCAAGAACTCATGAAAAGGACGGGTGCAAAGACAACTGGACAGAAGGAGGTTTTAAGTGCCCCAATGACTGTTAGCGACGCCGACTTCGACAATGTAGTGCAGCAATATCCGTTAATGTTGATTGATTGCTGGGCTGCCTGGTGTGGACCTTGCCGAATGATTACTCCAATAATCGATGAACTGGCAAAAGACTACGCTGGCAAAGTTGTTTTCGGAAAACTAAACGTGGATGAAAATCCGAAAACTGCGATGCGATTTGACGTAATGAGCATACCAACATTGCTTATAATGAAAAACGGAAAAGAAGTCGACAGAATCATCGGAGCTGTTCCGAAACAGTCTATAGAAGCAAAACTACGCAGGCATATGTAAAAAAGTCTTTCCAATGTTTTTAAGAGGGATAGTATACCCTTTATCGGGCGCGATAGCATTCCTAACCTCAAGTAAACATTCTTAATTCATAATTTATTTATAGATTCAAATCGGACTAAAGCTCGGACTAGAACTTGTTTGGTGCGTTTAATGTCGCTGAAACTTAAGGAAATCATGGTTAACAGTGTTATTACAGTAGAAGCAAAAGCAACAGTGAAGACTGCAGTGGAACTCATGAACAAACACGAGATAGGGTGTTTAATCGTCGTCGAAAAGGAAAAGCCTATTGGAATCATGACTGAAAGAGACATCCTGAAAAGGGTAATCCCCAAGGCCAAAGATACAGGTAAGATCAAAGTTAGTAAAGTAATGTCGAAGCCTCTCTTGGCAGGGAAGCCCGAAATGGACATTAGTAAGGCTGTTGAAATTATGTTCAAACAGAAAATCAAAAAGCTTCCAGTGGTTGAACGCGGACACCTTGTCGGCTTAGTAACTTTGACAGATCTCATCCGCTCCCCGAACATAATGAGATGGCTCAAGGAACTTCCCATCGAAAAGACTCCGAAGAGAATGAAGAGAGTGATCAGCACATTCCTCAATGTAGAACGCTCAGGCAAAAAATGCCCACTTGTAGTGGAGCGCGGTTATATGAAACGTTGCCGAGGGGAAGGGTGTATGTGGTGGTTCGGAGAAGAGTGCGGCATTACTAAATTGTCCAAACAAATATCAGAAATGAAGAACATCCTTTAAACATAGATCGTTTGGCCTCTCCTTCCTTCTTTTTGCGCGTGCTATTTTAACGCACATTTATAGTATGGTTCTCTTCTTTTAACAGCCTTGACAAAAAGTTGTTTTATTTCGTTGTCATCGGCTCCTTCACGAAGAGGCGTTAGAATGTCAACTAGGTTGTCGTTCCGCATCAGACAAGGCTTCAATTTTCCATCGCTGGTAACGCGTAAACGCGTGCAACGGGCACAAAACTCTGTGTTCTCAATCGGGTGAACAACTTCCACTTTCACTTTGGGCAAAAAGTATATGTGGCGATTCTGCATGTCACTCCGCGTTTTCACTTCTAAGGCTTGCTCCTTCAATTCAGCTTCAATGTTTTCTAAGGAATAGAAGTAGCGAGAATAGAATAAGTCGTCTATGTTTACGGGCTCTAACTCAATTAGCTGCAGAATAGTCTCCGTGTGTCTGGCGAAAACAATCATGCGGTGAATCTCCTTCTCGTTGACACCCCTCAAAACAAGCATGTTCAACTTGACCGGATATAATCCAGCTTTCACGGCTGCCTTAACACCATCTAAAACTTTGCGCAGCTTGCCACCATTCAAAACTCCATAAACTTTCTCATCCAAAGTAGGAAGGTTTACATTCACCCGCATTAATCCAGCTTTGCAAAGCGGTTTTGCCAAAGACACAAGACGGTTTCCATTGGTTGTCATGGACAGATCGTGTAAACCTCTTAGTTTGGCTAGGCCCTTCATGATGTCCAGAATGTCAGAACGAAGAAGAGGCTCTCCACCGGTCAACTTTATGCGCGAAATGCCAAGCGAGACGGCAATCTTGGCTATTCTCACAACCTCTTCAGCTGTCATCTCCACCCTAGCAGAACTGAGGGTTTGTCCTTCTCTGTGGCAATAAACGCAGTTCAAGTTACACTTCTGGGTGAGAGAAATCCGTAGATTAAGCGTGGGACGCCCCCAATTGTCGAAGAGCATTGCAGTTACTGACCTTTCCACGGTGTGGAGAATAATATGCTCGGATTTTGGGATTTAAACCTTTATCTGATTGGTTGTTTGATGTTGGGGTTGAGATAATAGGTTGTCGCTATTTCTCTTATAATCTTGGTAATAACATTGGCACCTTTTTCTTGTAATCTTCGTATTCTTTGCCGAATTCTCTAATCAGCTCTTCCTCCTCTTTCCTTGAGATGAGATAAATAAGTACAACCATCAAGGGAGTAAAGAGTAAAGAATACCATGCAGAAAATAGAAAGGAAATTCCCACATGTGCCAATAATGCGCCAAGATGTTGTGGATGTCTAACAATGGAATAGACCCCTGTAGTAACAATCTTATCGGTCCTATGCGTTTCTGCCACTTTGAGGGTTACCTCTTTTACACCGTTGATTGCAAGCCAAGCACCTGGTATAAGGAAGAGTGCGCAGATTATTAGATGAAGCAAAGGAATCGAGAAATTGACAACTGGAATCAAGACTGATAGATTTTGAAGAATCTGAACAGTAAATCTAGGCTGAGGCGAAACCCAGATTCTCATCCAAAAGAAGAAGAAACCCCACCCTGAAATGAGACCATAAATCTCACCAATCTTAGTTCCCTTCTTCCTTCCGTATCTTTCTTGAAGTTTTAGGTGCTCAACCGACAAAAAATGAAGTGGTATCGCTGCAATCACAGCTAATACGCAAATGAAAAACCAAATGTACATTTTGCCACCATTGAATTTCAATAGCTTATCAATTAATAAATCATTTACGCGCGCTCTAAAGGTAAAGCCTAACGCTCTCTAGCATGAAAAACTATGTGCCCCACCTCAGGCAATATAAGCTTTTCAAGACAAAGCCTAACAGCGTGTGGTGAACCTGGAATACACAAAACAGCTTTTCCCTCCACAACACCAGCAACAGCCCGAGTCATAACCGCAGCAGAACCAATCGCTTGATAAGAGAGCCACCTAAAAATCTCGCCGAAACCATGAAGCTCCTTATCTAAAAGAGGCTTAACAGTTTCTATAGTAACATCTGTAGAGCTGATTCCGGTGCCACCGCACAATATTGCAACCTCTACATTTTGCAACTTCAAAGCTTCCTTCAAATTTTTCTTAATTAAAACCTTATCATCCGGAATAACTTTGCGAAAAATCACGGTGTGACCATGCTGTTTCAACAATTGAGCAATTAAGTCGCCTGATTTGTCTTCTATCTTTTCTTCAGCTATCAACTTTTGATAGCGGCTTGTGCTGCAAACAATCACTGCGAAGCCTAGCTTTGTCGGCGCTTTTTCCTTATGCTTCCGCGTGACTTCACTCATTGCTTTTTTCATCCGTGTTTAATCTTGCGAACCACATGGATGTCTTGGATAGCTGTGCTGGGGTATTGCCCCGCTTCATCTTTTTCATATTGTTTTGTCATGTCCCAGATTGTCAAGAGCGTAGCAGAAACAGCTACGAGAGCTTCCATCTCTACTCCAGTCTGCGCCTTGGTTTTCACGGTGGCCTGCACTTCCACCGCTGAATTGCCTTCAATGTTCATGTTAACATTAACGTTTGTTAGTGGAAGGGGGTGACACAAAGGAATAATCGAACTTGTATTCTTAGCCGCTAAGATGCCGGCAATCTTGGCTACTTCAAACGGGTTGCCCTTCTCAATTTTTTCCTTTCTAATCAAGTCTATTGTTTCCTGTTTCAACTTGATTTTGCCCTTCGCAGTGGCCTCCCTATAGACTTCGGGCTTTGCCGTAACATCAACCATTGACATATCAATCACTTTTCGACTTACAACACATGACTAGTTCAAACTTATTTACTTGTCCCTAAAAACAATTCAAAGACAATTTCCACCACAGACCCTCCTTTTACTGGTTTCATGAGAAAAATAGTTGGAGAACGTGTACATGCATGTAATTAACAAGCAACTTTTAACCGAAAAAGCCTACCTTAACTGTTCTGAAATGCCAGATCCTTAATGGTTACACGCGTCAAAAGATGGCAGAGATTTTTGCCTGGATCAGCCGTTGAACATGAATGAAAAGCTTCAGGGATTAACCGGCCAAGAGAAGAGAAAAGCCTGCTAGCTTTGGATAGGCACGGATTATTTTTTGCACAGTCTTTCGACTTTTCTATAATATCTGTCTGCGTAGAACTCGAAGACTTCGTTAATGTTTTTTCTCTTTCCATACACTCTGAGGCTCAGCTGGAGAAGGCCCAAGATGTCTTTTGGGGAGAGATAATCTGTTCGGAGGGCTTTTAGGGCGCGTCCGATTATTCCCACTGGACCTCCATTCTTATAGACTCTCCAGAGGGCTTTGGCGTAGAGTTCTTCCATTCTTCTGGGTGACAGATACTTGGGTTTATAGACGCAGTGCATTGTGTCGTAGAGTTTCCAGTCGTACGTAAGTATCCTGTTTTCCCTCTGCAGCTTGTGGAAAAGGGCGGTTCCAGGGAACGGTGTCAAAATGGTTAAGCCAACGCCATCGTACGGTATTGAAAGCAGAAAATTGACGGACTTCTGGATATACGCCTCGGTGTCGTATTCGTCTCCTGATCCTATTATGAAGGTCCATCCGATGTGGATGTTTGTGTCCTGCAGTTTCTTAACCACTTTTCGCGCTTGCTCCAACGTCAACCGCTTATTGTAACTGCGGTCCAAGATTTCTTGAACTCCACTCTCTAATCCGAAATTCATGCTTTTCCACCCGGCTTCAACCATTAAGTTCAAAAGCCTCGGGTTCTTCGCCATCACATCGATGCGACCCGCTGAATCATAACTTACATCGTCTAATCCATATTCGATTATGGCTTTACACAGGGCTTCCACACGTCTCGGGTTGACCAAGAAATTGTCCGATTGAATGTAAATTCGCTTATAACCTAGCTTTTCTTTCATGTAAGCCAATTCAGCGATAAAATTCTCAACTTTTCTGGGTCTCCAAGTCCTACCGTAAAAGCTTCTGATACAACAAAAGGTGCAGGCGAAGGGGCATCCTCGGCTTTCATTAATCAACGCAAATGGAATGTCAACTTTCTCTCTAGCGGGGAAAGGAAGCGCGTTAATGTCAACAAGTCCTCCGGTTGTGTTATGCACTATCTCTTTTCCATTCCTGTAAGAGAGGTTCATTACATCTGAAAGCTTCTCTCTACCATTCAGAGCAGAGACAAACTGAAGCATGGCGTTTTCTCCCTCGCCCCTTATGATGAAGTCAGTCTCAGTTTCCTTCAACACTTCCTCTGTACGGAGAGTGGCATGGTAACCTCCCAGAACTATACGGGTTTTTGGGCTTTCCTCTCTGACGGCTTTTATGAGCTCCTTAGTGTGGGGATAGTTAGGCGTCATAGCTGAGAATCCCACAACTTCAGGTGAAGATTTCTGCACCAGTTGTCGGATGTTGTCCTTAGTGGCGAGTTCCACATTTACCTTATGTCCCGCTCTGTCTAACACTGCCGCTATGTAGAGGAGCCCCATGCTCACCCTTCGAGGGTCGCTGGTTAAGAAGGTTAAGCCAGGAGAGAAAACCTGCGGCTGAAGGAGCAAAATCCTCATGCATTATTAATATGTTCATTGAGAATTTAAATGAAACCCGAAAAGGTTGAGGATTACATTCATGCTGTGCAAGTTAGTTTTAAGCAGTCCTCGATTTCGGCTGTGGCTAAAACTGGGTAGTTCCGCTTTTTCCGTGATTGTCCATGAGACGTTATTTGTCCCAGAGTTCCATGAGTTGCTTTATCATTTTGGCCCTTAGATTTTCCTCGTTGTACCTGAAGATTCGGATTCTTCCAAATTTCTTATGCTTCACGAGTTGGTGGTCTTCCAAAACTTTTAGATGTTGATTGGTTGTTGCATAGTTAAGTCTAGCTCGGCGGGCAATTTCTGAAATGTTGAGTTCTCCGATGTCTGCAAGGATTCGGAGGATTCTAACTCTTCCCTTTGATGATAGCACATCTTCAATCGGCAGAATGAAGTCTCCTATGCCCTAAGCAGCTTCAGTCCGGAGAACCCTGCTTAGTTCCCGCTCTAATTCTGAAGCTGGTATTCTCGGCAAACTGATAAGCGTTGTTTTTCCTCGATGTCCAAGGCTTGAAGGCTGAGTTTCAATTATGTCTAAAGCAGAAAGCACCTTGGCATATTTCCAAAGTTGAGTATGCTTTCGCCTTTTTTCATCATGTTCTTCGCATACAATTGCATAAGCTTCTTCGGCCTCGCCAATTGAGATATGAGCGGCGTCTGTTAGCTTGAAGCGTCTAGCAACTCCTAAGAGAAACAATTTTTCATGCAAGCTCAACTCGGCGATTGTGTCTTTCCGCACAACCGGATACACGCTACTAGTAGCTTTGCGTACATGTTCAGGTAGAACCTCTTTCGACCTTTCCGTGTCAGCGTATTTGCCAGACCGCCATAACAGTTCAATTGCGTAACGAGCGTCGCCTCCTTCTAAGGTTGCGGCTTCAGCGATCAAGTCCAGCGTCTGAGATGGAACTGTGTCGTGTTTAAAGGACCATGTTACTCGGTCTTCGAGTATGTCGCGAAGCTGAGGTTTCAAGTATTCTTTAAGATGTATGATGTTGCGTTGAAGAGTGCTTCTTGCACTTGGGTCTAGCAAGTTTAGGTCTTGTGGTTCTCGGAGAATGCCGATCAGGGAGAGTCTTTGAGCGTTTTTCAGTCGTTCTTCCTGGATTCTCGTTAGGCTGTATATGGGGTTTGACCCTTCGCTTCGGATAAGTGCTTCTAACTCGTCTAGTGCCAAGATGACGTAGGCGTTTTTCTCGTCGAGAATCTGCATTAGAGTCTGTAAAAGTTCTTCAGCTGAGTAGCCTCTCTTTGGAAAGTTCGGGTAGAATCTGAGAATAACTCGTTGAAGGATCATGAAGAAGCTTCCTTTGCATTCGCGGCAGTTCACGTGAACATAGTGCAGGTTAACATTCCTCTGTTGAGCTTTCCTAGTCACGCCTAATCCAAAATGTTGAGAAAGCACCGTTTTCCCAGTTCCAATTCTGCCAGTAATGAGCACGCGTTGGGTCATTCTTCCTGGGCTTTCAATTGTGAATCGGAAAAACTGGTTGAGAAGCTCTAATTGGGCTTTTCTATGAGGCAAGCTCGGCGGCACATAGTTGATGTCCAGCTTGCTTTCATCTTTGAATACGCTGAAATATGAAAACATTGTGCAGTGTTCCTGAGTCTTTATTGTTGGAGAAGGCAATTTATGGTTTTTGTTCTTTACAAAAACCGAATTGCTCCTTTTTGTTTATACTCCTTTTACTTTCACTTAACTGGTACTTATGTATACTGAGATTATTTAAAATATTCGGTCTTCACTTTTTTGCGTAATTTGAACTCTTAACGGAAAGTCACATGCCCGATAGTTTTCTGTCCATTCTTATCCATTCAAAGACTTCTTTCTTAACTATGAATAGAAAAAAAGAGGTTATGGATGGGATAGTATGTATTCTGCTGATTTGATTAGGATGTCTGCTGCTTCTACTGTTATGTGGATTCCTGATAATTCCTGAACTTGCATGATGAAGTCTTCTAAAACATTCACTGCTTCATCTGTTTTTCCTTTATCAACTAGTTTCTGAGCTACATTCAGTTTAGCCATGAGACTTTTGACTATGCCTTGATTGTCGATTTCACCTTCAGAGCCTAATTCTTCTATCTCAGTTTTCAATTCATCTGTGGTGGTTGGAATTGGAGCTTCCCAAATGTTGGTGTCAATTATTTGGAAGGATATTGATGTTGATGTTACATAGTTCAGGGTTTCGTCTACATGAACGTTTTCAATCATAAATTGGGTTAGGATTCCTGTTGCTCTGTCCCAATAGGCGCTGTAAGACCCGTTAGAATATTTATCGGAGTCCATATAGCTAAACGACCATTCGAAGCTAAAGTGATTAGTCTCTCTGGTTACGCCCACATATTCTCGGAAGATTGTTTCATTTATTGGTGCCCAAAACATCGTCTGATATATGGTGTCTCCAGCGCTGAGATCTGCTGAGATAAATAGTTGCATCCACCAGCCTCCTGCCTCACTCGTGCTCACATCGATCCATCCAATGATTGTTTCTTCAGTGGATGTTTGATAATGAATTGTCAACTGAAAAGTAATGTTTGTACTTAAAATGGTTTGAACTGTAACATTCATCCATTCTGTTAGGTCACTTGGAGGATACTGCTTAGGGTCGTTAGAACTCCACGTAAAGACAAAATTTCCATACTTTGCCCAATCGCCTACTTTGACTCCAACTTTTCTTTCAATCCAAGGATTCATGAGTGGATATCGGTCTTGATTGCTGGCATCAATGGTGTATGGTGTATCGCCTATTCCATCACTATTAGAATCTACACCTGAATAGTCGCTCCAATAGTTTCCACCAGAAGGATAACCATCATCCCAAATATTCCCTGCGGATTGCCAATGCACTTGTTCGGTGTTATCAATGAAGTTGTTGTGGTAAATGTAATTGTTTGAACTCTCTAGTCTAATGCCATATACACTGTTGTTTCTTATGTTATTACCATATATGGTGTTGTTAAAACCGTTGGTGATATGGATGCCACAATCGTTGTTTGTTATGTTGTTTTCATATATACTGTTGTTCAGAGCAATGCTTCCGAGACCAACACTAATGCCACAAAAGTTGTTTCTTATGTTGTTTGTAAATATATGGTTATAGCTTGAATAAATATCCCAACTGAAAAGAGAAATCCCAAACACATTGTCTACTATATTGTTAGCATATATACTGTTGTTCATAGACTCATAAATTTTAATGCTATTGAAGAATGCTTTGATTTCCATGTTCTTGACTGTCACGTTGTTGCTCACACGTCCCAAAGATATTCCACTGGAATCATAAGCTCCTACACCTTGAAGCGTGTATCCGTCTCCGTCGATTATTGTGTTGTTTCTCTCAACCACAATCGAATCATAAACGTTGTCAATAAAAGTGTAGATGTCTCCGTCTCTTTGTAGTGGTGCTGTTGGAGGGTCAACACTTCCATCAGCCCTAATGTAAATGGTTCCACTTGCCTTAACTGGTTGAATGTTAAAAGACAAAGTTAACATGCTTACTGTAAGCATTGTCAGCATTATTGCAGAGACTGTTTTCCTTTCCAATTATATCATTCTCCTTTCCCTGACTGAGAAGAATATGATACAACCACAACTTATGATTTGTGAAACAATCTTCTGTAATAGAACTTTTCTCCTTAAATTATTAATGCAACTTGAAATGAAATAATAGGCGATAATGAATAAAGGGAAAGAAGGGGATATTGTGATTAAGAAAAAGTACTTTATAATAATCTCACTAGCAATTGCTATAGCTTTGATTG
>JAUWZP010000058.1 GCA_030615265.1 Candidatus Bathyarchaeota archaeon
ACTGGCGCGCCACAAGCAAGACAGTTGCGAAGCAAGGAATTATATGGCAAGATGTTCTGGTGCAAGGACATAAAAGATTTAGTAGGAGTTCAATCTTATTTGACAGGTCTAGGAGAGAGGTTTGCCATGTGGCGTGTGTCACAACTAAGCAAAGTGGAAAGGTTGAGATTTGAAAACATAGTTGATATGGGATTAGCATTCTCTGCCATGATGCGGGTTTTTGAGAAAGGAGCCAAAGAAGAACTCCATGATCGGATAGTAAAAAAGATTGTGGAAAAAATCTTCAATTCAAGTTCCAGAGAGGAATTCACCAGAATCCACACGGAGTTCTGCGAGTGGGGAACAAGAAACATACGCCAGGCAGAGAGGAAGAGAAAGGGAAAAGTCATCACAAGGAAAGGATCCCCCGCAAGCTATGGGCAAATCGCAAAGACCTTAGATGTGACTCTAAAAGTCGTGGTCTACTATTGCCACCTGCCTGATTGCAGGAAATCCGAGAGTATCTGCCAATGGCTAAATGCTGCTGTAGACACAGCCATGATGCGTGATGCATGCATGCATGCCATTTTCCTTTCATAGAACACCCCTCAAAATAAACATAAAATACGGGTAAGTCCATGTTCGCGCGCGGATGACTTAATTCTATGAAATACGTCTCCAACCATATTTGCTTACGTAAGGTAATTGGCTCTCAAAAATCAGTTTATTATTGCATTTACAACGGATGTAAATTCTTGTCGTTTTCTTTTCTGTTTGATGTACGGAACCGTTGATTACAACCACTTTGGCAGGGGAAGAAACTGTTTTCTCCTTACAGTAAATTCTGAGGACACGTTTACAGAAAGGACATCTAAGGGTTAGTCTTTGTCCTTTTTGGCTTTCGCTTCTTCCCACCTAAAAACTCTCTCCATTAGGTCTATGTTAATGCGCGCGCTCAGGACTGAGTTAGCAATGAGCTTACTGAATTACATTTATCGGATTGGTTTCAACGACTTTCAATCTGCCTTTTCTTCCTGTTCTTAGCTGTTTTTCACCTCTAAACATGATGACGTTTGCATTTTCAACTTGAACCATGTCGTTGATGGAAACCATGTTGATGCGTCCGTTCCATAGAGTCAGCTTGATTGTACTGGTTTCGTCAGAAAGCGTTGCGTTGGCGAAGACGACGTAATCGTTGTATCGCGTCAGGACTAGTTTTGGCTTTGAAATTTCGGTGACTCGAGCTTTCAGTTTGATTCTCTTCATTCCAGCCTTCAAATCTTTGATGCTTAGATGGCTAAGGTCAAGATTTTTACTTTCTTTCATTCTGGCTACGCGTTTAACGCGTTCCTGTACATAATCGAATCCCTTAAGCGGATCAGTTTCCTTGAGAATGTCTTCCTGTATTGGAAATTGAGCGACCACACTGTAGCCTTTTGTTATGAGAAAGATGACGCGATCCTTCTTCTTTATGCGAAATTCAATATTTAATCCTCGACACGTGGCTTTTCCATTTTTCCATGCGCGTACAATTGCGTTAAAAAATTCGCGTGTGTTGATTCCGTGTTTCGTAGCGAGTTCTACAAGGTACTCAAGATTTCTAATGTCACCCGTGTGATAGCTACCTCTGGGACGTCCTCTTCCAGTCCATTTTCTCTTCCTCAATCATTCTCACCTTTACATTGCGCGCGTAGGCACAAGTGAAAGACCTTATCAGAAACAAACGCTCTTGCTTATATAAGTTAACACAAGCTGCGCGCATTTCTTGAATGATGGTAAGAGCATGGGAAATCCTATCAATTATCCTATCAAAAGGCTATCTTTCCCCAAAAACGATGAACAGAGTAAATTTCAATTAAGAACAATGGTAAAAAGGTTGTGACAACCTAGCGATTTGAGAGCCTAATTTTCTGAACGGAAAAACCACAATTTAGGCTTATTTCCTGAGCAGGGCTTGAACGCATGGGCTAGAAGGTTGTACAACCGTTGTTTAGATGGTTAACAACCTGCACATTTCCCATAGTTTTGTAAAGAACATGAGTGCACTGTAAAGAACAAGGGAGTAAACTGATGGAAAAAAACTCGAAAAAAATAAGCTTGTCAAGTCTAGGAACTGTTTTGAAAAATCTTTGTTCCTGAAGCTCGACGCTTGTGCGCAAAGAAAATTCTCAGAGAACAAATCTAAACCACGCAATAACAATTAGTTATACGTGCACATTAATTTCGCCAAGATCTCCACACTATGCAAGCCAAATGAAACCAAAATATAAGCTTGCCCGCACATAGGCAAACGACGATAGGTGAGTCACTGGAAGCTTGTTAAAATGGAGAAAAGAGGAATGAAACGTGACCTAGACATTCAGAGAGTATTCGAGATAGCAGATGATTCACTACAGGGAGTTATTGGGTATCATCTTTATGTTGGTGCAATTCAGAAAGCTGTCGAAACTGACAAAGTGCAAGAATACCTTCCTCAAAAAAGCTTTCAAATGACGTTGCATTGGATTAGATTCTATCGAAAGCAAGACCTCATTGATGCATTTACTGAGCCATACTTTGAATGGATTCAAAGCAGAATTTCTTTGATATCTATGGTAAACGTTTTTGAGGTCGCGCTCAGAAATCTCGTTTTTCATCTTCGTAGAAAAGGGTTTCGGCAATTTCAGAGAAAGAGTATACATAGGATTTTCTACAGCGAGCTCCTAAAATGGGCATGCAAACAATCACTGAAATGCGATATCGGAAACAAAGAGACATTAGAAAGCCTGCCCAAAACCTTGGGAATCATTGACAACGCGCGAAGACTTCGCAATCTGATTGTTCACAATCGTGGGTTGTTTTCTGACCGTTACGAAAGGGATGTAATTGATTCCTATGGAGTCATAGCTGACTTCCACCCACACTACAAAGTGTATAAAGCAAATCCAAAAATACCGACTCCAGTGATAATCAATTCAGAATATTTCCATAGGCTTATCCAAGCTCACATCGAAGTTCTTCATGTGCTTCATAACTATATTCAAAAAGAATATTTTGGGGTTACTAAAGGATACAGCTATCTTCGCGAACAGAAACCAATTGAATGGGACCAGGTTCTGTGGGGCGGTGCAAAAGTAAAAATTCTCATGTCTAAATAGTCTATACCACTAGCGCTCGCGGCAGGTCAACCTAATGCATGCATATTGCGTGCTCATGATATAGTGACATATATATTCTCGTTTGTCTAACAAAATCCAAAATACTAAGGAGGGAGAACCTTAGGTGAGTAAAGATAGGGCGAAAAAACAGGCTAGAGACCAGATTGAAGAACAGGACAAGAACCTTACCCGAGCAGACGAAACCATTAAGGAAAATGAGAAGCTAGAGGAATTGGCTAACGCTTTAGAGGAAGAGAAGAAACGTTCAGAAGATTACCTAAACCGGCTGAAGTACATGCAGGCAGACTTTGAGAACTTGAAGAAAAGATTAGATCGTCAACTTGAAGAAGTCAGAAAATACTGTAACGAGCGTCTGGTTCTTGAGTTGCTTGGAATTGCAGATGAACTCGAAGTAGCAATCCAAGAAGGTAAGCAAACTGAATCAATAGCAATCTTTCTCCAAGGTGTTGAAATGACAATGAAAAAATTAAAAAAGATACTAGAGAAAGAAGAGGTTTCTCCCATAGAGTGTATTGGTCAAGAATTTGACCCATCAAAACATGAGGTCATAGCAAAAGTTGAGAATGATGAGGAAGGAAGAATCATCGAGGAAATAAGGAAAGGATATATTATGAACGGAAAAGTGATTAGACCCAGTGTTGTGAAAATCACAGTAAAACCATCTTCAAAAACTACCAAGGAAGTGGAATTAAATGAGCGATAAGAAACCAAGTGAAAAAATACTTGGGATAGACCTTGGAACCACAAACTCGGCAGCAGCCATTTTCGAAGGAGGTCGAGCCACGATTATCCCAAGTGCCGAAGGACCAACAATGGCCGGCAAGATGTTCCCGTCTGTTGTGGCCTTCACTAAAGATGGCCAACTTCTAATCGGAGAACCAGCGAAGAGACAGGCTACAGCTAACCCTGAAAACACAATCTTTGAGATTAAGAGAAAGATGGGGACAAACTACAAAGTGAAGATTCAAGGAAAAGAATACACTCCTCAACAAATTTCAGCATTTATCCTTCAGAAAATCAAAAAGGATGCTGAGAATTTCCTAAGTGTTCCCATACACAAAGCTGTAATAACAATACCTGCGCACTTCAATGACAACCAACGACAAGCTACTAAAGATGCTGGAGAAATTGCTGGTTTTGAGGTCAAACGCATTGTGAATGAGCCAACCGCAGCTTGCTTGGCATATGGGATTGACAAACTGGAGAAAGAAATGAAGATCTTAGTTTTCAGCTTTGGTGGAGGGACTCATGATGTTACAGTGATGGACTTCGGCAAGGGGGTATTTCAGGTTCTTTCGACCAGTGGTGATACACAGATTGGGGGAACAGATGTGGACAAGGCTGTAATGGATCATATTATCGAGGAATTCAAACGGCAAACCGGAATAGATCTCAGTAGTAACGAAGCAGCATTGGCTAGACTCAAAGAAGCTTCCGAAAAAGCTAAGATCGAACTGTCAACATTGATCGCGACTGATATTGATCTGCCCTTCATATATTCAAATGAGTCAGGACCAAAACACCTACACCTTACGCTCACTCGGGCAAAGCTGGAGGTTTTGGCAAATCCGATCGTGAAAAAGACGAGAAGACCAATTTTGAAGTCTTTAGAGGATGCCAAGCTAACTCCTAAGGATATAGACAAAGTAATTCTCATCGGAGGCATGACAAGAATGCCTTTGGTTCAGAAATTTGTTGAAGAAATGCTGCGTAAATCACCCGAGAGGGGAGTTGACCCAATGGAATGTGTGGCAACTGGTGCAGCTATACAAGCCGGTGTACTTACAGGCGAAGTCAAGGACCTGCTCCTACTTGATGTTACACCCTTATCTCTCGGCGTTGAAACCTTGGGCCACGTTCACGCCAAAATAATTGAACGAAACGCAACCATACCCACCAAAAGAACACAAATATTCTCCACAGCAGCAGACTTCCAGACAGCAGTAACGATTAATGTGCTACAGGGGGAACGATCAATGGCCCCAGACAACGTGTCCCTTGGGACATTCAACTTAACAGGAATTCCACCTGCACCAAGAGGGATACCTCAGATAGAAGTAGCATTTGACATCGATGCAAATGGCATTTTAAATGTATCAGCAAAAGATTTAGGAACCAACAAGGAAGCCAAGATAACCATAACAGCCTCCACGAAACTATCTGAAGAAGAAAAAGAGCGGATGATAAAAGAGGCGGAACAATTTTCAGAACAAGACAAGAAAAAACGTGAAGAGGCAGAGACCAGAAACAATGCTGATACTCTGATCTACACTGCTGAGAAAACAAAGAAAGATTTGGGAGAAAAACTGGCTGAAGATCAGAAAGCGAATATTGATAATGCTGTTCTCGAGTTGAAAGACGCCATAGCTGGTTCTGACATGGAAGTGATCAAAACTGAATCCGAGAATCTCACAAAAATCCTCCAAGAAGTTGGTACTGCAGTTTATCAACAAGTCGCAGCGGAGCAGGCGAAGAAATCAGCTGAAAAGCAGGATCAGAAGGCAGAAAAAAAAGATAAGAAAGTTGTGGATTCCCAAGACTACAAAGTCGAAGAATCCCAAAATGACTAACTAGCTCATACTAGTAAGGAGTTCTAGCACACGAAATGGCAAGCAAGACGGATTACTATGAAATTCTGGGCCTATCCAGGTCAGCCTCTGTTGCAGAGATCAAAGATGCCTACCGAAAGCTAGCACTGAAGCACCATCCTGATCGCAATAAATCACCCGAAGCTGAAGGCAAATTCAAGGAAATATCTGAAGCCTATGCCGTCCTATCAGACCCTAACAAGCGTAGACAATACGATATGCTAGGCCAGCCAGGATTTGGTCAACGATATTCTCCAGAGGATATATTCCGAGGTGTAGACTTCGAATCAATACTTAGAAATTCTGGCTTTGACTTCGAGGATTTCTTCAGCCTCATTTTCGGTCGAAGGGGCTTCAGAAGAAGAATCGTCAAAGGTCGCGACATGGTTCATGATCTTGAAATATCCCTTGAAGAAGCAGCAGAAGGTATAGAAAAGAGGATACAGGTTAGGCGAGTCGAAAAATGTGAAACATGCAATGGAACCGGAGCAAGTCCAGGAACCTCTCCAAGAAGTTGTCCAAAATGTAATGGTTTAGGACAAATTCAGGATGTTACGCGAAACAGGTTTTCCATGTTCATACGAGTTGTTCCATGCCCCAAATGTAAGGGAAAACGTGAGATTGTTGACTCACCCTGCAGAAAATGCAGGGGCATTGGGCTTGAGGAAAGAAAGAGAAGAATAACCGTAAAAATCCCTGTAGGAATTGATAATGGATACCAGCTTAGGCTAAAAGGCCAAGGTGAGAATCCTCCAGAAGAAGGAATTCCAGGAGATCTTTATGTCAACATTCATGTGTCTCCTCACAAATATTTCGAAAGGGTTGGAGACAATCTTTTATACAATCTGGAAATTGGATTTCCGCAAGCAGCTCTAGGGACAAGCATCACTGTTCCAACGCTGGACGGCGAAACTGAAGTGAAGATTCACCGTGGGACACGCCCCGGGGATGTGATTAAGCTGAAGGGCAAGGGTATGCCAAGACTTCGTAGACATGGTCAAGGGGATCTTATGGTGCGAGTAAATGTGTCTGTTCCAAAGAAATTGACAAAGAAACAGAAAATGTTGCTTGAGGAGTTAGCTAAAGAGTTCAAGCAAGAGGTAGACAGTGGAGGCCGGTTCAAGTTCTAGACATGCATGCAAGTCAGAGGAAAGCGAGCAGTTCAAAAGCGACTCGTCAAAGGTGCAGCGAATATGCATGCACGTGCATGCATGTTAAAGAATATATTAGGACCTGACTGTATAGAATTATACAGAGTCGAAAAAATCAAGTTGCTAAAAGAAGGCGGCACAAGATTCAGAACCCTTAAACCTTAATGGGCGCTAATAATTATCATAGATGCAGAAAGAGGAGGATGGTTGATAAGTCCATGAAAAGAAGCCCGAGAAATGCCAAGAATAGAAGTGGCAGACGCGTTAAGAAACGCTCCGTTGAGATAGGAAATGAATATGAAGTGGATATAACAGAAATGACCCCCAACGGGGCAGGCATAGCCAGGATCAAAGGTTTCTTAATTTTAGTTGACGACACAAAGCTTGGAGACCACGTAAAGGTAAAGATCACGAAGACAGACCGCATGAACGCAGAAGCAGAAATAGTCACATAAAATGCATGCATGCATGAGACGTTGTGATAGCAACCTGTCTTGTCAATGTCTTCGAGCAAATCTGAAAATATCGCAGTCTCGCATTCGTCGCTGTCGTAGTTGGGATAAACGCGCCGCGTCGCTCTGTAGGGCCTGAGTATTGCGTCGTCAAACTCTTTCTGTCAGTGTCGAACTGTCAACTGTAGAAAACCCCTTATTCATTATTAATATTATACTATAACAAATCTAACTCATTTCGCGGTTCTTTTTTGTCGAAAGGTTTTGCTGAAAAGCGCTTGCGCGCGCATACAGTTAGCAACATTGGAAAAGCAAGGAATGCACGCGCACCGCAAAAGTAACACTATCCATTAGAACACGCCTATATTATGTTACTCCCCACGTAAAGGTAGGAATCCCGCAAACGGAGACTTGAAGAGGGCAACCGTTTTTGAGGGTTTATGATAGCAGAAAAAACGTGGCTCGTGACAAAGGTGAAATACAAACCAGAAAGAGATATCCCTAAAGCAGTCACGGTTCTGAAAACCCTTAGCCCTTCAAGAATAATGGAATGGATTAGGGATAACCGAACGCAAACCGATGCACATGGAAAAAGACGTCAGAAGAATATCAAGCGTCAAGCAATAACTATGTGGTTCAAAAGACATCAAGATGTTTATCTTCAGTTGAAGAGGGAATTAGAAGAAAGGGAATTAAATAGTGTTGTCATTTCTGAAAACACTTTTCAAACTTCCGTTTTCATTAAAATTCCATGCATGGAAAAATGGATTCTGAAAATGCGGGGAAGACAAGCAAAAGAGAAATCGATTATGGCTTTTGTCGGGGCTATAAGACAAGTTTGTTTGGGTAAAATTCCAAGGCAAAAGGGCAACGGGGAAGAAATCAAATTCATTGAAGGTTGGGGAATCAAGCATCCAAGAAGATTGACGGTTGAAGATGGGTTAAGGTATGTTTCTGAATTGCAAAAGCGGGGCTTGCCAACCCGAAACTTTCGGCTTGCATTAAGAAACTTTTTCAAATCCCGTTATCTTGAAGGATGGGATGACATAAGCGGAAAATTAGAACAATCATCGGGGAAGTATGCCCATCTATTCATTTCAAAAGAAAACATCTACTTGATACTGAATTACATCAAGGGCTTGAACATAATTGCATATCGGGCTTGTTTGTTTGCCTTCAAGACGGGTTGCAGAATGGGGGGGATTCAATCCGCACATTCCAGCAGAATCAACTATGCTGAGCATACGATATGGGTTACTGAAAAGGCAACAAGGGGGAAGCCTAAAAGAGAACAAGAAAAATTCATTTCACAAGACTTGTGGCAAGAATTAGATTTAGATAACTTCAGGGGGAAACTTTTCAACATTAATGAACAGAAACTAAGGGATATTTGCAAAACAACATATCAAGCCTTGATTCCCGATTTGGCGGAAGAAATCCCTATGCCATTCCACTTTTGGCGACATCAATTCGCCCAACATGTGTTAAGAAAAACAGAATGGAATTATGCCCTTGTTGCGGGCTTAGGACATTGGACAGTAGAAACCCTTGAACGATATTATGGCAAGATGGATAGGAAAACAAGATTGGAAGGAGCAAGCAAATTCCTTCATCAAATCTAGCATAAAACTTAGGAATGAATTTCTGGCGAATACGTTGCCACATTACTTATAAAAGCTTGGGCTATAGATTGCCCGAACACTTATAAGTAATCGGGCAATACATTGCCCTGGTGATTATGGAAACTCGGAAATTTGTTCGACAAAATCCTTGGTGGACAGACAAAGAATGGATTGACAAAGACAAACATTTGCGGAAGAAGAAAGCCTCAAAATTGGATTGGTCTCCTCGACTAAGATTCTTCTTCAAATTTAACAAAGATGCTATCTATACATTACGTGGACCTAGACAAGTCGGGAAAACCACGCTTGTTAAAACCATGATAAGGGAACGACTTGAATCTGGGGTTGAAGGAAGAAGAGTGTTTTATTGGACATGTGACTTGGTGAGTGGATCTAAAGAATTAGCTTCTATGCTGGAAAGTTATGTAGAATGGGCAAAATCCTCATTTGATGGGAGGCTATTTTTATTTCTTGATGAAATATCATCGGTCAAAGATTGGCAAAAAGGCATAAAATACTTGGTCGATACTGGCTCACTTGAAAATTGTACTATCTTCCTAACCGGATCACATAGTCTAGATATAAGAAAAGCTTCTGAGAGACTTCCTGGAAGGAGAGGAATAGTTGATGATGTTCTCGACAAAATACTCCCTCCAATGAAGTTCTCTGAGTACATTGATGTGAGAAGCAAGAAATTACGAAATGTTATTCGTTCTCTTGATCTTCTAACGAGATTAAGCAGACAACGTGCCATTTTTCAACTTGCCAAGGCAATCATACCCAAAGAAATCAAGGAGTTATCTCTATATTCGAACGAACTATCTCGCCTGTTTGAAGACTATCTCATTACTGGAGGTGTTGCTCCAGCAATTGACTCTTACATTTCTGAAGGAAAGATATCTACCAACATCTATGAAACTTATGTTAGTGTGATGCTTGGGGATGCGATGAGATGGCAAAAAAAAGAAGTGTATATGGCTCAAATTATACGACGTATCATTGAAAGTCTCTCTAGTCAAGTTAGTTGGAATTCTCTGGGTAAACAGACCGATCTAGGTTCTCATCATACCGTAGCTGAGTACGTTGATGTGTTGGAATCAAGTTTCGTTGTTTCATGTATTTACCGTCTAGATAAGAATAAAGGAGTGCCGTACTTTAGCAAAGAGAAGAAAATACATTTTCAAGATCCTTTTATCTTTCATGCTTTGAGAGGGTGGTCTTTCTCTCTTCCCTATTATCAGAGTACCGTTGAATTTCTTGGAAACACAGAAGATCGTACTAAACTTGTGGAGTCAGTGATATGCAACCATCTAATAAGAATGGCTTTCAATCTAATGCCTAGTTCTGAATATAAATATACCAACAAGGTCACTTATTGGACAAGCAAACACCTTAGAGAAGTTGATTTTGCAGTAAGACTCAACGATAAGTTTCTGCCAATTGAAGTAAAATGCAAATCAGCCTTCAACAGGACTGACTTGTTTGGTTTGTATGGTTTTATCAAGGGCGGATCATCATATGGTGGAATTGTAGTCACAAAAGACCTTCTTAAAACCAGAGGAAAAATCACCTTCATTCCTAACTATTTGTTCTTAACCTTAATTTGACCATTAGTAACAAATAAAATAAGTCTCTTAGAGCATATCCTAATCGGGATTGAGATGAAAACCGTTGTTATTCTCTGCGGAGTTGGTGCATGCATGCATGCTAATGGATAGGCTTTTCCAGAACGTTCAAGCATTCACGGCATAGTCTCAGTGTTGCGCTGTCACTGCCTTCCCAACAACGAAAAGACCTGTTGCAGCGTTTACAAGTGAGCTTAACGGTTCTCAGAGGCATCACTGATTCACTGTAGTCTATGCATGCATGCGCAGCATACAAAAGATGCAAAGCATCGGTGAAAGTTTTAGTCAAAATGCAAAAAGTAAATCAGCAATTTCTAAAATCTTAATATGAAGATGTATTCAAACCACTTAACAATGTTTTTAATCTGCGAGTTCTGTTAGGATGTTGAGGAAGTCTGTTTTGAAGCTTGTGACTTTTCTGCTTCTAGTCGGGTACTTAGAAGGAATTGACAGACTGGTCGAGCTTGGACAGTTCCAATCCAGAAGCGAAGCCGTAAGATTCGCAGTCAAAGAAATTATTAAAAGGGAATTATGGCGCGCAAAAGCAGAAATAAAACGTGAAATGTC
>JAUWZP010000036.1 GCA_030615265.1 Candidatus Bathyarchaeota archaeon
ACCAAAGAACTAGGCTCGAATCCTTCAAGTTTCTACCTAGTCGCTGATCCCTTAGATGGAACAACAAACGCTGTGAGAGGCGCTCCTTTCATGGCTATTTCCTTGGCTGTATCTAGGAGACCTTACTTGAGAGATATGGAAACTGCGCTTGTTTGCGACCCAGTTCACAATGTCACTTACACGGCTGAACGAGGTAGAGGAGCTTTTCGTAACCGAGAGCGAATTCAATCGTCATTGACAACCTCGCTAGAAGAGGCAGTTGTAGGCGTAGATTTTAACACGTTTAAGATACGTGAACTCATGCCGCGGCTTGTTCCTCTGCTTGAAAAAACTAGGCATCTACGTCATTTTGGAGCCGACGCGTTGGAACTCTGCTACGTGGCAGACGGTAAAACAGATGCTTTCATCGACATACGTGACAAACTGCGAGTAACCGACATAGCGGCTGCCTACCTTATCCTTCGTGAAGCTGGGGGCATAATGGTGACCCCTGAAGGAAACGAACTAGATGTGGCGTTAGATGCAACCCAACGAGTAGCCTTTATTGCAGCTGGAAACAAAACTTTCTATGCTGAGATTCAAAAACTGCTCAAATAAGCAGGAGCATGAGGGTTGCTAACTCCACTACGACCATATCCAGCTTTAGTCCTTCGAAACAAAGATCAACGAGTGCTTGTTGTTGCTGACCTACACATCGGTTGGGAAGTTTCCCTAGCCCAGAAAGGAGTGTACATTCCATCCCAAACGCCGAAGATTCTGGACAAACTCCAAAAGATAGTAGAGATAGTTAAGCCAACTCGTCTCATCTTCCTTGGCGACGTAAAGCATGCAGTTGCAAAGGTGGAGCTAAGGGAATGGCGTGACATCCCAAACCTTTTTGAAACTCTAGAAAAAAGTGTACCTAACATTCAGGTTGTGCCTGGGAACCATGATGGCAACCTTGAACCGTTATTACCAGAAACCGTGACTTTATCACCAGTTACGGGCGTCAAAATTGGAGATGTCGGACTCTTTCATGGACATGCTTGGCCAGCCCCGGAACTTCTCGGATGTCGAACTCTAGTTATGGGGCATATCCACCCTACAGTAGCCTTTCGTGACCCCTTTGGATACCGCATAACAGCGCAAGTATGGGTTAAAGCCCAATGCAGCAAAACTCACATAGCAGGAAGCGTTCTGAAAGCATCAAAGATAAGGAAGAAAAAAAAGCCGGCTGAAACATTGAAAACTCGCTTCAACATTACACCAAAAACTACTCAACTCTTGATATTACCATGCTTCAACGAATTTTTAGGAGGACGCCCCGTAAACAGAACCGGCATAGGCAAGAGAGGGAGATATCGAGAGTTCGCTGGACCTATATTGCGTTCAAAAGGCGTCCATTCGGATGAGGCTGAAACTTACCTCCTAGACGGAACGTTCCTAGGAACGGTTGCCCACCTGAAAACTCTAGGTTAGAGCGCCTTTTGATAGAACTTACGTGAAATCAGTATTTTGAATCCGCTTTACAAAAAATTAGTATTTCAAATCCGTTTCTTTTTTATAGGAGTTGTCTTCAGAACAGTGGAAAAGAGAGTTACAACATGAAATTAGACAAAGTTGAAATTTCCGGAATCGTTGTGCTGTTCCTTGGAGTAGCTCTGCTGATATTCGCCTTCTTCAACGCCTACGCGTTTCTCACAGGACAACTTGAAATCCTAGCCAGCCAGGACATTCTCCAAGCCTTCGGCGAAGCTTTAGCTCCACTCATAGTAGCATGCATCAGAATTCTTTACCTCGCCATAATGGGCTGGATTGGCTCTATCCTAACAATACGGGGAATACAGATTTTGAAAATTGAAAGCCAAGCAGCTGCTGAAGCGCAACAAAAAGGTAATCCAACGACACGACATGGGAACGCGAATAAAAAGAAAAGCACTGCCTAGGTCTCAGCATCTTTTCACAGAAAGGGAAATCAAATGAAATATGCCATTCGCGCGTTAGGCTGGGCTACAGCGGCACTTTGGATCTTGGTTATCTTATTTTCTGGAACAGTTGTCTACTCTGCCATGCAGATAGGAATGAACTTTGGAGAAGAACCCGAGATGACAGTTTCGAATGGAGAGATTACTATGTCTATTCCCTTTTCCATTAGCAACGGCGGCCTCTACGACATATCGGAACTGAATATTACGACATTCATTGCAGCTGAAGATGAAACAGTCATATCGCGTTCTACGACAACAGTGCCCCTGATTTCAAGAGGCGACACGGTCAACAAAACACACGATATCAGCATAAGCTTAGATGACATAGTGACAAAGAACTTAACCTACATGCTCTTCAATGACATCAACCTAAGCGTGGGCATGTTCGTAGGGCTGACATATGCCTATGCCATCCCCCTTACGATTTCAACGGACTTGTCCATGCCTTGGGGTGCACCTTTAAACAACTTAGCAATCGGAGAGATCTCACCTACTCCTCCATATGATCTCCCTTTAAGCTTCGAGAATCACGCCTTTTTCGGTTTAAATGGAACCATCAGCCTAGAGATTATGGACAGCCTCAACGAGCTGATAGGCTCCGGCACAACTGACATTCTTGTACAGCCTGGGGGCGGATATGATGACACGATACCTGTGACGATAACGGGTGACCCCAGTGATGTGGCAGAAGTGCGCTTGTACTTTGACACATCTATTTTTAGTTTTGGGCCAGTGGTGATACCTATTGAGTGAGGAGGATATACAGAGGTTTTTGAGGGGAATTCTCCCAAAAGTTGTGAAGGCTACAGTGATGGGGCTTTTGTGGTTTTTCTTGCTCTATGTCCTTCCCTCGCTTTTACTGTCTGAACTGGTTGAGCAAGTAATGCCCGGTTACACTCAGCTTCTCCGCGCTTTCGCCATTATTATTGTCTTTTTTGTTGTAGTAAGCGAGCTTTTAGCTGGAACGATTTTTCAATACGCCCTCAAAATGGGAAAAGCTTTCGTGTTCATGGGGTTCTTTATCTATTCTTTAAACGGGGGCTTTCTCGCATTGGACTTTGAAATGGTGCACATTGAAGCTGACCTGAGGGTTTACCTCGCCATGCTTCTAACCATCGACTTTCTGGGATTGGCCAAAAGTTTGCTCCAAGCCATAGACTTTCTAGCCAAAAAAACGGAGCGTCAGCTTGCTATTTGAGATTAATTAGGTCGCTATAGGATAGTTTTTCGAGGTTTTCAGGATTTATTTCCAGTGTTTTCATCAATTTTTCCAGATGCTTCGTGTTTCTTTCAATTTCTTTTGGGGTGTTAGGGGTTTTTCTTTCGAATTCTACGTAGCACCCTAATGAATCAACTGTATCGAGGTGTATCTGCGTTTTTTCAAACCAATAGATTTCCCTTGTCTTCTTCACGGTTACCTTTACTTTGAGAATTTTCTTCAGCAACGCGGTGAAAGCCTTGCTCTCTGGAATCTCCATGATGAAAATATCGCTTCTTTTCGGCTTTGAGACGTTATCTCGTTCATAATAAATCAGCTGAGTCTTCTCGCTGTTGATCTGTCGCAGTTTTAGTCTGCCCTTTGGAACGTCAAAGTATGTGTCGGTTTGCTGAAAGGTTCCCACGTGCTTTGATTTTAAAGCCTCAAGTTTTCTTCGTATGGGTTCAAGGCTGTCCACTTTTGCTTTGAGTTCCAACAAGGTGTGTTCTGATGTGTTCATGAATTTTCACTTTGTTTTGTCTAGCCGCTTGTTTTTCTCCATCTTACTCCTTCGGGCATGTCTTCAAGAAGGTAGCCAAGTTTTCTGATTTCTTCCCTAAGCCTGTCAGCGGTTTTCCAGTCTTTCTTTTTTCTCGCTTCTTCTCTTTGTTGAATCAGTCTTTCAACTTCTTTTGGCAGTTCTTCTTCTACTAGTACTTCTTCTCCTAGAATGCCGAGAATTCCGCCTAGCTCTCTGAAGGTTTGGGTGATACTCTCCGCCTGTTCTTGGCTGATTTTCTGTTGGCTGACTATTCTGTTTGTTTGCCGTGCTAAGGCGTAGAGACTTGTAAAGGCAAGAGGCGTATTGAAGTCGTTGTTCATTGCTGCTGTGAATTTCTTTTTTGTTTCAGCTAGAAGTGCTTCTATCTCTTTCACGGTGTCACCTTCCGAAGAAGCCGCGTGTTTGACGTTTCGCAAGGTGTTGTAGAGATATTCAAGTTCCGCTTTTGGCTTTCCAAAATCTTCTTCACCGAAATCCATACGTTTTCGATAATGAGTTGAGGCGTAATAGAGTCGAAGAACTTCTGTGTCATGCGTGTTCAACATTTCTCGTATGGTCACAAAGTTTTTCAGCGACTTAGACATCTTCGCGCCTTTGATATTTAGAACGCCTGTGTGCAACCAGTACTTGACGAAGGGTTTCTTGCCAGTAACCGCCTCTGCCTGAGCGATTTCGTTTGTGTGATGGGGAAAAATGAGTTCGCTGGCTCCTCCGTGCAGGTCGTATTGAGGACCAAAAATGGTTACGGTCATGGCTGTGTCTTCTATGTGCCATCCGGGTCTTCCCTTGCCCCATGGTGAATCCCAGGCCAGCTCGCCGGGTTTTTGGCTTTTCCAGAGTGCAAAGTCGAAGCTGTTTCTCTTTCGGGGGTCGGGTTCGATTCTGTGTTTATTTAACTCTTTGATGGACATGCGGGAAAGCTTTGTGTAGTCATGGAATTTCGTTACGTCATAATAGACGTCGCCGTCTACGATGTAGGCGTAGCCTTTTTCGATGAGAATTTTTATCTGTTCAATCATTTGAGGTATATAATCAGAGGTTGTGGGAAAAACGTCGATATTCTCTTTTACTCCCAAAGCTTCCAAGTCTTCGAGAAACCGTTGAGCATAATGCTTTGCCAGACCTAAGGGGTCTACGCCTTTCTCTTTGGCTCTGTTGATTATTTTGTCTTCTACATCAGTTATGTTTTGGGCGTAAAAAACATCATAGCCCAAATGTTTGAGCCAACGAACAATTATGTCAAATTGGACATAAGTCTTCGCATGCCCAATATGTGCGTCGTCATAGGGGGTTTGACCGCACACAAACATTTTAACCTGTTTTCCACGCATCGGCTTGAAAGTCTCTTTTCGTCTTGTCAGCGTGTTGAAGACCTTTAAAACCGTCAACTTGCATCCCTTCCTATTTTCACGAGTACACTTAAAGCCTTTAATGCCGAATTTTCTAGCCAGCTTTGATTATCGCTTTCGCTTTCTTTTTAGTGCCAGCCAAATACTCTATCATTGCCTCGTTCAAGTCTAGCCATCTAGCTGTTCCAGACGCCATTTCAGCATTGTTTTCAAAAATCACCTTCAAGTAGGGCAGAAACTCTCTTTTGGCTTGCACCGCTGATATGTGGCATCTCCGCTTAATTTTCAACCCTATCTTAGATTGCATCTGCCTTTCCTTTTTAGTTCTTGACAGTATCTTTATGCGTTCTGGAAAGCGCAGAGGCACAAATCCAGCGGGCTTTGTTTTTTCTCTTGCCACAGCTACACCGGCAGTCATGAAGTCAATTACATAACGGGTTAGCTTCCAATTATGTGTCTGGCGGATTCTACTTCTGTAAATGTCAGCTAAGGCTAAGGATTCCATTGCCTTTGCCAAGTCTTCTGGGTCTCGCAGATGATAGGGCATGTTTTCGTAAATCCATTCAAAAAGCATGTTGGAGTCTACGTCAGCCATATCCACTGCGGTCTTAGCGGCGTTACAGCTTTTAGAATAGAAGACAAGCCTGAGAACGTTGAAGATTGCGTCTTTACGGTCTCGATGAGCCAGCCAAGAAACATCTTCATAAGTAAGCCTCGTCTTTCCCTGCGCCAAAGCCTGCAAATCGTTAATTGCCGAGCGCACATCACCCTGTGAACGTTGAGAAATGAACTGGAGAGCCTCCTCTTCGACTTCGATTCCTTCACGTTGACATATTTGCCTCAAACGTTTTGCAACACTGCGAGAGGGGGACCTCTTGAATTTTATGAGAAGACAGTAATAACGCAAAGAAGAAAGTCTCTGGTTGTAAGCGTCGTTGGCAATCATAACAATTGGACATCGAGCATCTTTAACCACGCGGATAATGGCTCCAACCCCGCCACGGTCTTCCCTGCCAGTTAAGCCCTCTAGCTCATCAAAGAGGATTAGGCGTTTCTTTCCAAACAGCGTGCCATACTGAGAGGCTAATCCAGCAAACTTTTTCACGGCTTCTTCAGTTCGGTAGTCACTTGCGTTTTTCTCCACAAGCTCCAAGTTCCAGTCATTAGCCAACGCCTCAACAACCGCTGTTTTACCTATACCAGGCGGACCATACAGAAGAGCTGCCCGTTTCTTTGGTATTCCCCGTTCCCAAGATTTTAGCCAACTTGTAAGCTCAGCTACAGCCTGACGGTTTCCAACGACTTCTCCCAAAGTCTTGGGTTTATGCTTCACTGTCCAAGCCGCATACATGCAGGGGTACCCGCTTTGCCTCATTGTCCTGCCAGCCTCAACCAGTCTTGCCAGTAAAGTGCTCAACTGAACCTCCTCATCGGCGCCAGAGATCAGTCGAAAATCAATCTCCCCAACGGCATCAGCCAACTTGACTTTCCATGGCTCCGGAATGTTTCTCATCCTGAAAATTTCCAAATGAATCTGACGTATAATGTCGCTTCCAGCAACTCCATATTTAAGAATCATTTCGCGCAGTTTGTTGCGTGCCCCAATGAAGTCGCCGTTCATGGCCAGCTGAATCATTTCTCGTACGTCAATCGGATTTGCATGTCCAATAACAGAATACACAATCTCGTTGCTGATGGGCTTGCCAAGCGAGGCAGCAGCCTGTAAAATGTTTATTCCCCGCCGCAAATCGCCTCCGCAAACCTCAAAGATAGCGTTAAGCCCCTCATCGAGTAATTGCACTTTTTCGCTTTTTGCAATATGCGTTAGGTAAGCATTTTGATCTTCTCGCGGCAGGTAGATGAAACGAAAAGGCGCACAGCGAGATTGAATGGGCTCGATAATCTTGCCGCTGTAGTTTGCAATCAGTATGAAACGGCAGGTCTCTGTGAACCGCTCCATGGTTCGCCTAAGTGCCTGTTGAGCATCGCGAGTCATGTTGTCCGCTTCGTCAAGAATCAAAATCTTGAATGGAATCTCTCCCAATGTGCGGACGCGAGCAAAAGTTTTCACGGTTTGCCGAACAACATTAATTCCCCTCTCATCGCTTGCATTCAACTCCATAAGATGCTCCCTATAGCCTTCTCCGTAGAGGTCGTGAGCCAAACAGAGCGCGGCGGTTGTCTTGCCCGTGCCGGGAGGACCAGCGAAAATACAGTGTGGAATGTTTCTGGCTTTCGCAAAACTTTGCAAGCGCTCCACGATGTCTTTTTGATTCACCATTCTCTTAAGCGAGCGAGGACGATACTTTTCAGCCCACATCTCAAAACTCAACAGGCATGCCTCCACAATTTACGCTATAACAGCGGAGCTTTGTAATAAATAGTGTTTGCTCTTCTGCGTAAAAATGTAAAAGAAAAAGAGAAGGGAGATGAAAGTTAGTCGAGGATTCTTTCCAAGGCGTCTGCTTCAGCGTCTTCAACTAGAGGGATACCAGTTGCTTTCGAAGCCCTTTCAGATAACGCTACAAGGTCTTTTCGGTTGAGAAGGTTGAGCTTCCATTTGCGTGCGCCAGCTAGAAGTTGCATTAAGCCGACTCCTATGCGGTCGTACAGATAGCTGTAGAGACCTACTGCTTCCCACGGAATCTCCTTGAACCGTTCACCATACCTTTCCTTCAACTCTGGTGCGCTCTTAAAGAACGTCTCAGGTGTTGTACCATAACGATCTGCAAAAGTCCTTGGCAGTCTGCCTTCCTTCGCCAGCTGACCGAAATAGGAAGTCTTCATGACCGCAGTGATAGGTGACCTTCCCATTAGGACAGCTTTCACGTATGGTCCGTTGCCGAAGTTGCTCATTGCGATTGCCTTGAAAATCTGAGCCTCACTTATGAATCCCCCAGCAATTATCAGGTCTGGAACGTGTCGTCCTTTCTTTCTCAGAATCTGGGCGCATTTCAACACTTGAGCTTCCAGATACACCGTGGGGGTGCTCATCTCATCCATCATGGGCACTGGACTCATGCCTGTGCCGCCGCCTGCACCGTCGAATGTCACTGCATCTATCTTTGCTTCTGAGGCAATTTTCATAGTGTAGGCAACTGCAGATGGGCGGTATGCACCAGTCTTTAGCAGGATATGTTTGGGTCCTTGGCTTCTCAGCCATTCGATGTCTTCAACAAAGCCCTTTTCTTTGGGCATGCCGACGCGGCTGTGGCGTTCGAAGGATTTAAAAACTCCCTCTTTAAAGGCTTCTTGAACAGTTTTGTCTTCGGGGTCCGGAATAACTATGTAGCCTCTTTTCTTCAGCATAATAGCCTTGTCAAGTTTTCTTACTCGCACCTCGCCACCTATGGCTTTGGCTCCTTGCCCCCATTTCCGCTCAATTACGTTAACTTCAAGCTTAGACAGCGCGTAAACGTCAATGCCGAGTCGCTGGTCTTCCACGTTTGTTTGAACCACAACTTCGCCATATTTTCCATCCCAGAACTTTCTGAAAACTTCGACTCTGCGCTTCAATTCTTTTGAATAGGCTACCTTACCATTTTCAATCCTTGATTCTTCGTCCATGCCGCAAACGTTCTCTCCAATGGTTATGATGGCACCGGTTATGGCTGCGCCGATGGCTAGTCCATCCCAGTTTATTCTGGCCACTTCGGTTGAGCCGAAAGCTCCGGTGAGTATGGGGACTTTTAATGGTATACCGGCTACTTTGGTTTCTACATTGGCATTTTCGAATAACGCCACATCAGAGTCAGCTTCTATGCCTTCCACTTTGAAAAGAGACGATAAGATGTTGAAGTGGGACCAGTCTAATCCAAAGTCTTTTAGAGCGCCTGCTGTGCTTGCGCCGAACTGCAATGGTTCAGGATAAAGCGCTTCTCTGCCTCTGAAAGCAGATAGTGAAATTTCGCAGAGAATTGGGCAGTCTCGAATGCATAGTGGGCACATGCCGCTTGTCGGGCTTACATCTTTAACTCTTGTGGTTGTTCCGGTTGTTGATTTGCCGTTTAGATATGCCGAGTTTCTCGTTACTCTTTCGGGCATCTCCATCCACACCTTTACAAATGTAAACCTCGGTATGAGGGATACCTACGCCCGCATTTTTAAAGCTTATGTTAAAAACTACCTTGGTTTCCACTGAGAAACTTATATTTCAAGTCAGTGTTTTTCTCTTAGATAACTTTCAGAGAGAGATTTGAATTGTCAACCAGTTCATCCATGTCCATTAAAAACGTAGACTTCATGTTTGAAAACAAACCAGTTAAAGTCGTCATAAACAGAAATTGTCCTGAAATCCAGCTTGTCGGCGTGAAAGTTGGACCTTTCGAGGAGGGTAGAGAGTATGAAATTAAATATTGGGTTGCCAAAGAACTGGAACGTGCAGGTATTGCAAGGGTTCGAGAAGAGGAACTTTTAGATGCGGTGAAACTGCATAAGATTTTTTGGAAGGAAAGCATTCAGCAGGCTCGTCAGGTTTCGCCTTTGAAAGAAGATTTTTATCCGAGACTAAGGCGTTACCTTGTCAGTCTTAAACGTAAGGCCATTAGCAATCCGGAAAAATTGAAGGAGTACGACAAAGTTAGGGGTCTTTCCCGTGACATAGTTAACTGCCGCTTAAGAAAGATAGTTTCTCTAGCCTCTTCTCCTCCACAAACTATTCAGATCTTAAACAATTTAGCGCTAGAGGAGCGCGAACTCTACACACAGCTGCACGAGATTATTCATAAGTGGAAGTCTAAAATAACTAAGGTGAGGAAAGAGAGTTGACAGAAGTAGCAGTTTTAGACCCTCAGGAACGTTTCTTAGACTTCTTGAAATCGGAGAAGTACCGCAAAAGAATTTCTCAGATGGCTGTCTCAGGCAAGGCCTCAGTGGTTGTGGACTTCGACGATCTGTTGCTTGCAGATTCCCCCCTAGCTGACAGTCTAGTTAAGGCGCCAGATGAATACTTGGAGTACGCCAGTCGAGCTGCTTTAGCTCAACTCCAGATAGAAGCACCTGTCTACGCTTCTGAAGTTGAAGCTGTAAACGTTCGATTCCGAGGACTGCCAGAAACCACACGCTTACGAAAGCTGGGATCTGCGCACATTGGAAAATTCGCCATGGTTGAAGGCATAGTCGTACGCGCCACACCTGTCCAACCAATGGTTACGAGAGCTGCTTTCAAATGTAAACGATGCGGAAACGTAAATTACATTGACCAGCCCCCTACTCCATTTTTAAGAGCCCCCATCGTATGCTCTGACCCAAGTTGCCAAAGGAAAGGTATCTTCGACTTCCTGCAAGAAGAATCTTCTTTCGTTGATTCTCAAGAGCTTAGAATTCAGGAACGCCCAGAGGATCTCCCGCCCGGCCAGCTACCACGTCAATTAAACATTAAGCTAGTTGGAAGAGACATCGTTGACGTTGCAAGACCAGGCGACCATGTTGCCATAGTAGGCGCTGTGCGAGCTGTAACACGGACTCTTCCAAAAGTTGGAAAGCTTCGTGTGTTTCAGATCCATCTAGACGCCAATTACATCGATGTTTTAACCAAAGAGCCTGAAGCCGTTCTCGCCTCGCCAGAAGAGGAAAAACAGATTGTCGAGTTGTCAAAGGACCCTTGGATTCACCGCAAAGTTATCCGTTCAATTGCGCCGTCCATTTACGGCTATGAACACATAAAGGAAGCTGTAATGTACCTCTTGTTTGGAGGCGTAGCGAAACAGCTAGCTGACATCCACATCAGAGGCGAATTAAACACCCTGCTAATAGGAGACCCAGGAACAGCCAAATCAGCGCTATTGCAGTACGTCGCCAGAATTGCTCCCCGCGGCTTATATACGTCTGGAAGAGGAACAACCGCCGCTGGTTTAACAGCAGCAGTTATTCGAGAACGTGGAGGAGGCATGACCTTGGAAGCTGGAGCACTCGTCTTAGCAGACAAGGGCATAGCTTGCATAGATGAAATTGACAAGATGCGTCCCGAAGACAGAGTAGCCATTCATGAAGCAATGGAGCAGCATACGGTTTCGGTGGCTAAAGGCGGAATCGTGGCAACACTCAACGCAAGAACCGCCGTGCTAGCTGCAGCCAATCCCGCCTTAGGCAGGTATGAACCCTACCGTACAATTGCGGAAAATATTTCTCTCCCAGTCACGATCTTGTCCAGATTCGACCTCATCTTCGTTTTGAAAGATGTTCCCGAAAAAGAACTGGATACAAAGATGTCAGAGCATATCTTGAACATACACCGCAGAGGCGCGGCTCCAACTGAGGCGCCTATACCGGCAGACATTTTACGGAAATACATAAGCTTTGCAAGAAACATCAAACCCGTCTTAACCGAGGAGGCTTTGCAAAGGATAAAAGACTTTTACCTAATCATGCGCGCAGCAAGCGAAACCGAAGGCTCACCTATCGCCATAACACCGCGCCAGCTTGAAGCGTTAGTGCGTCTTTCTGAGGCTAGAGCCCGTGTGGCGTGTCGAAAAGAAATTCTCGCTGAAGATGCTGAAGCTGCGATTGCAATAATGAAAAGGTCGCTCGAAGAGGTTGGCATCGACGTTACATCGGGCAAAATGGACATAGACATAATCATGACTGGCAAACCGAAGAGTGTGCGCGATAAGCTGCAAATCGTTTTGAGTGCAATAGTTGAAATGGAAAGGGAAACTGGCATGGTGGAGAAATCAGCCCTTATGGAAAGGCTTGAAAGAGAATACGAGCTTGCCCTTCCAGACGCAGAACGCTTTCTAGGACAACTGATCAAAGAGGGCACTATATATTCGCCTAGAAACGGGTATCTAAAGAAGACATGACAGAAAAGGGTTAAAAGTGAAAATTGAAGACCTGGCAATTCCAGACCCCGCAAAACAGGTTATAATCAAATCGGGAATAACCGAGCTCTATCCACCACAAGAAGAGGCTATACATGCAGGTGCATTAGACGGCAAAAACCTGGTTTTGGCAAGCCCCACAGCGTCGGGAAAGACACTTATCGCCGAGCTCTGCGCCCTCAAGCACATTCTGGAAAAAGACGGCAAAGTTCTCTATTTAACTCCTCTACGAGCGTTAGCCAGCGAAAAATACGAGGAGTTCGGAAGATACACGGTTCTGCGCAAGGCCGATGGCAGAAAAATCAGAGTAGGCATAAGCACAGGCGACTACGACCGCAGTGACAACTGGCTTGAACGATACGACATAATTATTTCAACAAATGAAAAAGCAGATTCTTTGTTGAGGCATAGAACCAAATGGATGGATGAAATCTCCCTCATAGTCGCCGATGAAGTTCATCTATTAAACGATAGAGACCGTGGACCAACATTAGAAGTTGTGCTTGCGCGTCTAATGCAAATCAACCCGAACGCTCAGCTTCTCGCGTTAAGCGCGACAATAAGAAACGCGGAGGAGGCAGCTGAGTGGCTAAAGGCAAATTGCATCACAACTGAGTGGAGGCCAGTCGTGCTTAAAGAAGGTGTAGCGTGCCAGAATGAGATTCTCTTCAAAGACGGTGACGCAACTAGGATCGAGGAGCATTCGAAGAACCCTGCTGTAAACCTTGCATTACACATTGTGAGGTCGGGCGGACAAGCGCTCATCTTTGCTTCAACTAGAAGAAACTCTGTAAGTTTGGCGAAGAAAGCATCTTTAGAAGTAAACAGCCTTCTGTCTAAGCCTTTAAAGCGTTTTTTACAGCGGCTTTCCGAACAGATTTTAGCCGCAGGTGAGAGAACTCGAATAAGCGATATGCTTGCTGAACTGGTTAGGCGTGGAACGGCGTTTCATCATGCTGGGTTAGGCGGCGCCCACAGGCGACTGATCGAAAAGGCTTTTCGCAATAGGAAAATCAAGGTTTTAACCGCGACACCTACGCTGGCTTTTGGCGTAAATCTCCCAGCCAGAATGGTGATCGTCCATGATTATAGAAGGTATGATCCCGGCTATGGTTATTACCCGATCTCGGTGCTTGAATATAAACAGATGGCAGGGCGCGCTGGAAGACCCCGCTACGATAAGGTGGGTGAAGCCCTTCTTCTAGCTAAGACCGAAGATGAACAAGACTATTTGATGGAAAACTACGTGTTAGCTAAGCCTGAACGCATCTGGTCTAAACTAGCGGTGGAACGTGTTTTGCGGTCTCATGTTTTAGCCACAATCGCCGCTGACTTTGCTCACACTGAGCAGGGAATATATGATTTCTTCGGCAAGACCTTCTATGCGTATCAGTATGATGCGAAAGCCATCCGGGGGGTCATAGCGAAGATTCTGAAGTTTCTTTACGACGAAGAGATGATTGAGGTAAACGGTGAGAATATTTATGCGACGAGGTTTGGACGTCGAATCTCAGAGCTGTACATAGACCCGATCACAGGCGTGTTAATAAGAGAAGCCCTGCAAATTCGAGCGCCGATGCTTACTGACATAAGTTATCTGCATTTGATAGCGCACACACCGGACATGTTTCCTAGGCTAAGACCTTACTCCAGAGAAATAGATGAACTCGCCCTTTTCGTTGACCAGCACAGAAGCGAGTTTATGTTTCCAGTTCCCGACGAATGGGAAGACCGCATCGCTTTCGAAGGATTTTTGGGCGAAGCCAAGCTGGCTTGGGTTTTGAAATCTTGGATTGAAGAGACAAGCGAAGATGAAATTATTGGGAAGTTTCGGGTTCAGCCAGGCGACATCTACCGCATTATCAACTCTGCCAAGTGGCTTCTCTACGCTTCACATGAACTGACACGCCTCTTCAAGCATAAGGACATCCTGCCCGGTCTTTCGCAGCTCATGGAGAGAACTCAAAAAGGAGTAAAGAAAGAGCTTCTGCCACTGGTTAAGCTTGAGGGAATAGGACGAGTCCGCGCTCGCATACTCTACAATGCTGGCTTGAAAACAATTGAAGACCTCAAGAAAGCCCCTATGAAAAAATTGACACGGCTACCCTTTATCGGACTTAAACTCGCAAAGAAAATCAAAGACCAAGTAGGCGGCTTTATTAAAGCAGAAGAATGGAAAAAACTGAAGAAAGGCGAAGAGTTAGAGCAAAGAGCCATAACAGAGTACTGACCATTCAACGCGCGGCTTAAAAGGTTGAGAGAAGTTCTCCAACTCTTCAGTCAACTAATCCTCTAGCTTTTCTCTCTCGCCTTGTTTTCTTAATAACAAGTTCCACCTGCTTTACAGCAGTGCCTAAGTAGTTCCGTGGATTCAAGGCTTTACTGATCTCCCTTTCACTCATCTTTTTTCGCACAGTTTTGTCTTCTAAAAGAACTTTTCTGAATGACTGCTTTTCCATCGTGCTTTTTATTGCCAAGCGTCTGAGATGTTCATGCGCCTCTTGACGGCTCATTCCTTTACGTGTTAGCGCTATCATAACTGCCTCGGACATGATTCGTCCCTTGGTTAATTCTATGTTCTTGCGCATTCTCTTCTCGTAGACTTGCAAGTTTTCTATGATGTTTGTCATAAGATTTAGCATGTAATCGGTGAGAATGCATGCTTCTGGAATAATGAACCGTTCGGCTGAAGACTGTGTTAAGTCTCGTTCATGCCAAGTTGGAATGTTCTCTAAGGCTGGAATCACTAGGCTTCGCATGACTTTGGCGAGTCCGGAAACTCGTTCGCAAAGCTCTGGGTTACGTTTATGTGGCATGGTTGAACTGCCAACTTGCTTGGCTCTCTGGAAGGGCTCAGCTAGCTCGTCAATCTCGGTTCGCTGAAGTTCGCGGATTTCAATGGCTATCTTGTCAAGCGTAGAGGCTATCACGGCTAGAAGACAAATGAGCTCGGCGTGGCGGTCTCTTTGCACAATCTGAGTAGAAATCTCCGCTGGCTTAATGCCCAGTTTTTCCATTACAAGTTGCTGTATCTTCAAGGCGTTTGAGCCAAGTCCAGCTTGAGTGCCAACAGCCCCGCTCATCTTCCCAACCAAAATGCGTTCTTTACATTCTCGTAGCCGTTGGATGTGGCGGGCTATTTCCCTAGTCCAAACTGCGAATTTGAAGCCGAGAGTTGTAGGTAATGCATGTTGACCGTGAGTTCTTCCTGCCATGATTGCCCTCTTGTAACGCCCAGCTTTACTGAGCAGATTCTTTTCAAGATTGTCAAGTCTATTCTCCAGAAGGGTGAGTGAATCCTTTAGTTGTAAAGCCGTCGCCGTATCCAAGATGTCGGAGCTCGTGGCCCCCAGATGAACGTATGCTCCGCTGGAGCCGCAAGCTTCTGCTAGTGCCCGAACAAGTGAGGTGACGTCATGTTTTATTTCTTGTTCAATCTCCTTAACGCGGCTAAGTTTGACGTGTCTAATAGAAGCAGTTTTGACAATTTTTTCAGCGTCCTTGCGAGGAATGCCGCCAACTTCGGCATGTGCCCAAGCGAGTGCGGCTTCTACATCTAGCATTCTTTGAAGACGGTTTTCCTCCTCGAAAATCTGTAGCATTTCAGGTGTTCCGTAACGTCGGGTGTCAATAGGAAGAATGGGCAAGCCGTTCTCCTCCAGCATTGAACACACATTCACTAAAGATAACATTTACCGTTTTGCGAAGTCAGAAAACATTAAAGCCTTAACAGAGAACACGTATTCCCGTCGAAAAATCCTTTATAAACGGGGTTTAAGTTATGGGTGCAATAGCAGCGGTTGTGGACAAAAAAGGCGGTAATGCTGTTCCAACGATTATTGCCATGCTAAGAGGGCTAATGCACAGAGGAACCGACGCTCACGGAGTTGCCACTCAAACCTCTGTAAAGATAACACGGTCTCTGGAAGAATTAGAAGACACAAACTTAAGCTCCAACATAGCTATCGGATATGATCTTTCACGCATCATTAGCAGCGATGTGCCACAGCCAGTTTTAGGAAAGGGCTATGCACTTGTTTTCGATGGACGATTCTTTCCTTCCGGTGAAAACCCTAGCTTAGAAGTATTTGAGAGCAGACTCGAAGAGGACTCGAAGGAAAAAGCAAGGCTCATTTTAAAGGAACTCGATGGCGCATACGCTTTTGCTGTTTCCTATTCCAACAAGATTATTGCTGGACGCGATGCGTTAGGAACAACTCCGCTGTACTACGGTGAAAATGAAAATACTTGCGGTTTGGCTTCGGAACGTAAGGCGTTATGGGCTCTTGGAATAAGAGATGTAGGGTCGTTTCCGCCTGGGAACATCGCTGTGATAACCGCGCGTGGCTTCACGTTTGAAAAGGTGGCAACGACAGTTCAGCCTCGAATAAGGTCGATAGGTATGGAAGCCGCTGCAAAACATCTTGGGCATCTTTTGCTTGAATCAACAGTTGAGAGGGTTAAAGACGTCAAGAAGGTCGCTGTGGCTTTTTCCGGCGGTCTAGATAGTAGTGTTGTAGCTGTGTTGGCGAAGATGAGCGGAGTTGCCATTCAACTCATTTCTGTGGGGCTGAAAGATCAAGAAGAGCTGAGACATGCTGAAGGCGCAAGTAAGAGATTAGGGCTTCCTATTCACATTCAAACATATGATATTGGCGACGTTGAGAAAGCTGTTTCCAAAGTTCTGTGGCTAATCGAAGAGTCTGACCCAATGAAAGTTGGGGTTGCAATACCCTTCTTTTGGGCAGCGGAAATCGCCTCTAAGACTGGATGTCATGTTCTCTTAGCTGGACAAGGCGCCGACGAACTTTTCGGAGGCTACCGAAGATATCTTGCTGAACTTGACCAAAAAGGCTCTGAAGCGTTACGGAAAACCTTGTATAAAGACGTTATTTCATCCTATGAAACCAACTTTCAAAGAGACCAGCACGTTTGCGTCTTCCACAAAGTTGAGCTACGCTTGCCCTTCATAGACCGAGAAGTCGTAAACTTTGCGCTCAGTTTGCCACTCAAAATGAAAATAGAATCTGTCGAGGATTCACTTCGGAAAAGAGTGCTGAGAAAAGTGGCTGAAAACCTGAAAATACCGGATTCTGTTGCTAATCGACCAAAAAAGGCGGTTCAGTACGCAACTGGAGTAGACAAAGCTCTGAGAAAACTGGCGAAATCGGAAGGCTTAACCGTTGGGGGCTATCTTAAACAACGTTTCTACGAGACGTTTCCAGATTTGGAAGCACCGCCATGAAGACAGCCATCATCTTCACGCCTAAATATTTGGAACATGACACAGGAAGAGACCACCCGGAATCTCCTGCACGCCTGCGAGCCATAAGAAAAGAGCTGGAGAAAAGCGGGCTTCTTGAAACTGGAAGGTGCTCAATTGTTAAGCCCAAACCAGCACGGCTCGAAGACGTAGAACTTGCTCATGATCCCGAGTATGTCGACCTTGTGAAACGTTTCTGCCAATCGGGAGGCGGTTTACTTGACCTCGGCGACACCGTTGTGTCCCCCAAGAGCTTTGAAGTAGCGCTTTTGTCAGCCGGGGGAGCAATTGAAGCAGTGAAGCTCGTTGCAGCAGAAAAATTTCAAAATGCTTTTGCAGTTGTTCGACCGCCAGGGCATCATGCGGGTCGCTATTATGCTCTGGGTTTCTGTATCTTCAACAACGCCGCGGTGGCTGCCAACTACCTTTTTCGCTATTTCGGTCTTAAACGCATCTTAATCTTGGACATCGACGCTCACCATGGAAATGGTACTCAAGAAATTTTCTACAACTCAAACAAGGTGCTCTATATGAGTTTGCATGAAGACCCACGAGGCTTTCCAGGAACAGGCTTCATTGATGAAGTGGGCGAAGGAGAAGGACAAGGATACACGGTGAACATGCCGTTTCCGTTTCGAACACCAGATGAAGTCTACATTAAAGCTTTTGACCAGATAGTCGTTCCCATAACTCAACAGTACAAACCAGAGTTTATCTTGGTCTCAGCAGGGTTTGACGGATACTACGCAGACCCAATTGGAGCACTTTCACTTTCTGCGCAGGTCTACACGGAAGTTTTTTCTACAATTTTGAACCTAGCATCTCAGTTCTGCAATGGAAAACTCGTGGCAATTTTGGAAGGCGGATACCATCTTACAGCTTTGGGGAGAATGACAAGCAACGTTATTGCAGAATTAGCAGGTGTTCCCTATACGGTTGAGGGCAAACGCAGTTGGCAACCTTCTGCTAAGCTTGTGAAACGGGGTAAAAGGGTTATAGACAAAGTTAAACGGGTTCAATCTTCATTTTGGAGTTTAAAAGATTCTTAATCCTGCAATCTACTCGATAACTTCAATGGCGCCGTTTGGACACTGGACTTCGCATGCTTTGCAAACAAGGCATTCATCTGGATTAATGATGTAGCATTTTTCCTCCTTTACTTCAAACACATCCACTGGGCAAATGTCCACGCAAGTTCCGCATCCATCACATTTTTCATTGTCAACGTTTACTTCAACCATGACGCCTTTCTCCTTTGAGAATCTAACGAGAAATAGGGGCTAAAAATAAAAGTGTTTTGGAATTAGGCGATTTCCTCTCTAAGCCTTAAGAGTACCCCTTCAATTGTGGTTCTAGCTCTCTCTCTTCTCCGATAGTAATCTTCAAGCAACTTATGATAAGCGGCTGTAGAGATTTCGCCCCGCCTATACCTAGTTTCAGTTCGGCGAATACCTGCTTCAATACCCTCCAGCTCGGCCTCAGCAATCTCAATTTGCCGCATCATATCTGCATATTTAGGACTAGCAGTCTGCAACTTTTCTCCGAGCCGAGCAAGATCCTTAGACAAAACTGAAAGACGACTTTCTAATGCTCGCTTCCTCACCTTGTAGCGGCGGCGTGGAATCTTCCTTTTACGCGCTCTTTCTTCTAACGTTTCAAGCGCGCTGAGATTCCTCCTCTTTTGCTCGTAGGCATCAACGTAACTCTTCAGTTCTTCAGGTCTTACTAGGATCGTGGGAATGGGAGCCGCTGGTCGGGGGGCACGCCAAAGAAGAGCCAAGATGCTTAAAATGACTGCCCCTGTTCCAACCCATAGGGTCGGTCGAAAAGAAGACCAGAAGATCGTGTATTCATAGGTAGCTTCTTGAGAAATGTTTTGAAACGATGTGACATTGTAGTAAACGAAGGTCAGAGTTTCTTGAAATTCATTTTTTTGAGCCACACCTAAATCTGGCGACTGGGTAAACTCAGCGCCTTCCGGCAATGTTAAGGTTAAAGCGAGTTTTCCTATTTTCCAGTTGAAATCTTCGAATGATGTCAGGTTTACATGATAGTTTTGCCAATCTCTTTGACTGGCGACGTTTTCCCATGGAACTTGGTAGGTTAGTTCAAACTTTGCTGACTCATTCTGCATGAGTAGGGAAGTGAAGGTTAGAGTTAC
>JAUWZP010000035.1 GCA_030615265.1 Candidatus Bathyarchaeota archaeon
ATCCTTAAAGACAACAAGAAAGTCAATATCACTTCCTTCGTCGTAGTCACCTCTCGAATAGCTACCAAACAAAACCACACCAATGGTTCCCTCGACCTCTTTCATCTTATCAACAACGCATTCTACTTCCTCATAAACCTCTGATTGCAATCTTTTCCCTCCTACTGAGCTCAGCCAGACATTTCCTAAGGATAGCCAAAGCCTGGTCAGCCCTTCCACCATCCAATCCTCCATATCCCAACGCGCCGTAGATGCCCCAAAGATGATCCCAAGCGCCTAGTAGGTCGGGATGATACGTCTTCAGCCAATTACGGCGATTTCTATGTGCGGTTCTTCGGTGTTCGTGAAAGTGTAAACCTTCTTTGAAAGCACAAGCTTCTACCATTTGTTCTAGCGCCCTAAGAGAGAGAAGCCCCACATTGGAAAACCTTCTGTTTTCTAGCTCCTCTAGTGCGCCTTCTAAGTTTTCTAAGGCTATGTTTGCATGTTTGGTTGTGTCACCCATACTTTGTTAATTACTAACAAAACTTATAAAGCTTTACGAGACATTTGACGAAGCCTTAAGCATTTAAACCGAACAAGCATTTCGCTTAGTCGTTTGTTGCTTCTAACCATTTGAGATGGCGATGTCCCGCGCAAATTCCCTTTTTTTCTGTTTGTTTCCTCTAGTGTTCTGCTTCATCTTGCTTGACATTCATATTCCTCTGTAGACCATGATTGAAAGTAGATGATTGTTCAAGTTTCCTTCTAGGATCTCCCAGCTGTCGCACGCGCGCGCATTCATGTTTGACCTAGGATTGACTTTTATCTGACTACACATCTTATCTTTTAGATCATCATGTCATACGAAGAAAAAAATATAAGAGTGCTACCAGAAGATACAGACGCGTTCGGAAGGTTGAATTGGCGAATGTACTGCCGTTATTGCGAACAAGGAGAAGCAGGTTTGATGGAAAGCTTAGGTTTCACCCCAATGTATTTTCATAAGATACATAAAATATCGTTTCCCAGGAGGGCTGCCCATTTCGAGTACGTGTCACCCGTTTCCCCAGAAAACTTGATAGACCTGAAGACTGAAATCAAAAAGGTTGGCGTTACATCAATAACTTTGTCACACACTTTCTACAAAAAGAGTAGTATGCAAAAGGAACGGATATTGGCAGCCAAGGCAGAAGTAACGATTGTTGCTTACGATGACCGACTTCATGAGAAGACTGAACTGCCAAGAAAGCTAGTGGATACATTGAAGGCGCGGGGTATTCAAAAGAAAGAATAGTCTTTCAGCGCATGATAGCAGACGCAGGCGACGCGCCCTTTAAGGAAAGGTTAATTACAGCATTCAGGAGAATGCCAGTTTATGAAAATCAAAAAAAGTCCTTGGACTGCCTTGTTTCCCTGCCCTGTTGTTCTCGTTACCTGCGTAGACTCTAAAGAAAAGCCCAACATAATCACTTTAGCATGGGTGGGTACAGTTTGCTCTAACCCACCTATGATGGGTTTAGGCATCCGTCCTCACAGGCATTCATACGGGCTTATTGAACGTTCTGGAGAGTTCGTTGTGAATATCCCAACCAAGGACCTTGTGAAGGAGACAGACTTTTGCGGAACAGTTTCAGGCAAAGATGTGGATAAGTTTTCTCAAACGGGACTAACTCCTGAACCTGCGGAAAAGGTCAAGCCTCCACTTATTAAAGAATGCCCAGTGAACATTGAATGTATCGTTAAGAAGATAATTCCGTTGGGCGTCCATCACCTGTTTCTTGGCGAGATTGTGCATGTTCACGTTGACCAAGAAATTCTAGATGAGAAGGGAAGAATCGATTTTAACAGAGCATCTCCTTTCGTCTATAACCAAGGAGAATACTGGAGTCTTCATAGGAAAATTGGTGCATACGGGTTCTCGAAAGAGTAGAGCACGCGTCCTTGAAATTTGATGATTGCGAAGGACATGGCGGGACCTGAACCTACAGAAGCGCTCGTTATTGTCAAGGAAAACTGGCGCAACACAACGACAACTATCAACCTCCGAAGCATCCTGCCTTGGCTCAAAAGCAATAGTAGCCCTCAACAGCGCCCTATAAGACTACTACTTCTGGAATTCAACTGCAAAGGCTTGCGTACTTGTTGTTGTTCGTCAAAACCGTAGGAAAAGCACAACAACAACTACTGAAAGATGCGCTTCCAACTGAACTTACGTGCCGCTGGGCCAAGGCTTTCCTTCTTTGACCCTTACTTTTTATTGCAGTTGTGGTTGTGCGTGGAACGTGCTGCTTCACCACCACAACTCCCGACAGCTTTAACCTCATACGTAAACTGACTCGGAACAAGCCTAGAAGTAGTAGCCAAAAGCCCGGCAAAGCCACTGCTACCTTCATGTCGCGGGCGCGCGACCTATCGAAGTGAACATATTTGGAGCCAAGTAGGCAGGGTATGTTGAAAACAGGCTTTTTTCTGAGAGACCTTCACCAATCACCCAAAAACCGCAAGCAATGCGCACTGTAGAAACCCTCCAACCCTGCAAATAAGGACCCTCCACACCCTCTAGTTTTCCATGCACCCCTGAATATTTGGAGCCAAATACAGGGGCCTCACAAACTTGCACGCATGCAACCAAAGCTCTTCCGAAAACGCAAATGAAGCGAAAGTAGTCTTTTAGCGCTGTAGCTAGTCTTTTATGGCTTCTAGTAGGCTCATCACGTTCCACAGTTTAACCCGCGTATAAGGCGGCATGTTAGGATCCTGCAAAATCTCGTCTAAAATTGATATAGCGTTTGAAGCCCTAACCGCTGGTGTATACTGCGCTAACTCAAGCGCTTCTATAGATTGTCTAGCTGCCCGCCGAATGTTCCGCGGCGTCGTAGTGTCTTCACCAACCATTCCAAGAACACCCATTGCCTGCTTAATTCTCTCCTCATATTCCTGCAACTTTTTCTTTCTCACCATAAGAGAAACCTCCCAAACCATAAGCTTAAGCGATATTCAAATTACCTACCCTAACTAGATTTCTTGTGAGGCTATAAAACTTGCCCAAAAAAACAAACGGACTTGAAGCCATGGTTGACCTTCTACGCCAAGGGGCAACTCTAACCGACCTTTCGTGCCCAGCCTGCGCCTCACCCCTGTTCAAACTAAGAAGCGGAAAACTCTGGTGCGCCAAATGCCAAAAACCAGTGGTCGTGGTAAAGGAGGGCGAATCCACTGAGAACGTAACAGCTCCAATGCTTCTCGGCACGCTCCAAGCCACCGTCTTGGCGAAGATTCAAGAAATAGAAAAGAAAATCCAACAAGAAAGCGACCCGGAACAACTGCAGAAACTAAGCAACATTTTATCCACTCTGCTGGAAAATCTTGAAAAGGTAAGAAAGATGAAACGGACATGACGAAGGCCAAAGGGAGATTGCTGGGACGCTACGAAAACTTTCCACAGGTCATTCAAGGCCTAGCCAGATTCACCTTTCCGTCTTCTACCCGGCACTTGCAACAAGCGATCCTTGAAGTGGCTCACCAACTCAACCAAGAAGTATACAGCATGAAAGATTTCACATCTTTCTTAACGTCTAAATGCGAAGTTAGTTTCGAATTCGGCATAGCTGAAGACATGACGTTCAACTACCTTGACAAGGAAGAACTCGAACGGTTCCAGAAACAGATAGAAACAAAACCCCTGAGCGTAATTGACATATTATCTGTCACCCGCTACCACACGGTCAACGCCAAAGGAAAACGCGCTCCACTAAGATTTGATTACAACATGCTCCGCTTCACTTTTTCCAGAAAAACCATGGAGCTACTGGTTTCACATGAACGAGGAAATCAACGCGTCTCCATAGAAGACTTGATCACTTTTCTGACAGACAAGATAAACGAAAAACTGAAAAGAGAAGCCCAGAAAGCGCTTGTTTTGAAGTATCTACACGCTCTTTAAACGCTTAAGAACCATAGCCAGAATGTTCTGCGCCACTTCACTTGCTGGCCGGTTTCCATCAACTAATACTAAACGTTCTTCGCGTACCATTTGCATGTAAACCTCCCGCACTCTGCGTTGATTCTCAAAAGTTTCCATAATCGACTTTCTCCGTCGCATTCTTTTCAAGACAACTTCAGGTGGAGCATCAATGTAAATCGCCAAGTCCGGTGGAAGAGCCATGCTATTAACCTGTTTAATCCAGTTGATGTCTAATCCCGCGGCTCCCTGATAAGCCAAAGAAGAGTACACGTAACGATCTGAAACCACAATCTTGCCAGACTCCAGCGCTGGCTCAATCTTGCTTTCAACATGGTCAACGCGGTCAACAGCGAAGAGAAGAGCCTCAACCACGGCTGGAACCCGTCTCTTACGTTGAAGCACATATTGCCGTATGAAACTTCCAACCTCACCTTTGCTAGGCTCAGTTGTATAGATGGCGTCAAAACCTCTGCTACGAAGATTTCTCACTAACCAACGAGCCTGCGTTGATTTTCCACTCGCGTCGATTCCCTCGAGACAGATGAAGATTCCCCGCTTGGTCACGTCCGCCGCCCAATTTCACTTAAACTCTCTTACAACATAAATCATTTTTCAACCCCTCTTTCATCAACATAAAAAATCTTTTTATTCCAACGACTAAATTGTTAGGTCGAGAAGGGGCCCGTAGTCTAGTTTGGATTAAGACGCTGGCCTGCGGAGCCGGAGACCAGGGGTTCAAATCCCCTCGGGCCCGCCATTAATCTTCTGATTAACACGGAACCAAAAGAAATAAAGAATGCACGCGCACCAAGGGCATATCTGGCGCTTGCGTTCGTAAAGCTGGAAGCTACTGCACAATAAGATTTTGAGTCAGAGATCTAGTAGGTTGGCCTCAGCACGCGTCAACTGTTCGGACTTTTTGTTAGACATAAGATCCACCTGTATGCATGCGTACATTATCGTCTGCGGCTGAGCCCGTACGTGGCTCCTGCAATAACAAGTATGCCAAAGACAATTACGATGAGTGGCCAGAAGACAGGATCAGTCACATCGCGCACTTCAGGCGGAATCAATCCAGGTATCCAAGAAAGCCCCACAATTATTATTATTGCGCCAATGATGAGGCCTACGATGGCGCCACCGTGAGGAAGCCCGAAACATTCCTTTTCCGCACGCCTTCCAAACTGTTCTCCCCATTCCTCTGCACGTCTCCCAAATTCCTCTCCCCATTCCTCCGCACGTCTTTCAAAGCTTTTCTCCCGTGAGACCCCTAGGTTCGCCCCACACTTAGCGCAGTATTTAGCATCTTCCTCATTCGTGGTGCCACATTTGGTGCAATAGACCAAAAAATCCACTCCAATGAACCATTGTATCGATAGTGAATATTCATAAAATTTTTGGTGCGCGCGCATATCGGGGCCTTACGTATGTAAGCCTGGCTGTCCTCAGCGTGTGAAGTCGGGCTTGTTACATACAAAAACCTAGTAGGTTGATCTGCGCGCGTTTGTTAAAAGATCGGTAGGTTGGCTAGAAGTGCGCGATGCTCATCTGCGCGAAAGGGTCACCAACCCGCCTATGATGACCAACAGCCCAATCAGAATGAGGATTCCCGGCCAAAACCAATCGAGAAGCCATAATATCCCAAGGCCGATTATGAACACACCGAAGGATATGGCCCCCCACATGCCTCCGCCAGACCCAGGCGGACCGAAACAGGCCTCCCTCTCCTTGGCATACCCTCCCCTAGGCCTAGCTCTTTCCCCCGCACCTACAGGAGTTCCACATTTGGGGCAAAACTTCGCGTCCTCCTTCAACTCAGCGCCACACTTCTTGCAAAAGGGCAAACATAAACCTCCACTATTCACGCTTTCCGATTAACCATTACTGCTCCTACATCTTTTAAGGATTGTGCGCGCATCCCCCGGCCGGGACCCGCAAACGCCCCCTGGGCAATATCTGAAAAAATAGTAGGCTGATTCTGGGAACTTGTGAGCGCTTTAAGAGAGGTTCCTAAATTGTCTTACAACGCCTTTACGCATCATATGTCTGAAAAGTGTTCTTTTCAATTTGTTGCTGGAAAATATTCCTCCGAGTCTTCTTCTCCAAGAACCATAGAAGCTTCTATAACATGTGTAGAGTTCTTCCTGCACCTTCTTTCTTGATAACGTTTCTGTGGGCATGATTGCATGGGCCATATCGTAATGCGACAGATTGAAATCTTCAATCCATCTATTGCGTTCAGCTTCCTCAAAAATTTCAGTTCCTGGAAATGGCGTAAGAGCAGTGAATATGGCAAAGTCTGGGTCCAACTCGTTGGCGAACTCTCTCAAATCTGCGATGGATTCAGCAGTGTCTTTTCGTTCACCGATAACAAACATTGCATGGGAAAAAATGTCGTTTTCCTTTAGCAGCTTCACAGCCTTCTTTGCTTGCTCTGCAGTTATACCCTTCCTGAAACTCTCAAGAGTTGAATCTCTCGGGCTCTCCACGCCCATCATAACCCAGTGAAGACCAACCTCACGCATTCTAGGTAGGGCCTCTCTATTCTTGATAACGTCATCACATCTTAATTGCAAAAACAACATCAGATCACCCCCCATTTTTCGTTGAAGAAGTTCATCAGCGAGGCTGCTTGCCCGCTTGCCTGAGCCGAAATTGTCATCGGTCAGCCATATGAATTTGCTTCCGTAGTTTTGATAGCAAAACTCTATCTCATCAGCAATTCTCGCAGTGGACTTCATTCTCCACGTGCCTTGCCAGTGCCGCCATTGGGTGCAAAAAGTGCAGCGGTGTAAACAACCCCTTGCACCCTCGATCAATGCATAGCGAGCTTTGCGACCAGCCATCGCGGTGAAATGATATTTGTGTAAAATGTTCTTGACGAAATGATATCCCGGATAGGGAAGTTCATTCAAATCCTCTATCAGTGGCCTAGGAGAATTATGCAGAATTTTCCCTTTATGTCGAAAGGAGATGCCCTTTAATTTTGAAAAGGAAAGGTTTTCCTCTGCGTATTTGACGAGTTCTACAAGAGTTTGTTCCCCCTCTCCCTTTACAATGACGTCGATTTCAGGATATGCTTCTAGACTTTCCTGAGCTGTTGCTGTGAAATGCTGACCTCCAGTAACCGTGAGAATATCAGGATTTACCTCTTTGGCAATTTCAAGCGTTCTCACAACCAAGTAAGTGTTGCAAGTGGCTAATGCACTTGAAGCCACAACGTCAGGATTGAAGGATTGTATTCTCTTTTCCAGCCCCTTCCAGTCAATTTGCTGAGCGTTACAGTCTAGGACCTTAATATCTACGTTTTCCATCTCTCTTTCAAGGTAGGTGGCAAGCTGGATTATTCCGAAGGGTGGAGGCACATATTCCCCCATCACAAACCAGATATCCTTTGGGGGTTCTACAAACAAGACTTTCACGTCATGTTTTCCTCCATTGATGTGAAACCGCTAATCTTATCCTTGGTGCATCGTTATTAGGTCTCGTACTTCAGTTTTATGACTTGTGGAAGTCTCTAAAAGCCTTATGCGCGCGCTCTTTGGGATATTATCAAGAACAAACTCCTAGATTTGAAGGACAAAATCTCTCTTTTCTCTAGAGTTGAAGAGTGAGCATTAACACGAATTTTAAACCGAACTTGAATCTTCGGATTTGCCATAAAGCTAAGTTGCTTCCGCTAGGTAGATGTTGTGTTTGTTGGCGATTACGTGGGCTTTGACTTTTGCGCCTACTGGAATGTTTTCAGCGTTGATTAGAGTCATTGTTCTGTCACCTTGCATTGTAACTACTAGCTTTTCCCTTCTGAGCCATCCAGATGCTACTACGTGCAACTTTACCTTTTCTAATCTCCTGTATAGAATGGGAAGCCTGAGGCGCCTATGTATCCCGAAGTCTTCTGGACGCAGAACCAACTTGATTTTGCAGAGTTTTTCCCATGCTCTAAGCTTGGCGTAGAATTGTTTCCATCTCAGTGCCTTGATACCTTTCACTTTTCGTCCATGTTTGTGCACATTATATTTCTGTATTCCCAACGGTGGGCTTCTTTTTCCAGCTCCAACCTTGGATGCTAACTCGATGATTCTTGGAATCTCTTGGTCGTTTACGCCTGGCACCCACACAGGGGACAGAAGCAAATCAATGGATGTGTTCTCAACAATATATTTCGTTAAATCAATTATGCGACTAACATCATACGATTCTGCGTCTGCAAGCTTTTTTGCGAGTTTAGAATCTAAAGCGTCAATTGAAAGGTTGATTCTTGAAAGCCCAGCTGAAGAAAGCCTATCTAAGAGTTTTTCGTTCAGCAAGACGCCGTGGGTTTGCATGGAAACCGTTTCAACCCCTTTTATCTGATGCAGCCCATGAACCAGCTCGATGATATGCGGATATGTTAACGGGTCGCCAACCGTGTCAATGTGCGCCTCAATTGCGCGTTCTCCCTTGAATTTGACAAGGTTTCTAAACTCTTCAACCATATGGTTCAAGGCTACAATGTATTCGGCCTGTCTTATACGGGATTTTGGACCAGCATTTGTTGAGCAGAACATGCATGAAAGCGGACATGTCGAAATTGGACGAACTTGAATCACGTTTGTGCCGCGGTCTATCAGGCCGAATGCTATGCAACCAATAAGAGGTATAGATTCGTCGATTTCGACCAGAGCCTTGTGGATGGACGTTTTGACCAAAGCTAACATCTTCATTTAGCCAACAGTAGAATACTTTCTAATGCAACGCCAATCTTAACCGTTCTTTCTCTCGTGGCAACTCTCTTGTTAACAACGATCCTTTTCTCCGCGTTGAATCCTACACTTTCAGCTAACTTGGCGGTCAACACGTCTGATTCAACAATTCCATCGGGAAAAACGCCTTGACCCACAACTAACGCCGCTTTTCCACCCTCTCGAAGAACCCTGTACATTTCGCGCAAGCATAGTTCCATATCAGAAAAGTAAGCTTTGGCAATAGGGGGCAAGTCTAATTTGGGAAACACACCCTGACCCCTTTCTCTATCAGCTCCCAAGTAGGCTTTCGTAGAATCAATGCCGATCAGCTCCTTCAACAATACCTCTTCAACATCGAAAGCCCTTGTGTACTCCAACTTGTTAAGGTACGGAGGCGACGTTACAACTGAATCGAAGCTTTCAGTCTCCAAAAAGTCTAATCTCCTAGCGTCACCCTGCTTTACCACAATTTCGCATGGCTTAAACTCTGCCTTTCTCAGATGCCTAATGAACTTCTTAACAGTAGTCCTAAACACCTTCCTTAGAGGAGGATGCTTTTTCTTGAAGAAACGTATAACTGCGCCGTCTTTAACCGCATAAGAAACCCGCATAGCCGAAACAACAAGTGCCAACACAAAGAAATCTCGCACAACTAAGTCTTTAATCTTGCCGATTTCGGACTTGAAAAATAAGACATCTTCAAGTGCATAACTTGAAAACGCTTTCCTGAGAAGCGGATCAATGCCCTTTAAATCGAGCTTCTCAAACCTCCTCGAGAAAACATCTCTTTTCGATTCCTTAAGTGTTTCCAGATGGTAATCCCGTGTTTTCACCTTAGAAACAAAGGAGCAAACTGGATGAGCATCGATGCCAACAGCGTTTACTCCTCTTTCCTTGGATGCTAGCAGGGTTGTTCCGACACCGCAGAACGGGTCGAGAACCCATGTGCCTTCGTGGAGATCGAATTGGCTTAACATTAGCTTGACAAAGTTGGGGGAGAACGCTTCTTTAAAGCGAAACCAGTTGTAGATAGGCAACCTTTTGTTAGGTTTGTAGGTAACAAGCTTCCCTAGGTCGTATCGTTCTTCTGTTTTCATGGAGGTCTCCCTGACGTTGTCTTTAACATCATCCTAAAGGTATTTAGATATTATCGGTGCATAGTTAGATTTCTTTGGGAGAACATGAAAATGCGGTTTTCTCGCAGGCAATTGGCGAAGATGGTAGATCACACTTTGGTGAAACCAGCCGTTACCAAGGATGATGTTATTAAACTTTGTTGGGAAGCGGAAAAATACGGCTTCTGCTGCGCTGTTGTTAATCCCACGTTTGTGTCTTTGGTTAGGCACATGTTGGAAGCAACCGAGGTTAAGGTTTGCTCCACAGTTGGGTTTCCGTTCGGAGTTACTTTGCCCGAGGTTAAGGCTTTGGAAGCCAGAAAGGTCGTGGAACTGGGAGCTGAAGAGATCGACATGGTTTTGAACGTAAGCGCTTTGAAGTCGAAGGATTACGACACTGTAAAAAGGGATATTAAAGCGGTGGTCAACGTGAAAGGCTTGCATAAGGATGTCACAGTCAAGGTGATCATTGAAACTGGATGGCTAACAAACGAAGAGAAAGTAATTACCTGCAAACTTGCAAAAGAGGCTGGCGCGGACTTCGTGAAGACCTCCACCGGATTTTTTGGTGGAAAAGCCACGGTTGAAGATGTAAGGTTGATGCGGCAAACCGTTGGTAAAGACATGGGCGTTAAGGCAGCAGCTGGGATTCGAACTTTAAAAGATGCGTTAGCCATGATTGAGGCTGGAGCCACCCGCATAGGAACAAGCACAGCCGTGGCGATCTTAGAGGAAATCCCGAAGTAGTGATGGAGGAATCATGCTTGTCCAAGCCTCATTTTCGTGTTAGTGCAGAATTATTGAAAGCGGCTGATATTGCTGTCAATGAAGTTCTAGGTGTTAAGAAAGACGAGCACGTTTTAATCATCACTAATCCTGTTAGAGACGTTCACCGTATATCGCAGGCTTTGTATCTAGCGTCTTCTAACGTCGATGCATTGCCTACGTTGATGGTTCAGCCTAAGAAAACGACCTTTGACTTGGCTGAGCCAGCAGTTATTAACGCTATCAAGTCCGAGCCAGAAGTTGCCATTTCTCTGAGTGCTGAAAGACTGGGAAAAGACAAGGATGGATTGGCAAACCCTTACAAGGGATTAGATGGAAAGACTTACACCCACATTTTCAGCCAGTTGCTTCGCGGAGTTAAAAAGATACGGGCTTTCTGGTCTCCAACAGTGACAACCGACATGTTTACCAGAACAGTTCCAATAGATTATCCAGTTCTTCAGAAAATAACTACGAAAGTTGCAGAAGTTATGAAGGACGCTGCGGAAGTCAATGTGAAAACCGCGTTGGGCACAGACGTTACTTTCGGAATCAAAGGACGCAAACCAATGACGGATGACGGCGACTTCAAAACTCCCGGAAAAGGCGGCAACCTCCCCTGCGGCGAAGTGTTCATTTCACCAACGCTTGGAACAGCAAAAGGCACAATAGTTTTTGACGGCAGCATAACCCTGGAAAGAACTCTTATAATAAAGGATCCAGTCAAGATTACTATAAGGAAGGGTTTCATAACAAGAATTGATGGGGGAAAAGAAGCAAGGACGCTTGAAGCTTACATTAGAAAAGCCGAGAAAAAGCCTTTCAAGATGGCAAAGAAAGGCGAATTGGCAAAAGAAAAGGCCATAGAGTATGCAAAAAACGCTAGGAATGTTGGCGAGTTTGGCATAGGACTCAACCCAAAAGCTAAGATTATTGGAAACGTCTTGGAAGACGAGAAAGTTTTGGGCACGGTACACTTTGCCATTGGAAGCAATTATGACCAAGATGCATTGGCGCTAATTCACTCTGACGGCATAGTTAAAAACCCTACAGTGACTGTGGATGGTAAACCCTTAATGACGAAAGGCAGACTGCAAATCTAGCCCCATCTACATTCTTTCTGGAGCCTTTATTCCCAGCAGATTCAAAGCATTGCTTAACACGATTTTTGTGGCTTCAACCAAGGCTAATCTTGCATCGCTGAGTTGTGGCGGCTTCGCTTTTAAAACAGAATGTGCATTGTAGAACGTGTTGAACTTGTCAGCTAAAGCGTTGGCAAAGTCAGCGATAAGGTTGGGTTTAAGGTTGTCTGCGGCTTCTATGAAAACTTCGGGAAAACGCGCCAACATCAAGATTATATCGTGTTCTAGACGTTCCTTAAGCAAGACATAGTCGGCACTTTTCGGCTCTCTAGCCGCTTTCCGCATAATGCTTCCCGCTCTCGCATGAGAATACTGAATGTAAGGTGCACTGTTCTTCTCAAAGTCTAAAACGCGGTCCCATGTGAAAACAACTGGCTTGTTTGGGTCCACTTCTACAAGAGCATATTTCAGGGCTCCGATGCCGACGAAATTTGAGATCTTCCTCTTTTCCTCCTCAGACAAACGTGGAGACCTTTTAGAAACTTCCTCATAAGCTCTTCTAACGGCTTCGTCCATCACTTTATCAAGAGTTATGTAGCGACCTTTACGGCTTTCCATGCGAAAACCTGGAAGCCTCACAAGGTTGTAGGCAAAATGTGTTAGATTCTTTGCATAGTCGATGTGGCCTAACGCGCAAAGAGCAAGTTTTAGCTGCAGCTGAGCCAGAGGCTGCTCCATTCCGATGACGTTGATAACCCGTTCGGCTTTCTGAAACTTCCAGATGGTGTAGGGGATGTCCCGCGTTGTGTAAAGAGTGGTGCCGTCTGCCCTAGCTAAGGTCAGAGAGGGAATTTCATAGTCTTCCTTAACGCCAAATGCCTGCTTAAGGTCGAGGTCTCGCGCTACTTTGTCTGCGTCAAACTCTAAAACTTGTCCAACATGCATAACATAAGGAGTTGTCTTAAGCTTGCTGAGCACTTTTTTAACGTCGCTGTTCCAAACAAAGCTGCTTTCCCAATCCCAAGAATCGAAACTTATCCCTGCATTTCCAAGAGTTTCCTTAAAGCCGCCGATGCAAAGTTGGCTGATCTCTCGGATGAGCGATTTGACGTTTTCTTCGCCAGCCTCGTATTCACGGATTAAGTGGGCAATTTTTGATTCAGGATCTTCATCTTTACTGATTTCTTCTGCAAGTTTGTCGAAAAGTTGAGCATACTTTGCTTCCAAGTCTACTGCAACCGACATCCAATCGTTAAGTTCTCGCTGAAGCCTGGAAACCTCTTCCGCAGCGGAATGTTCTCTGGCGTTTTTAATCACCTTTTTTAATCTGTGAATCTCGGTGAGGCAACTTGTTATAGTGTAGATAACGCCGATGAAATGGTCTGGTTTGCCCTCTGGCTTTGGCTTGCCTAATTTCTCGTAGCCGTAGGCAATAACCGCACTTTGGCGTCCAACATCGTCAATGTAATAGTGGCGAAAGACCTTGTGTCCTCTTGCCTTTAATGTTCTGGCTATGGCATCGCCGAGCATGGGGTTTCTTGCCTGTCCAATGTGGATGGGATGAATCGGATTGACACTGGTATGCTCTACGATGATTTTTATTGGCTTGTCAACTTTCACATATCCGTATTTCTTGCCTGAGGCTCGAATGGACTCTATGGTTAAGCGAGAAAACTCAGCGAGATTTGCATGAAAATTTACGTAGCCTCCTCCAGCAGCCGTTACGTCTTGAACAAGTGGAATCTTTGAGACATCTAGGGCTTCAACAATTTTTTTGGCTACAACTAACGGTTTCTTCCCGGTCTGCTTCCCAATTTCGAAACAGACAGAAGACGCCAACTCGCCAAACTCGGGATTTGGAGGCAAATCCAACCTAACAGAGATAAAAACGTTAGGGAACAATCTACTTAACACGTCTTGTAGCGCAGTTTCGCACGCATCACGAAACTCTGCAAACGGATTAACCGAAACCATTTCGAGGCTTCACCTTGGCGGGCCCGAGGGGATGCTCTCAGTGTAGCGAGCGGATACCAACTCTTTAGGGATCCTCACTTTTTCAAAGTTTTTTCTATCAGGTTTAAACCACTGAACCATTTGAGTCACATTGTAAACGTAATTCTTCAAAGAAGCTCTTATGTCTTTCAGATGAGAAAGCCGACCAGATTCTTAATACCGTGGGTGGGATTTGAACCCCCGGTGCGCTGGTGATATCTCCCGAAAACCCGAATTTTTTCGGAAACTGATATATAGTTTGTTGCCTATATGTATGTTGGAGATACCCGCATGAAAGCCCAACAATTCCTTGATTATTTGGAGAAGGCTAAAAGCAAGAACACACTCAAGGAGTATCGTAATGGTCTAAAGAAGTTCAGCGAATGGTATGGCAAGGACTTGGACACAATTCTCGAGGAACGAAGAAAGGATTTGGAGAGCAAGGATCCTGTTAGGCGCCGCCGGTTTGAACACAAACTTGAAGAATTCCACCGTAGCTTGATGAAAAAAGGCTATGCCGTCAACAGCTGCCGAACCATGACTCTAGGCTTGATTCAGCTCTTCAACTATTTTGACGTGGACATGAAGATGCGAGTCATAAGCAGCGAAGCCAAGAGGACGGTTGAAACTGATAGGTCATATCCTTTAACCATTGAAAACGTCAGGGCCATGTATGCGGTTGCTGACTCCCTTCGCAACAAGGTTATCCTGCTGCTAGGTAAAGACCTGGGGCTACGGCTTGCTGACGTTCTCAGCATAAAGAAAGACGAGGTCCCAGACCTGGACCAGGAACCGCCTATACCCTTTCAACGCATGACAAGCAAGGAGAAGGTTCTGGCTCGAGGCTTCCTATCCTCAGAAACCGTCAACATATTGAAGGCTTATCTTCCCACCTTAAGAAGCAAGCTGAACCCATATCTTTTCCCAAGCAACGGAAAAGGTCCGATAACAGACGACACCATAAACAACACTTTGAGGGCTTTGGCTGAAAAGGCTAATATCAAGGTTGCTAAGAGACAGGCCTTGACCTTTCACTGTTTCCGGAAGCTGCTCTTAACCTATTGCATTGAGGCCGGTGTGGGCTTGACAGCCGGAAAACTCATGTGCGGCAAAGCGGTGCCAAAAAGTGATGGAACCTACATACGAAACACCCGACTCAAAAAGCTGTTTCTGCAGCTACAGAAAATGATCCGCGTAACTGATGTGACCGCATACACGGCAGGCCAAGATCGAATTCAGCAACTGGAGAAGACGATAGAGACCTTAAAGCAAGATGTGGTGTCGCACAAGACCGCATGGGAGCTAGGCACCAAGAAGCTCAAGGCATTAGAGAACGAGCTGAAACGCTTACAGGGTGCCTTACGCTTTTCCTTGGAATGTCAGGGCCTCACCAAAGAAGTCGTCGAAGACGTTATGAAAGGTCGAAATCCTGTACTAGAGTATGTAGATGAAAAATATGTTGTTGAAGAGTAGGCATTTTTGAAGGGTTTGGGCTAGCATGCATGCATTCATCACCTCGATTTTGCTGGGTTTGCCTCTGCCTTTATAAAGGTCATAGGTTCATCAGGGCTTAAGGGCGTTGTAACATCGCCCAAGTAGGACGCACATAGCTCCCTACTCTTTCTCGGAAAAATACTCCGAGAGAATTGAGCGTATGGTTTCTTGAATTGTGTCTAGTCGTCGGCGTTTTCATATCAAGAGAACCTGCCAAACTGGGCTGTAGAAAACGTTTTACGGGATTCCATCACAACGAAAAGCTCATTTTCGGCGAGGTAAGTTAGGACGTGGCTTGTGGTGCAGGGGCCCCCTCGGGGGGTGGGAAGCCGTCTCACACATAGTTGTGAGTTGAGCCGCTTAAGATTAAGGATTTTAAAACATTCGTCAGGATTATATACCATCGTAGGCTACGACTATACAGTGGGGAGGATCTGAACACTCGAACGAACAGAACATCCGAACATCTGAACGAGGGTGAACATGTTGAGGAGGATAGGTGATGAAGTAAGGCGGAGGGTGGTTAGGCTTTGGTTAGCTGGTCTCACCTACCGCGAAATTAAGGGTAGATTAGGGCGTGGTTTAGGAACTATAAGCACGATAGTTGGGGAGGCGAGGAAAGCGGAGCCAGACATCGACCTGCTACGTGAATTGAACATGGCTCTGCGAAAATCTGGTGTGGCTGTAGTGGACGCTATAAGGGCTTGTTCAATACTCCCTCGACTTGATGAGCTGGGCATCGGAGTCAACGAGCTTGCTCAGTATGTTGAGTTGTCAAAGAAGTTAGCTGAAGAACACTTAGTTGACCCTGCTGAACTTGTGAAATCAGCAATTAAGCTTTCCAGACTTGAAAAAGAAACTGGGAAGGCAAGACAGGAGTTGCTCAAGGAGTTCGAAGAGAAGGTGGCTCTGCTGAAGGAATTAGATGGAAAGATCCAAAATCTACGCAAGGAGCTTAAAGATGCACGAAAGAGACGTGAAATCTCCAGGCTCTGCGAACAATTAAAAGCTGTTGGTATCAAGCCTAGCCGCCTACAAGAGTTTATCGCTCACAAAGGGTCTCTTAAAAAACAAATCAGCACGCTAGAAGAGGAACTGGAACAGGGAAAAGCTCGATTAAAAATACTGACTAAAACGGAAAGGGATATCCAACGAAGAGTTGACGACATACAAAGAATAGAGCGTATTCTTCATGGTCGGGTTTCAAGTTTTGCTTGTCCATACTGTGGCTGGGTAACGCCTCATGAGGTTAGGCGTTTCGAGGTGCAAATGGCCCTAAGCAATCGGCAGCCGTTAACAGTTGTATGTCAACGTTGCAGAGCCACAAACCAATATGACCCTAGTGCTTTTCTGATAAACCTCGGCCTCGAAGTTCTTTCCTAAGTTGCTATGGTTGTGATTGAATTTTGAATTCGCAATGCTTGTCGCCTGTGGCTAGGCATTTGACTTCTACTGCTTCCACCGTTTTTTCGAATACCGTGCTCATGAATCCGGCGAGAACCCCGCGGGTCCAATGGCAAACCTTGTAAGGTTTTTTTCGCCACGCAACCGCTTCAAAACATTCTTTAATAATAATTGTTCCAGAAAGGCGCCTAAAATCGACCTCATGGAATTCTATTATCCCCCAGCCTGTTGCCTTCATTGCTTGGGCAAAAGATGAAATTAGATCTGTTTTCCCTAGATCATACTTTTGCTTTAAACGTTTGGCTGTGTGCACACCCGTGTTCTTTCCTGCATCGTAATGAACTGCCGCAAGCCCTGAAGGCTGTAAAATCTTTTCAAGTCCCTCCCACAACGTCCAGATCACTGCAACTGGCATAATTACAGCCCTGCCTTTTCCATGCAAAATTGGGAAATGCATGACCTCAAAGGGAGCTGGTTTAGGTTCTTCAAACAACACATCCACAACCACACCCAATTTTCGCAGTTCTTTCTCCAGTTCATCGATGCTTTGCTTGGCTTTAGAGATGTCTATGAAAGAGGACCAAAACCCCACTTCAAGATAGCTTGGAACGTCGCCCACCCCGCCAGCCATATATCTTCGCACGTTAGCATGCATGCATATCTCGCCGTTCTTTATATTGTTGCTCCGTTTTGTGCTCAAACTTGTGGTGATGAAGGAACAATACTGCGCACGCCCCATGTGAGGAATATCCAAGATTGTTGGGCACCGTCCAGAGTTCTTTGATATGGAGCGTGCACACGTGCTATTAAACTGCTAGTCTTAATTAAGGTGTATGAATTCAGAATCAGAATCGCAACAACCAATGATTGCGCCACACACCACATTTTGACTCAACGCGCTACGCTCACTTGCATGCATGCTCCCACCCGCCCACTCCCATGAGCTTTTGAACTCCAGAAATTTTGCGGTTTTTCCTATACTCTGTATGGAAAAACAGACCCTTTAGGGTCGATATGTGACATGAGCTTAACAGTCTCACTGGAACGCCAAAATTTCTTATGCATCTTTTTAAACTGATGAATAGAGTGAATGCTCAGTTAGGTTATCCGAACTGAATAGCATGCATGCATTTCAGTTCACACATTGCGCGCGCGAGGGCGTTTCAGAAACGACCAGACTCTGCGAGAAACTGATCTACTTGTCTAACCTGTTCAGAATCTAATTTTCTAAACCAAACAGCTTTTTTTAGGCGGACAACATCTGCTGGAACGAATCCTATTACATTGATTTTTTCTTCTTGTATGATTTCACCTGAAAGCGTGACTTGAAGTGATCGTCGGTTTGAATTAGGCAAATACTTAATTCAGATTTCGACTTAGATTCTAATTCAGATTCTGACTTCATATATGTTAAATCGAATTGATACAGAAGCTTTTCAGGATCAACAGTTGGTCAGAAAAATGGCTTCACAAATTCAACCAGAGCTCTTCGCCTTGTTGGGTCTAAACATCTTTGAAGCAAGTAGTGTATTGACGTGTCTTTTGGACAAGCACTTCCCGACAATGATCCCTTATATCTTTCAGTTGGCTGCGCTTGCAGGTTTCGGTCAACTGCTGATTAGCAGGGAGTTTTTGTCAATATTCGGAGAATACACGCGTTTCTGGTATTGTCTTTTTTACTTCATCGTTGCAATTTCTAACGTGATTGCACTTAACGTTTATCTGGCGTTTTTCAAAAAACTGCAGTTGATTTCGAAAGCTTTTCTAGGTTCAGTTACAATTCCTGCTGTTCTTTCTGCTGTTTTCTTTATTTGCAATTATGTAAGCGTCTCTAGTCATCCCTTCGTCGTTACTCCGGCAATTTCCTTAGAGGCTGTCTTTGTCGTTATACTTGTCTTTGACACAGTGGTTATGGGAGCGAGCTTATACCTTTTCTTCAAGCCAAAATGGTTGGATACAATCGTAATAGGCGCAGCGTTTCTTGTGGGATTAGGCATCTACGTTTTTCTTGTGCCTGCTTGGCGCAGTACGACATTGGTAACGGGCGCTGTCGCTCTTGGAGGTGCGTGTTTCGGGGTTCTCGGAATAAGCATCTATACGCTCCTCAAACTCGTGAGGGAAAACCTAGAGAAGAAAAGAAAAAGGAGGTGAATCAAAGAATGAACTTGGGAAAAATAAACCACAAAAAGTCGCTTAAGCTCGTCGTACTAATGTTAGGATGGCTCCTCATAGCTACAGCAAGTGCAACAGTGTATAGGTATATGTATATCGACGGTAGCATCACAGTTGGAGGTGCGGAAATGGTATGGATATTGGGTGACGATGCTCCTGGGGATGCCTCAATAGCTGGTAGCACTGCCACTATTGACTTGGATGTGGAACAAGGAACACCAATAAACTTCACAGAGTGCCTATACCTAAAGAATAATGGTACCAGTGGCTCTGTCAACTATAATATTACTATGACAAGCGCTGTCTCATCTGGCGATTTTGAAAGAGCAAAAATGCACATCTATGAAAACTACACTACGCCGGGGTCATGGATCTTCCTTAACACGTTCGACTTGACAGATTCTACTGATTACTATGCCGGTTCCTTAAGCTGGGGCAACTACACGCGAATGACATTTGAAGTTAACGCCACAATCGCGACTGGAAGTAGATCTTTCGACATTCAGGTGGAATACTAGCCAGCAACATGTTGCCTCTCCACCGCATCCTTCCTTCTTTCTAATCCGCGGCATGAGTGTGACAGTTCCTACTATGAAAAAGACGGGTTTAGCTTCTAAAGAGCTTCAAATCATGTTTGTCAGTTTTAACGCTTTGAAGTATCCAACTTACTCTTTACAGA
>JAUWZP010000026.1 GCA_030615265.1 Candidatus Bathyarchaeota archaeon
TTTCACTTTCTTCCACTCCTCAAGAAGTCTGTCTGGATTGAAATCTAAGTGGCTACAGAATTTCCCAAACTTGTTGAGGTAGCCTTTTCTCGTGTTCTCACTTCCACAAGCCTTGTTTAGCCATAGCTTGACTGAACTGCATTCTGAAATATCCATTGGCTTCCCTTCAGTTAGGTAGAGAGTATCCATGCTCGTATATAAATGTTAAGATTATCCTTACACTAAAGGATAAACATAAGGCTTTCCAGAACCATAAATAACTTTCCTCGGCTTTGTAGTGCCACAATAAATTTTTTCTTTAGCAACACAAAAAAGCAGGCAGGATTACTTGAAACTTAACGAAAAGATTTCACCGTCACGTTTATATGCACCCAAAAAGCGTGATATTTCGGTTGCCGGCCATAGGGCGCGGGATCCACCTGAACCCGTTCCGAACTCAGAAGTTAAACTGCGCTCCGTTTCTGGCTGTAGTGCGGTCTTCGGCCGTGCAAAACCTGAAAAGCTGGCAGCCCCTTCAATTGTTACACACTGCTCAAGCATCAATATTCTCGTTGAATTGATGTTGTTTTAACATGTGTAGAGAAGTTCTGCTGGTAAGTTTAGTCGTTCTCTTGACCGCTGTATTTACATCTTTCTACTCAACATGATACAAATAGAGGGAAAATCCTTAAGATTTATTACCCTCTCTTTACTGTCTTTCACTGAGTGATTTCGATTGATAATGCCGCAGCTTTCGCAGTTGCTTCCAATAGGGGATAATCTTCTAGGAACGATTATGCAGCTAGCATTCTTCGCCTTCTTTATCGTTTTCATGTTTTATGGACAGCGAATTCAAATCTACATTATACTAAGAGAAGTTGAAAGCTCCCTGATGCGGTTGAAATTCATGCGTGACAAAGGCAGAAAAATAGCTATAGACACCATTAAAGACATAGGTAAGCCCTCAACCGACCCAACACAACGCGTAGACCAGTTTCTCGAGTATTTTGCTATAGCGCCAGTGAACATGGACCCTTCAGGTGTCATCCAGAAATTGGAACATCTCTTAGACGTAAGAGACCTCCGCTTCAAGGATGACGTGCACCTCATGGCGCCTCAAGCAGACAAAACGCAGACAAACAATCTGGAGAACATGCTTGAAGCAGCTCTGGCTTTAAACATTATCTTCAAAATAATGAGACACTTCTACATCCTAGGCAAGAAAACCTTCAGCCTATTCATCATCATGCAACTTCAAATGGTACTTCCCTTGATAATGCGAGAGGCAGAAGCCTACGCCAACGCCTTAAAAGCTTTCACTGAGGGTCAACCCATAGGCGACGGAGCAGGCGCACTGGTGGCTGCCAAACTGATGCTGGGGCATAAAAAGACCCAAATCGCCAAAGATGTTGTCATGGCCAAGGTGCCAATAGAAGGACGAACCGCTTATGTCATAAAAGCCGAGGGCCCAGGTGCAAACGTGGGAAAGCCGGGTGAAGCAATGAAACGAATAATTGAGGAAAACGACGGAAAAATTGCCCTAACCATTGTTGTAGATGCTGGGTTAAAGCTTGAAGGAGAGAAACCAGGCGAAGTAGCTGAGGGTGTCGGCGTCGCGATAGGAGGACCTGGAGTAGAGAAATATAAAGTTGAAGAAGGCGCCCTCAAACACAAGGTTCCCGTCAACGCAATCATCATCAAAGAAGACATTGGAGACGCCGTCTCGCCGATGCGGAAAGAAATCTTCGATGCCATAGACCCTGCAATTGAACGAATCAAACGGTTGATTCTTGAGCGAAGCAAGGAAGGCGATAAAGTGATAATTGCTGGAATCGGCAACACGATAGGCATAGGACAATAGGTGAAGATCAATGAGTGAACCCTTTGCGACTCCAAAAAAGCTTTCACCGATTCTCCTCGGAATTCTTTTAGTAGTCTTCTTGCTGTCTGTCTTCTCCCTCTTTCTGGGATTCGATGCCTACTTAGGCGGAGATGCTGAAAGTGGTAGCACCTACATGATTTTGGGAGCCACAACCTTGGCTCTATCCAGTTACGTGCTGTTCCAGACAAGGAAGAGGGTTTTGAAATCGGCTTTAAAAACTCAGCCTGTGACCACGACAATACTTTGCGAAAAATGTGGTTTAAAAAACGTTCGAGATTTCAAGCGAGGAGACTACATATTTAAAGATGTAGAATCCTGCCCAAAATGTAACGAGAACATGATGATCTCTTCAATTTACCGTGAAGTTAAAGAGAAAAGGAAAATAGCGCCCCGACTAGGTTAACACGTGGCAACCGTCTTTTGTAATGACAACTGTATGTTCGGCTTGCGCTACAGGTTTTCCACTTGCCTCGATAAACACGGGATAAGCCATCAAACTTTTTGAAGAGAGAAGCTCTAAAAACGCGGTCGAAAAATACCTTGCGGGTACGCATTCTTTGAGCCAACGCTTCGAGAAGGGCAACGTTCGAAAATTCTTCTCGACATAATTAAGAAGCTGCTTTGCATAGTCGTTTTTTAAAGATTTGCGTTTCCTGAAGCGGAAGATATGGGCTTCCTTTCCCCTTATAACCTTGCCAGCCGCGTCAGGAACAGTTACAAACGGTTCAACAGCGAAGACTTCTCCAATCTGCACTCTAGACATAGACAGGTGAAACACATTTGGCAAAGCCTTACCAGCATGCAGCGAATACCGACTAATCTGGTGGCCAGTCAAATTGGAAATTGGCTTGAGTCCATGCGTCTTGATTGACTTTTGAACGGCTGATCCAAAACTTGCCACAGATAATCCTGGACGAAGCGTTTTAATGGCGGTTTCCAACGCGTCTTCGGCGGCACGTACAAGATTCTCGTATTCTGGGTTAAAGCATACCGTTACAGCGGTGTCAGCGATGTAGCCGTCAACATGTACGCCTACGTCTACCTTAACGATGGATTTTTCAGGAATAACTTTCTCATCTCCAGGAGGAGAAGTGTAGTGAGCAGCAGCTTCGTTAATGGAAACATTGCATGGAAACGCAGGCTTTCCTCCGTTTTCTCGAGTTAATGATTCAGCTTTCTCGCAGATGTCAATTACGTGCATGCCTTCTGAAACCATCTGTCGCATGTGCTCACGAACTTTAGCTGCGATTCTTCCAGCTTTCACGTATTTTTGAAAAGCCTCTTCTGGAATGGTCATAGCCAGCACGGATTCCTTTAGGGAAGTTGAAGGTTAAAAAAGTTTGGAGCACAATGAACTCTAAAGACGGGGAGTAACAACCTCAGCGGATAAAGTTGCGAAATCATCTCCTCCAAGATGATAAATCGGGTTCACTTTTGAAATGTTAAATTTGCTGTCGAAAACTCCTTCATTAACCGTGGCTGCTAAGACTCTACCTATGAAAATTGTGTGGTCGCCTGCGGTTATTTTTTGAACAAGTTTGCATTCCAAGTGTGCTGCGCATTCTTCGATGAGCGGAGCTTGAACCTTTTTGGCCGGTAGCGCGGTTAAGGGGGCTTCCTTAAACTTGTCATGTTTTCTGCCCGATACCCTCCCGCAAAACAAAGCTTCTCTAGCGGTCTCGATTGTGGGCACGTTGACTACGAACTCTTTGGTCTCCTCAATTAACCTATGCGAATAACGTCTTGGAGAAACACTTATCGCAACTAGGGGCGGGTCAACGGAAGTAGGCATCGACCATGCTAACGTTACAATGTTTGCCCCGTCAGCCTTATCTATACAGCTTACCAATACAACGTTTCTAGGATGCAACAGCCGATAGGCACGAAGCAAGTCAACCTCAACCTTTCTAACATGCAACCAGAACTCCTCCAAACTTTTCAGTTCATAACAGACATGCTTAATCGTGGATGTATTTTAGAGTTCACTATTAACCTTTAAGTGCGAGTCCTTACCTTGCAATATCAAGGTGAACGCCTTGGACTGGTGTTAAGCCCCCAAAGGGATTTCAACCACGATTTTCCAGTTGTCGCCATTTTTTTGACGAATAAGCTTTTCAGTAGTATCCGAACATCAGATTTAGGAGGCGTTAGAACTTGACCAAGTCCTCTGCTGGCAAGACCACACTTAACCCGTTTGGAATGACCGTGGTGGAAGACTACGAACGCCTATACGAGGAGTTCGGAATTCAAAAATTCAAGCCTTTGTTGACGCAGATACCTAAGCCCTACATGTCTATGAGACGAGGCGTAATCTTCGGACACAGAGACTTTGAACGCATTCTAAACGCCATGAAAAACCACGAAGAATTCGCCGTAATGAGCGGCATTAAGCCGACAGGAGAGTTTCACCTTGGAACGCTCATGACAGCTCGAGAGGTCATATACTTCCAACAGCAAGGCGCTACTGCGTTCTACTGCATAGCCGACGTTGAAGCCTACGAAGATAATAGAATTCCATTCGAAAGAAGTGAAAGATACGCTGTGGGTAATGTTGCCGACCTTCTGGCGTTAGGATTTGACCCTAAACGAGGCTACATCTATAGGCAGTCAAGAGAGGAAAGGGTAAAGGATTTAGCTATAATTTTTGGCAGAAAAGTAACTTTGGCTACAATGAAAGCGATTTATGGAGAACGCCACATGGGGCTCTATATATCCGCCCTAATACAGGCGGGAGACATACTTCTGCCTCAACTTGAAGACTTCGGTGGACCAAAACCAACAGTTGTGCCAGTTGGCGTGGACCAAGACCCTCACCTACGCCTAACCAGAGACCTAGCCTCCAAGTTTCGTAGAAAATATGGCTTTATCTTGCCGTCTTCTACCTATCACAAACTCATTAAATGTTTGGATGGTTCCCCTAAAATGAGCAAGCGAGACCCTATGAGCTACTTCACTTTCCAAGAAAAGCCAGAAAGTATCGCGAAAAAAATTTCCAATGCCTTCACAGGTGGGAGGCCCACAGCGGAGGAGCAACGTAAACTCGGTGGTATCCCAGAGATTTGCCCCATCTATGAAATGTACATGTTTCATTTCTTCAAAGAGGACAAAGATGTTGTTCAACTGTATCACGATTGTAAAAGCGGAAAAATCCTGTGTGGAGAAGACAAGGAACGGCTCATCGAGATTATTTTAAACTTTGTGAAGGAACATCGAAGAAAAAGGCGGCAAAACATAGACAAGGCAAGAAAAATACTAGAAGTTAAATAATGCGCGTGCAAGTGCTAATATTCTTGGAAACAAAATTATGTGAAAAAAGAGCAGTTGTAGTGTTGTTCTTCTTTAGGTTCAAACTTCGGTTCAAATCCTAGTTTTCTGCATAAGCTAAGAATCCGATTAAAGGTTCTAATTCCCGGCGCCAAAGCATGCCATATTTCAAATCTCAGTTCGTAGAATGAAGAATTGTTATTTAGGAGATCGAATATAGGCAAGACAGGACAGAAAAGTGAAGAATTCGTTGTTAGAGATACTGTCGTGTCCGGTGTGCCAAAAGTCCTTGGAATTTGAAGGAACCAGCTCGGATGATCGCTTGGTCAGGGGTCTTCTCCGTTGCTTGAACAGTCATTTGTACCAAGTAAAAGACGAAATCCCAATACTAAAGGATCCGAAATTAAGCGAGAAGGAGTTCGTTTGGAAAATAGAGTTTCCAAACCTAGAAAAATACGATGGGATTCGCAAAGAGTACGCGTCCTATCTTTCCGAAGAGCAGAAGGAAGCAGACAGAGCGCTGATAGATGAAATGGCGAAGACTGTTTCGAAAGAGAGGCTTTTGTTGGATGTGGCCTCGGGGATGGGTACTCTGCTCCTAGTTTTATCACAACAACTTGAGAAAGGGAAAAATGTGCTGGGAACGGATATTGATGGAAAACCCCTGCGAGGTGCCAAACTTAAACTGGAAGAGCAGAAAAGCTACAGCCAGGTTTCTCTTTGCGTAATGGACGGCAAATATCTCGCCGTCAAGCCGCAAAAACTTTCCTGCGTCACATCATATTTCGGTTTGGATAACATCCCTGAAACCAAAAAAACATTTCAAGAAGTATCTCGAGTTCTAATGCCAAAGGGTCGATTGATCTCGGCAAATCTTTGGTTCAAAGAAGGTTCAAAAAGTTTAGCTCTGGCAGAAAAGCTTGGTTTCGGAGCAATCGCGACAGAAAACCGGCTTACCAAAACGCTTGAAGAAACGGGATTTGAGCTTGATTCAGCTGAGAAGTTCTATTCAGGAAAATGGCATTATAATCCCATGGATCGCCTTCCTCTTGAGGGTGACTGGTTTGCACATGCACTAATACTGGCACATAAAAAGTAAGCTATGATGCTTCCTTCAAAATATGGTCTCTCCCTTAAACAGCGTTTTGGGCGGAAACCGATTGCGCACGCAATGCGTGAGAAATACTGGAAGTTGAATAATTATCATAAGACCGATAGGCGTAAATAAGATTGTCACGTAACCTTTTGCGTTGGTGAAGGGATGCCCTGCCAATTTCCAAAATTCAACCCTTAAGCTCGCGTTTAGTTACTGTAGGGCATTTTCCAGTAGCAGAAACTTCTATACGGTGTAACTGCAACACTATACTGCATTATGCTGCTCCTAAAATTGCGCTCATCGTAAATTATGGAGGAAGACATGCACATGGCCCACCTGAGAAAGCATGAACAAAAAACCTTGCTCGCTTTAAAAAAACGCGCACGTGTACATGTTGAAAAGATAGCAGAGATTAGCGGTTTAGCTCACTCTGCCGTGATGCGGGCAGTTCTAACCCTGAGCGAAAAAAAGTTGATAAAGGTTCAAGAGCAAAAACAGCTGATTGTCACATTAAACCCGGAAGGAAAGCATCACGCGAAAAGGGGACTTCCAGAACGCCGCTTAATCGATTCTCTAATCAAGTTGGGCGGAAAAGCGCCAATTGAAAAGGCAGCCAAGGATGCACGTTTAGAGAAGAAGTTTATACCCATAGCGCTAGGTTGGCTTCAACGCAAAGGCTGGGCAACAATCGAGGATAGACGAAAGCTAAAGGCTTTAAGACGTAAACCCGCCAAGGGCGCAGATGAAAAACTGCTTTCTATTTTGGATGAAAAAGGCTCTCTCGTTGCAGAAGAATTAGAGAAGGACTTGCGCAGCGCAGTTGCCATCTTGAAGAGAAGAAAACTTGTGGAAATCCGCGAAAAGGTGTTGCGGGAAATAGAACTCACGGGTGCGGGTCAAAAGCTGGTTAAGAAAAGACTGCAAATCGTGGAGGAAGTTAGTCAACTTACGCCTGAACTTGTTGTTTCTGGAAAATGGCGTCAAGTTAAGCTTAGAAAATACAATATTGAGGCACCAGTTGCCAAGATGTGGCCTGGGAAGAAACATCCTTACGCTCGGTTCCTTGATGAGCTGAAAGAGAAACTTGTTGCTTTAGGCTTCAAAGAGATGGTAGGTCCACCTGTAGAGTTGTCTTTCTTCAATTTTGACTGCCTCTACACGCCGCAGGACCATCCAGCACGAGAATGGGTCGGTGTCTACTATGTGAAATCACCAAAACGTGGAAGAGTTGATGCCTATAAACCTATCGTGGAAAACGTGAAGAGAACTCATGAAGAGGGCTGGAAAACTGGCTCTACAGGCTGGAAGTATCGCTTCTCCATTCGTGATACCCAACGCCTACTGCTCCGAGCGCATGGAACAGCCTTAAGCGTTCGAACCTTGCTCAGCGAGGATTTGGAGATTCCCGGGAAATACTTCGCCGTAGCCCGTTGTTATCGTCCAGATATGGTTGACAAGACTCATCTAAGCGAGTTCAACCAGGTTGAGGGCATTATTGTCGGCGAGGATTTGACGTTGCGAGACTTGTTAGGCGTGTTAGAAAGATTCGCCATAGACATCGCTGGCGTTGATAAGGTGAAGTTTAGACCGGATTATTTCCCCTTTACAGAGCCAAGTGTCGAGCTAGTAGCTTACAAGGAGGGCTATGGATGGCTGGAATTTGGCGGCTCTGGCATCTTCCGTCCTGAGGTTACGTTGCCACTGGGCATTAAAGTGCCTGTCTTAGCTTGGGGTTTAGGTGTCGACCGTTTGTTCATGATGAAAGCTGGCATCGATGACATTCGCTATTTGTTTGCGCAAGACTTGGACTGGATAAGACGCATGGAGTTGACTTGAATGCCAACCATCGAAGTTGAACGTAGAGATTTTGAATCCCTGCTTGGGTTAGAGCTGCCTGGGGACATGGAAGAACTCGACGACATGTTGGCTTACGTGAAAGGTGAGGTTAAACACCTAGACGAGCAGGAGATTCACATTGAGGTAAAGGATAGCAATCGTGCTGACCTGTGGAGCGTGGAAGGACTCGCTAGAGCGCTTCGAGGATTTCTAAGCTTAGAGAAAGGGCTGAGAGACTATGTTATTGCGGGCAGTTCTGGTGTAAATGTTCAAGTGGATTCGAAGCTGAAGAACATACGACCTTATATTGGCTGCGCTGTGGTGAAGGGCATTAAGTTTACTGATATGATGATTCGCGGAGTTATGCGTCTGCAAGACAAGTTGGACCTAACTTATGGGAGGAACAGGAGAAGAACCTCTATTGGTCTTTATGATTTTGATTTGATCTCTCCTCCGCTTCGCTATAGCGTGGCTATACCTGAGCAGGTCAGCTTTGTGCCTTTGGACTTTGCTGAAAAGATGAGTTTAAACGAGATTTTGGAGAAGCATCCGAAGGGCATCGAGTATGGACACATCGTTCGGTCACATGCGGTTTTGCCCTTGCTTTCAGATTCAAAAGACAACGTGCTTTCTTTTCCGCCTATTATTAACTCAAACGATCTTGGAAGAATCACAGAGAACACGCGTAACGTGTTGATCGAGGTAACTGGAACTTCCAACGAAACCGTTTTGAACTCGCTGAACATTATGGTGACCTCTTTAGCAGACCGCTGTGGAAAGATCTTCACTGCAGAGGTTCATTATCCATACAAAGAGCGAAAAAACGCCGTTACTCCCCAGCTGGAAACCAAGACAATGCACATAGACATGGCAGACATGAACAGGCTTTTCGGCTTCAAAATCACAATGAAAGAGGCAACGGTACTTCTTGGGAAAGCCGGATACGGGATAGGCAAAACACGGAAAAACAGCATCACAGTGAAGATTCCATGCTATCGAATCGACATTATGCATCCAGTTGACATCGCCGAAGACATAGCCATCGCATACGGCTACAACAAGATTAAGCCAAGGTGGCAACGCCTACCCACAACGGGCAGTACATCTTCTCAAACGCAATTCTGCAATCTCGCTCGAGAAATCATGGTAGGCCTAGGATTCCAAGAAACTTTAACGTTCACGATGACCAGCCCAGAAACCTTGCAGACAAAGATGAACAAGAAACGAGAGAAGGTTGTGGAGATCGCTAACCCCAGAATGGTGACACTCACCTGTCTGCGAAATTGGGTTTTGCCCAGTCTCCTAGAGTTTCTCAGCCACAACACCCATGTTGAGTATCCGCAGAGAATCTTCGAAGTTGGCTACGCTGTTGTCTTCGACGAAAAAGCGGAAACTAAGACACGGAACATGGCTAAACTTGCCTGTGTATCGACACATCCCAACGCTAACTTCACCGAAATTAAGTCATGTTTAGACGCGTTGTTCCTCAACATTGGCTTGAGACAATGGAAGATAAGAGAAACTACACATCCAAGCTTCATATCCGGCAGAACAGCAACGATTCACTTTAAAGACAGAGAAATAGGCATCATAGGCGAGATTCATCCTCAAGTATTGAATAATTTTGAACTGAAAAGCCCCGCTAGCGCTTTTGAAATCAACCTTGAAGAATTAATGTGATGCGCGCACGCGTTACACTGTATGAATGTTTGGAAACAATTTAATCTTCCAATACGAACTCGAAGAAAAGAAAGCCTAGCGGAAAGGAAAATCTTATTTCAACCTGTTTTCATTATGAATAGTTAGCGATGACTTTTGTGAGCGATCCCACCGGAACCCTGAACAAGGGCTCATGCAGACGGACCCAACAGAGAAAAGTGAGTTTTCACTTGCCGATGAGGAAGGGTTTACCCAGACGTGAGACACGGTGGGCGCGGGCGACAATACATCCCACGTCAGAGAGAGCTCAACAGAGAGGAGCGACATGCTCCAGCTGTGAAGTTGTGTGTTAGTTACGCTGGGAAACAAACGCCCGCGATAAACACTTTTAAGTTTGTCTTTAAGGAAACATTTGAGGGGCGAAACAGGTTGGACCTCGAAGAGCGATTAGGTCTTGTTGCAGGGAACACAAAAGAAGTAGTAACTCCGCAAGAACTACGTACACTGCTGGAAACAGAGGCTAAACCCAAAGCATACTGGGGATTTGAATCCAGCGGTCTCATGCACATAGGAATGGGCTTAGTCTGCGGCTCAAAAATCAAAGACATGATAAAAGCGGGGTTCGAATTCACAATCTTCCTCGCCGATTGGCACTCATGGATAAACAACAAGCTAGGCGGCAACATGGAAAACATTCATCTCTGCGGTGAATACTTTAAAGACTGCTTCACCGCGTTAGGAGTCAAACCTGACAATGTTCGTTACATGTGGGCTTCTGACATCGCCAAAGACGTTGAGTACTGGGAAAAAGTGGTTCGGATAGCCAAAAGCGTTTCGCTTCAGAGAGTCTGGCGCGCGCTTCCCATTATGGGTCGAGAAATAAGCCTCAAAGACATGGAAACCGCTTGGGTTTTTTATCCGTGTATGCAAGCAGCTGACATCTTCCACATGCAACTTGACGTTGCCTGCGCCAGCATGGACCAACGAAAGGCGCACATGTTAGCTAGAGATGTCGCCGAGAAGCTGGGCTGGAAAAAACCAGTAATCCTGCACACACCTCTGCTCATTGGGTTGCAAGGGCCTCAGACAGGCAAGAAACAGTTCGATGAAAATGCGGAGGTAAGTCGGCAAATCAGTTCAAAGATGTCAAAAAGTGCGCCCATGGGATGCATATTTGTGCACGATTCTCCAGAGAAAATCAAGGCGAAAATCAAGGAAGCGTACTGTCCACCGAGAGAGGTCAAAGGAAACCCCGTGATGGAGACAGCTAAAATGACAATATTCACAGAAAGAGAAAACCTAGCCGTTCCACGTGCGCTCAAGTATGGCGGACCAAGAACGTTCGGCAGCTACGAAGAACTGGAAAAGGCGTACGTGAAGGGTGAGCTTCATCCTCTTGACCTCAAAGAAGCCGTAGCTGAAGCCCTCATTGAGATTCTCAGCCCTGTCAGAGAGTACTTCAGCAAGCATCCGCAGAGATTGGAAAAGATGATGAGGCTGGAAGTCACAAGGTAAAAAGGGATGTCAACAAGCTTACAAAGGAAAGCTGAAAAGCTTGCCCAGCTTCTGGAAAGACTTGAGACAGAGGCAGCCAAGAACGCGTTGATAGTTGTTGAAGGACAAAATGACATAGAAGCCTTAACCGAACTATCCATTCAAGGCAACATAATTTCAGTTAAAACCGCTGGAAAGTCGTTCCTCGATATCCTCACCGAAATTGAGGAGCACAACACAAACGAGGTCATTCTTCTCTTGGACTTTGACAGACGGGGAAAAGAATTGACAAAACGCCTTAAACAGCGCCTAGAAGAGAAGAGAATCAAGGTTAACGTCAACTTCTGGAGTAAACTGCACGCTCTAGTCGGGCACAACATCAAAGACATAGAAGGCCTGCCAGCCTACATGGAAACACTGAAGAAACGGATTGGAAATTAGGGCTCTGTAAAGTCCTCAGAGGTCAAAGGAGAAAACAAGTGGATAACTCTAATTCAGAATGCTTGTTGCTCCACAAAACCACTTACGGGTAAGCAGTAAGTTTTAAATAACCAGAAGAGAGAGTTAATATTGCGAGTAAGTCCTATCCGAGGCAATGATGCCTGCATTTGTAGGATGGGAGCAATAGGATAGGGTTCGCAAAATTATTTTCTCCAAAGGTACGTAAAAGAACTTATTTTATCTTCTATAATGTCGACAAACTGGCTGTCTCCTCTTTCATATTTTTGGAAATATGCTCCAGCGACAGCATCAGCAGCTTGGAGACAAGGCTCAATTTCAGAGTCAATATGTTCGGAATAAATACAATCCAATGCAAGGTCGCTTCCATCTCTATACGAAAGATAACTCACCTTATCCCTTAAGTACTTATTAAACGCTATAATCCGCCTTTTTGGGAGACTTTTATCAAAAACTATGTTGATTTTCTGTCTTGCTTCCATACGAGGAAGTAACGCTGACATTATATGATGAACCAAGAGCCAATTATACAGTATTGTTAAGTCTTCTCTCAATTCCTTTTTCACATGCTTTTTTTCCACGGCAACTACACCTATGTCTAAATCGGATGGACAAAGTTTCTCAAGAACAAGCTTTCGGCAGTAGGTACTCATCCTTGAAAATTTTAATTCATTTCGTGAAAAGTGATATTTCTTTTTATTGTGTAATTTCTTCAAAATTCGTTTCATTTTGGTTCTAAGGATAGAACTGGAATCGCTTGCGATGTAAGCAACTATGAAGAATTTCGTAGATTTTTTGGAGAAGCCTAAGTCTCCAGATTCATCTACATAAACGTTCAAGATATTACACCTTAATATTATTTCTTTAAGGCGGAAAAGAAGAAATATGTTTCCATAAAATTCTGTTTTCATAGACCATCAAGTAACTTAGAGACTCTTCGTAGCAAGTCTAGACAACTAAATGTGCCGTTGGTTAACACCTACCCCAAATCAGCCGATGTGCTTAAGAGTTAACAGACCCCTCAGCGTTATTAGGTTATATACACCAATTCATTAAACTCCACTTTATGTTAATCTCTCGTTCTGAAAAAATTAAATCCCTTTTTGAAGGCACAATAATAGACATTGAAACTATTGGTGAATTCTGCTACGATTACGCGGACTCCAGACGCTATCAAAACATAATTCCCACTATATTTGGCTATATCAACAAGAATGAATTGAAGATAATTTGTGCCAAAGGAGAAGGAGCTATAGCTGAATTGAAGAAAAAGAGTTCACAATTAATACGGAGTCTTGAGAAGCCTTTTTTTGGTTACAATTGCTGTTTCGAAATGGGAGTGCTCTTTCATTCTTGTGGGCTTGAAATCGAATTTGATGGTGACTTAATGAAAGAGAAAGTAGCGGGTGTTAAATGGGAGAATCAACAAGAGGCAGTTGCTGAATTGAGTATCCCCAATTATGATGACCCATTCAATGGTATCGGGAAAAAATGTTTGTTGGCTTGGCTAAATGGCGAATGGAAAAAAGCGATTAAGCATAATAGAGGTTGCTTGTTGAAGGAAAGAGACATATTGCTAAAAAGAGGCTACCGAAAACCTGAAGAATTGATACTATATTCCCACTAACGACTTCATCAACCGATTTTTTACAGCCCTTTAAAACAACCGTAGACTTTACAGAGCCGAAATTAGTAAAATATAAATAATGGGGAGCCACGTTAAACTCGTAACGGGTAGTCACATTTACGCCGTTATGGGAATTCACCCATAATAACAGATTAATCGGAGGTGACACTCACGAGATCATCACAGACAGTTACAGTAAAGTACGTAATCCGCGCCAAATTCGAAATCGGCGGAGTTGTAGAAAAACCAGATGTTATCGGAGCAGTTTTCGGCCAAACCGAAGGCCTATTTGGTTCAGAACTTGACCTACGGGAACTTCAAAAATCAGGACGCATAGGAAGAATCGAGATAGAGCTGGAATCAAAACAGGACAGAACCACAGGCTCAATCACTATTCCAACAAGCCTAGACCGCGTATCAACAGCCATTATCGCAGCCAGCTTAGAAAGCATAAACCGAGTGGGACCATGCGAATCAAAGGTTGCCTTGGAAAAAGTAGAAGACATACGAGACGCCAGACGAAGAACCATAATCGACAGAGCCAAACAGATCCTCCACGAATGGACAATCAAAAGTCTTCCAAGCACTGAAGAAATCTTCCGAGAAGTTGCCAAGACTCTAAAGGTGCCAAAGGTAGAGAAATACGGACCCGAAAAACTGTCCGCAGGACCTCGCGTCGACGACGCAAAGGAACTGATCATAGTCGAAGGCAGAGCAGACGTTATCAACTTACTGAAATGCGGAATCGGAAACGTCATCGCCCTAGAAGGCGCTAAAATCCCCCAAACAATCATAAAACTGAGCAAAGAAAGAGAAGCTACAGCCTTTTTGGACGGAGACCGCGGAGGAGACCTCATCCTAAAAGAACTGCTACAGGTGGCCAGCCTCAAATACGTTGCAAGAGCACCTAAAGGCAAAGAAGTTGAAGAACTAAGCTCAAGGGACGTTCTAACCTTGCTCCAACAGAGAGTGCCGATTGAAACGATCAAACCGCGCAAGGCCAGAGGGCGACGAAGAATAATTGTTCCAAAACAGATTGTTGAAACCTCAAAGGACTTGAGGGGAACGCTTGAAGCAGTGCTTTTCAATGGAAAGATGGAGCAGGTCAAGCGGCTTCCAGTAAGCGAACTCGCGGAGAAACTTCAGAAAATCGACGGTGTGGACACTGTGGTTTTCGACGGTGTGATAACCAAGAGGCTCGTAGATATTGCAGATGAGAAGAAGGTCAAACACCTCATTGCCGCTCGTGTTTCAAATGCAGTCAAACAACCATTAAACATCAAACTGTTAACATTTACAGACCTCGAAAGCTGAAATCACTTAAATCCTACTGACATCGTTTACGGTGTAGAGTGGGCCTTCACGTTTGAAAACGCAATAAAACTGCTTATCTCCTGCGAACTCCCTCTTTTTTCTAATTTTGAACACATAGCGAAAAATGTAATGCTTTTGAATGGCTATTTCTACAACTGCGCGCGCGTTAGTCGGGTAATCCTGTTACCTTGCTAGCTTTTCAGATCGATGAATTTTTCACGTTAAAAATTGTTTATAGATTGGGTGTCCTTTAAATCGCAAGGTTGTTTCCGATTTTTCCACGGTTCCGCTTGGAAGTCTTATGCAAATTGAGCTAGCAATTGCTCCGTTTGGAATAAAGCGGACACCGTCTAAGAGCTCGCCTTTCGTAACGCCAGAGGCTGCAAAAACTAATTTGTCGCCCTTAGCCAGGTCATCTTCATTATAAATTTTGTCCACGTCGACACCTTCTACTCTCAGCCTATCCAGTCGAGTAGGGTCATCCTTCTTATCTCTCCAAACCTTCACAAGCATCGTGCCCCCTAGACATTTCACAGCAGTCGCTGCAATAGTTGCTTCGGGTCCAGCACCAGCCCCTACAAGAAGGTCAACTCCAGAACTGGGAATACATGTAGCAACTGCCCCAGCAATATCACCATCAGGAATCAAAATTATTCTTACACCTAATTTTCTCAGGCCTTTAAGAATCTCCAGATGTCTTACGCGCTCCAGCATTATAACAGTGAAGTTTTCAAGAGGCAAATCTTTTTCCTGAGCCACTGTGCGCACAATTTCTTCGACGGACATATCTAAGGAAATCTTGCCAACCGAATGGTGATCAGTTGCCACTTTGAAATAGTATCCGTCATCTGGAAGTACCTGAAAACAACTAGTAGGTGCACAAACAAGGGCTGAAATAGCGTCTTTCCTACCTTTAGATGCAGCTGTCGAGCCGTCAACAGGGTCTATAACAAACTGAACCTTGGGACCTTTTCCAGTTCCAACTCTTTCTCTCCGCATAAATGCCGGCGCATTGTCTTTAGGTCCCTCACACGAAATAACTTCGCCATCAACATCGGTTTGAGCTAACACTGCTCTTGAAAACTCAACAGCCTTCTCATCTATCAAGTTGGGATTTCCTTGGCCAATATGTAACGCAGCTCCAATAGCCGCAGCAATAGTAATCCTAGTCAGAGAAGGAGCCAAAGCTCTAAAAGAAACCAAGGTTACATTACTCCTAACACATTACTAGCATGAGTTAATTGTAAATCTTTTTCGGATTTCTTAAACCCTTCTGATTCAGCTCCTTAAGCCAAAACTCTTTACTCGAGCATTATGGTGCGCGCGCATTGTCATAAGCTAAAATTGAAAGCTTTGATAGATCACTTTCACCGAGGTCTCTCTTTGCTACATTTCTGTTGGTTGTGTCACTGGTTTTTTAAGTTTCTGCAGAGAGCAAAAATTGGTGAGACATTGGATAGAGCCTATTGCGGGACAGGCTTTGAGGAGACTCTTAGACAGTGTCAAGAGGCGGTGAAAACTTTTCGAGGTTCAGAGGAGACATTGAAATGTATTCAGCGTATAGAGGAATGCTTGAGAAAGCTGGTTGACGAGTCCAACTAGTGGCACAGCATTAAGGATTAATGCGAACTAACAAGGGTTGGCTTCTGATACTTCACAACAGTGGAGGACACCCGAGTTTTCCGAAAACGCGAGTAGATGTGTAAGGTGTAGACGTTTACATTCCAGAGGTGACCTTTACGTTTGTAAAGTTTTATATTGGAGACCAAAGCCTACATTTAGAGGGACAACCTTGGAAAGCAAAGCCATTGAAAGCCCCAAAGAACTTCAAGAACAATTGTTAGATATGGAAAAACTGAAGTACTGCTTTGAATGCGGCATCTGCACCGCAAGTTGTCCCGTTATGGAGATAACTTCAAACCATTACAATCCACGAGTTCTTCTCGAACAGATTCTTTTAGACCCGGATAAGGTGTTGAAAAAAGAGGCGCTTTGGCTATGCGCTTGGTGCTACAGATGCTACAAGAGGTGTCCACAAAGATTGAAAGTGCCTGAAATCTTTCTTGCCCTGAGAAAGATGGCAACTCGGCAAGGACATCTAGAGGGGTTTAACGAAGCCCTAAGAACTGTTAGCAGGCATGTTCCTTTTCCAGCCTCCTATTGCTGGGTTTGTCTTCATCCAGAACGTTCTATGCTTGACAGGCAATTCGTTGAAAGCGCACTTCAGAATGCTACACGTTTTTCTGCAAAGGAAAGGAAGAGAAGGGCTATTCTTGCGCAGGAAGCAGAAAGATGTAAAGTGGCTGTAATTGGTTCTGGTCCAGCTGGGTTAACTGCAGCTTGTGAACTGGCTGTAGAAGGGTTTCCAGTCACGGTTTTTGAGTCGATGACCAAACTAGGTGGAATGCTGCAGAAATGCTTGCCCACGTATCGTCTGCCAAAAGATGTATTGAATGCCGAAATTGAGCACATGAAGGATCTGGGAATAGAGTTTAGAACCAGCACGACAGTGGGCAAGGACTTGACTATCGGCAAACTGAGGCGGGAAGGGTTTAAAGCCATATTCATTTCTACGGGAGCGCATAAAAGCAGAGAACTAAAGGTTGAGGGCTGCAACCGTGAAGGGGTTTTGCACGCCCTAGAATTCTTGAAAGAAGCAAACCTTGGCAATGCGAATGTTGGAGAAAAGGTGGTTGTCATCGGCGGTGGCAACGTTGCAGTGGACGCTGCTAGAACGGCTCTCCGAATGGGAGCAAAAGACGTTGCTGTTCTCTATCGAAGGTCAAGAGAAGAAATGCCTGCAAATCCTTGGGAAGTTAGTGAAGCAGAAGCTGAAGGCGTGAAGATTCATTTTTTGATTTCACCTAAGAAGATTCTAGGCAAGAACAAGCGAGTTGCGGCTTTAGAATGTATTAAGATGAGTTTGGGAGAGCTAGATGAAAGTGGAAGAAGAGCACCTCTTCCAGTTGAAGGCTCTGAGTTCATTATGGATTCTGACATGATTATACTCGCAATCGGCGAGATGCCAAACCTTACGTTTTTGCCAAAAGAGATTGAAATCACCGAAGCTGGTACAATTGCAGTTGATCCGTTCACGATGGAGACCTCTATGCCCGGTGTGTTTGCTGGGGGCGATGTTGTTTTAGGTCCCGCAACCGTGGTTGAAGCCATAGTAGCCGGTAAGCGGGCGGCTTCTTCCATTGAACGCTACTTGGAAGGTGAAGTTTAATGACCAAGGTTCAATTGCAGGAGACTGAGCATGCAACACCAACCGAAAGTATTCGGATTGGAGTTTACGTTTGTCATTGTGGACTAAACATTGCTGGTTCAGTAGACTGCGAAGCCGTAGCGAAGTTCGCAGCCACTTTGCCTTACGTGGTTGTTTCAAAAGATTACCGTTACACTTGCTCGGAACCTGGGCAGGAGTTGATCAGGAGCGACATTAAGGAGTACAAGCTTAATCGTGTTGTTGTAGCGTCGTGTTCACCGAGGCTTCATGAACCCACTTTCCGAAGAGTGTGCGAAGATGCGGGATTGAACAAGTATCTTTTTGAGATGGCTAACATCCGTGAACATTGCAGTTGGGTGCACCTGCATGATAGGGAAAGCGCCACAGAGAAGGCTGAAGACCTTGTTCGAATGGCTGTGGCAAGGGCGGCGTTGCTTGAACCAGAAGAAGAAAACACGGTTCCAATTACCAGGAAAGCATTAGTTATCGGCGGCGGCGTTGCAGGTATCCAAGCGGCTTTAGATTTGGCTGACACTGGCTACCATGTGTACTTAGTTGAAAGAGACCCCAGCATAGGCGGAAGAATGGCTCAACTCGACAAAACCTTTCCCACAATGGACTGCTCCATATGCATTCTGGCGCCAAAAATGGCAGACGCTGGCAGACACCCAAACATCGAACTATTAACCAACAGTGAAGTTCAAGAAGTCAAAGGCTATATTGGAAACTTCAAGGCAAAAGTGATGAAGAAACCCAGATATGTTACAGATGAATGTACTGCCTGCGGAGACTGCGTCCCAGTCTGTTCAGTAACTGTGCCAAACGAGTTCGACGTGGGCCTCTCAACTCGACACGGAATTTACATTCCTTTTCCTCAAGCTGTGCCCTCCACGTACATTGTTGACAGAGAACTTTGCCTAAACAAGGAAAATATTATCGTATGCGACAAGTGTATCAAGGCGTGTGAACGCCAAGCAATAGATTTTGAGATGAAACCTGAGATTTTAGAGTTAGAAGTCGGCACAATAGTTGTTGCCACAGGAGCCGACGTGTTTGACCCCGCCTCGCTGGTGGAGTACGGCTACACCAAGTTTCCAAACGTCATAACATCATTGGAGTTTGAACGGCTAATCAACGCTGGGGGGCCATCTGGAGGACACATCATTAGACCAAGCGACATGAAAATACCCGAAACAGTTGCATTTATTCAATGCGTAGGCTCCCGCTCTGAAAGGGGGCACCTCTACTGCAGCAACGTGTGTTGCATGAACACAATTAAAGACAGCCTCCTCATCAAGGAGCATTGGCCTGAAACCAAGATCTACGTGTTTTACCTAGACATCCGAGCCTACGGCAAAGGCTTCGAAGACCTCTACAAAAGAGCAAAAAAGGAAGGAGTACTATTCATTCGTGGACTTCCAGCCGAAGTAATTGAGGATAGAAAGACCCGCAATTTATGGTTAATCGGCGAGAACACGTTGCAACAAGAGCTATACAGAATAAATGCTGAAATGGCAATTCTGTCCATAGGCATCGAACCCAGAAAAGACAGCGCCGTGATACAACGGCTTTTAACCCTGTCCAGAACACAAGACGGCTTCTTCATGGAAGCCCACCCGAAACTGCGCCCGGTAGACGCGCCAACAGGCGGAATTTTCCTTGCTGGGTGCGCAGAATCACCTAAAGACATTAAAGACAGCGTAACTCAAGCCAGCGCTGCCGCGGCAAGAGCAAGCATACTTATGGCAAAGGGAAAGGTTACGGTTGAGGCAATCACGCCTAGACTAATCGAGGAAAACTGCACTGTCTGCGGTCTTTGCGCCAGAGTCTGCCCGTACAACGCCATTATCTTTGATAAAGAAGCAAAAAGAGTCGAGTTTATCGAGGCTGCCTGCGGTGGATGCGGCACTTGCGCTGCTGAGTGTCCATTTGACGCTATTAAAATGCGGCATTTCACCGATGAACAGATTTTTGCTCAAATTGACGCTGCAACCCAGCTGGATGCTGAAAAGAAGATTATAGCTTTCTGTTGCAACTGGTGCTCTTACGCAGGGGCTGACTTTGCTGGCGTAAGCAGGATGCAGTATCCAACAAATGTGCGTATAATTCGAACGATGTGCTCGGGTAGGGTTGCGCCAAAATTCGTTGAGTATGCCTTTGCTAGAGGGGCAGCTGCAGTTTTGGTTTCTGGGTGCCACATAGGCGACTGCCACTATATTAACGCTAATTACCAGACTTTGAAGAGGGTTGAAAAACTATGGAAGAAGATGGAAAGGCTGGAGCTCAACAAAGACCGGCTGCAACTGGAGTGGATAAACGCTTCTGAGGGTGAAAGGCTGGCGTCAAAGATCAGAGAGATGCAGGCAATTGTGGGCAGTGTAAGCGCAGAGGAGATAGAGAACTCCAAAAAGATGATGCGAAAAGGCTAGGTGACTTTGTTTGCCAGTGAGAATTTGGCGTGAGCCTTTAGATGCCGACAAAATCAAGGTCTCAAAAGCTGAGATACACATCTTAAAAGACCAATGTAAAGGATGTGACTTCTGCATAGAATTCTGTCCCAAACAGGTTTTGGAAACCTCGGAGGAACTCAACATTAAAGGTTTTCACCCCCCAATAGTAATAGATGAGAGCAGATGTGTACTCTGCGACTTCTGCACAGCCATTTGCCCAGACTTCGCCATTTTCGTTATTGAAAAAGATTGTAAGGAAGGGTGTTGAAGATAGAGTTGGAGAGCAAAGCGGTTCTTTCTGGTCAACACTTCCTGAACGGTGATGTTGCCTGCGCTGAGGGAGCCTTAGCCGTTGGATGCCGATTTTTCGCTGGTTACCCCATTACCCCTGCGACAGAAATCGCTGAGCGCATGGCGAGACGTTTGCCTCAGGTTGATGGAGTCTACATGCAAATGGAGGATGAAATCGGATCAATAGCGGCTGTTCTTGGCGCCTCCTATGCCGGTGTAAAATCTATGACGGCAACTTCTGGTCCCGGCTTCAGTTTAATGCTGGAAAACATAGGTTTAGCTATCATGACTGAGACCCCATGTGTCGTTGTAAATATTATGCGGGGCGGACCAAGCACGGGTCAGCCAACTATGCCTGGACAGCAAGATGTGATGCAGGCAAGATGGGGTTCTCACGGCGACTACGAAATCATTGCTCTGGCGCCCTCTTCAGTGCAGGAGATGTTTGACCTAACCATTGAGGCGTTTAATCTTTCAGAGACCTATCGTGTGCCAACCTTTGTTCTCGCCGATGAGATTGTCGGGCACATGTGGGAACGCGTTAACATACCATCAGCTAAGGCTATCCAAGTTGTGAACCGCAAGAAACCGGAGAATCCTCCAAGCGAGTATGCCCCGTTTAAACCGGACGAAGACCTTGTTCCCCCCATGGCTAGTTTTGGAGAAGGCTACCGTTTTCATGCCACTGGGCTTACACATGATGAAAATGGGCGTCCCAGAACGGACAGCGCTGAGGTTCAACAAAGGCTTGTTCAACGTCTCTGTGAGAAGATACGGCGAAATGCAGACAAAATCGTGAAGGTTGAGAGAATACTGCTGGAAGACGCTGAAGTTGCCGTGGTTGCCTATGGAATTGCGTCTAGAGCAGCGTTAAGCGCTGTTAGAAAAGCAAGAGCCCAAGGGATAAAGGCTGGGCTTCTCCGGCTGGTCACCGTGTGGCCCTTCCCAGACAAACAAATTGAGAAAATAGCCCAAAAAGTAAAGGCTCTGGTTGTTCCCGAAATGAACTATGGCCAGATCGTCCGTGAAGTGCGCAGGGTAGCCAAAGAAACCCCTGTGGTTTTTATGTCAAAACTCGGTGAGGAACCTCATAAACCAGCGGAAATTTTGGACGCTTTAAGGAGATTATAGACAATGACCGAAAAATCGTTAGAATTAAAGCATCCTTACGAGAGGTTCTTGAGAAAAGAACGAATGCCACACATCTGGTGCGAAGGTTGCGGAAACGGAATCATTCTCAACTGCTTCGTCAGAGCCCTCGATGAATTGAACATTGACCTAAACAATGTTGTGGTGGTTTCTGGAATCGGCTGTATAGGCCGCATATCCGGCTATACTAACACTGACTCTTTTCACACAACTCATGGAAGGCCCATAGCTTTCGCAACTGGCGTCAAACTGGCTAAGCCCAAGTTGAAGGTTGTAGTCATCAGCGGAGATGGAGACCTCTTCGCCATTGGAGGCAACCATTTTATTCATGCCGCGCGCAGAAACGTGGATATCACGGTGATTTGCGCCAACAACTTCATCTATGGGATGACTGGCGGGCAGTATGGACCCACTACGCCACTTGAAGCTTGGACAACCACGACTCCTTACGGAAACATTGAGCATGCGTTTAATCTTGTCCATCTAGCAGCTGCTTCTGGCGCCGTCTACGTGTCCAGATGGACAGCTCTTCACGTTCGAAGGTTGAAGGAGTCTATTAAGAAGGCTCTTCAAAAAGAAGGCTTTTCCTTTATCGAAGCGGTTTCCCAGTGTCCAGAAATTTATGGACGATACAATAAGATGAAAACTGCAATTTCCATGATGAAATGGTTTAAGGAAGCATCGGAGGTTCGAAATTTCTCTGACCCTGCAAAGGCTGAAATTTCTCCTGACAAAATTATCGTGGGCGAGTTTGTAGACATTGAAAAGCCCAGTTACGGACGGTTACTCAGAGAGATGAAAGCTAAACTTAAAACAAAGCAGAAATGAGGAAGCAACATGAGATTTGAAATCAGATTAGCCGGCTTTGGTGGACAGGGCATTATAAGAGCTGGATTAATGTTAGCCATGGCATCGTGCATCTATGAAGGCAGAAATGCCGTGCAGACGCAGTCGTATGGTCCTGAATCAAGAGGCGGCGCCTGCAAATCTGAAGTGGTCATCTCAGATGAAGAGATCGATTATCCAAAAGTGGTTGAACCCGACATTCTAGTTGTCATGTCTCAAGCAGCCTACAACACCTA
>JAUWZP010000008.1 GCA_030615265.1 Candidatus Bathyarchaeota archaeon
CCCTGCGAGTAGAGTATTCAAGATAGTAGGCGGGAAACTTCTAGATGAAGACCGACCAACTGGGAGACTGGCGGCGAACCCACTATTCAATCGAAGTGACACCGGAACTAGATGGAAACGAAGTTATTGTCTTTGGCTGGATTCAAGATATTCGAGACCTCGGTGGCATACTTTTCCTAATACTGCAAGACCGCGAAGGAAACGTGCAGGTTACAATCCCTCGTAAAAAAGTTAAGAAGCAAATTGTCGAAAAGGCAGAAGCCGTCCAGAGGCAGTACAGCATAGGCGTCAAAGGCATAGTTAAGCGAACCAAAATGACCCCAAGGAAAGTTGAAATAATCCCGAAAGAAATCCGCGTGCTTGGCGTGGCGCAACATCCTCTTCCCTTGGACGTGACTGGACGAACCCCGGCAAAAATAGATGTACGCCTAGACGCACGAGCTCTGGATCTTTGCCAACAAGAAAATCGTGCAGTGTTCAAGATTCAACATGTGTTACTGCGTGCAATACGGGACTTTCTCTCAGAAAAAGGCTTCATAGAAGTTCACACGCCGCGAATAATTGCAACAGCAACCGAAGGCGGTGCAGCACTCTTCCCAGTTAAATACTTCGAAAACAAGGCGTTTCTAGCCCAAAGCCCCCAGCTGTACAAAGAAGAGCTCGTTCTAGGCTTCGAAAAAGTGTTTGAAATCGGGCCGTTCTTCCGCGCTGAAGAGTCACATACTCGGCGACACATAAGCGAATTCATTTCAGTCGACATCGAACAAGCCTTCGCAACAGCCGAAGACGTTATGCAAGTTCTCGAACAACTAGTGCATCATGTATGTGAAGATGTGAAGGCAAGGTGCAGAAGAGAGCTTGAAATTTTAAAACATGATTTCGAAGTGCCAAAGCTTCCATTTAAACGCTTCACTTACGATGAAATCATAGTAGAACTCCAAAACAAGAACGTAGAAGCTCAATGGGGCGAAGACATTCCAACCCCAGCCCTGAGAACCTTAGGCGGACTCCATCCTTACTTCTACTTCATCACAGACTGGCCAATAACTGCGAGAGCATTTTACATAAAGCCAAAAGACGGCAACCCCAAACTAACCGAAGGCTTCGACTTGATGTGGCACTGGATAGAACTTGCATCCGGAGGATCCCGCATTTCCTCAAAGGACCTTCTTGTCAAGCGGTTAAGAGAATGCGAGTTAAACCCCGAATCTTTTAAGCATCACTTGAAAGCCTTCGACTATGGTATGCCGCCACACGGAGGCTGGGCCATCGGCTTAGAACGGTTGACGATGATGCTGACCGGGAAGAAGAACATAAGAGAAGTTGTCTTGTTTCCAAGAGACCGCTTCAGGCTTACACCTTAGCATTCTGATGGCTGAATTTTGAATCCAATGTTAAATCGCGTCTAGAGAATATGCCATTGTCCACGGAACAAAACGTCAAATCATGGCTTCTGCCGCCACGCTCGCATGGTCTCAAACCACATAACTCCAGTGCTGATTACGGATAGAATCAGTGCAAACACGCTGTAAAAGTTAACCTGCCTAAACTGCGTCAAATAGAAAACCAGCAGAGTTGTAAACATGCTTGCGTATAACAAGTAACGGGGAAACATGAAAGTACCGAAGCGTACGAACTGCTTTAAAACCCCCACATTCACAGTCTTGACCAAGCGATATTCTCCACGGGTTTTTTCCGCTAAACCGAGGTCTGCGAGTTTGTCCAAATGATAAACAGCTAGGGCTGGACTTGAAAATCCGAGAGCGCGTTGGGTTTGCCTAGCTCCGACAACGCCATTTTCTGCTCGCAATAAGAACCAGTAAACCCTGAGCGTGTTACCGCGTAGCGCGCTGGCAACGTCTTCATTGCTAAACGCCTATTCCTCCAAGACCTTGTTTCTAACTTATTTTGAGTGCTGGAACTCGTTTAAAGAATTATGCGTTATTCTTAACAGTGGTGATATCGCGCAAACTCCCATCTTCTTATCGCGTACATTCAGGTTTGGTTTTGCTTCATATATTAATTGATGTCATTTTAGAAAATAAAACTGTAAATCAGAAAGCGTAATCCTTAGGTTTTGTCATGCGTGAGGATTCGTAACCTATAAGTCTCAGTATTGTTTCTTGATATTCGTGATACGGTATGAAAGCTGACACAGTCTCTTCAGTGGAAATTCCATGTTTCAAGTGTTTACTCTGGGGTAAACGAGCCAAGAACATGTACTGCAACCCGAACGAATGTGACAAGTTAACAGAGTGGCTTGTTAACCAAGTCGAAAGATATCATCGGAAAATAGAGAGGTTAAAGCAAACCGTTGAGAGACTAGAGGTTCTTGAACGTGTCAGCGTCCCATAAGTTTCTCATTCTCTGAATCCGCCACGTTTAGCTATGCCTATTCTAAAGTAGTATGACCTTCTTGCCAATACCAATGACTGTCAGGTTTAGCTGTGCTACTCTGCCATAACTTTCTATTCATAATAATTCATATTACCAACATGTAGTGTACATCTACACACAAAATATCCTTAACCAAACTCTGGCTCACCTGTCTACAGGAAAAAATTAAGGGGGACTCGGCTGGTTTGGCTCAAAAATCCCTGCCAAGAGAAATGCAAATGAAACTTGAGAATTTGCTGAGAAAAATCGATTCACTGGAGGCTCCAGATGAACAAAAACATCGCTTAAAAACGATGTGGAGCGACGTTAGAGACAATTGCATAAGGCTAGAGAACCTCAGGAATGCCTGCACACTAAAGGAGTAATAGTGTCCACGCAGCCTAGGAACACAACTTGCTCTTCTTAACCTTCCTATTTTTGATATTTCAGACCCCATTCCAGATTCACAAAAGATACTCCTCTTCGAAGGCTCTGAAGATTGACCTTACTGCAGTACAAGACTCATAAAAGACGCGAAGGACCTTGCTTGCAAGCCAGAATTTGTAACTTTGCAAAAGAACTATGTAATGCTCACGTTTTGTATTTGGAAGTATCTCTTAGCCAGAAACCGTATGCGTTCTGCGTTTCTCCCATTCTTGCCTATGGCCACACCCTTGTCTCTTGGGTTAACTGAAACCACGGCAATTATTTTTCCATTGGGACGCTCAGTTATACGGACTTCGTTCACTCGGGCTGGTTTCAAAGCGTTCTTGATGAACTGAGCTGGCTTGTCAGAATGCTCAATGATCTCATGTTTTTTGCCAGTCATTCTTTCCAGCAAATGAATGTTTTTTCCACCTTTACCAATGGCCGCTCCAATATCGCCCTGCTTCACGACGAAGATAATTCGGTTAAGTTCATCATCAATGATACAATCCTTAACGTTAGCGTCTGTTATGCTCTCAAATAACGCAATGTACCGCATCTCACGACTTGTAAGCCTTATCCCACTATGCATTGACATCCTCCGTTGTCCCTGCCACTGCCGGGGGCTTCTTTGTCTTCGCAAGCTTCAAGATATCTGAATCTCCTGGTTCTCGTACAGTGAGGGCTGACACTATAAACGGTTTTCCGCAAGCCGCACCCAAATCTATGCTGGTTCCATTATAAATAACTACTGGAATGGCTGAAAACCTACTATAATATTCAATATCTCTTCGAATATGCTTTGGACAGTTTGCCGCTAAGAGAATAAGCTTTGCCCTCCCTGTCTTAAGGCTTCTCATCGCATAGCTAGCACCAAAAAATACTTTGCCGGTCTTCACAGTTGTAGCGATGGCTTTGTTGACATCTGTCACTTTTTCTTCACCCGGTAAGGCGTTGACATATAAAGGTCCACAAGACCCGTGCCTATTGGTATGGACTGGCCCACAATTACGTTCTCTGTCACACCCTTCAATGGATCGCTTTCGCCTCTAATAGAGGCTTCAACGATGTTTGGAACAGTAATTTCAAAGGCTGCTCTAGCCAAAACGCTGGCTTTTTTGCCGCTGATTCCATGTCTACCTATTTGGCGCACTCCACCTGTTGCAGTCATAATGTCTGACACCAGCATTACATGGCGAATGTCCACGTCCAAGCCTTGCTCTTCAAGAACACCAACAGCCTCCTTTATTATAACGTTTCTCGCGGCTTCAATTCCCAATGTCTTAGCGATTTCGTGAATGTTGTTAGCCACTGTCCTAGTTGGATCTATGCCTGAAATCTCAAGCACTCTTGCCAAGTTAGAACCATCTGTTCGTATAACCCATTCTCCCTTTTCCTCAGTAATCAAAACCCGTCGAATGCTTGGAGCACCCTTAACGAGATGGCTAGACACTTTGCCAAGCAGTTTTTTAGGTTCAATCTTTTTCGGTTTCAAATAAAGCTTGTCTTCTTCTACTCGCAATGTGCAACTGGGCATTTGTAAAGCTTCTTCGAGATGGTCAAGCGTTACCCCACGGTCTTTCATCATTGCTGCGTCGAGCTGAACAACGACTTCTTCTAGTTCAGGGTCAACATACATAGCTTTGGTAACATCTTCTAAATTCGTGCAAATAATTTCCCGCGCTACTTCAGCTGCCTTACGCTTGCTTCCACGATGCTTCTTGTCAAGGTAAATGGACATAATCGGCGTAGAAGGCATTCTCCGTGCGTCCACGATTTCAATGAGCCTAGGCAGGCCTAAGGTAACGTTTTGCTCTCTGACACCCGCATAATGGAAAGTCCTCAAGGTCATTTGGGTGCCCGGCTCACCCATTGACTGTGCTGCAACTATTCCAACAGCTTCACCTGGTTCAACCAGCGCCCGTTTATAGTTTTCCAGCGTTAATTCAATCGTTTGATCTATGCCTTTCCGGGCTAATCCAGATTTGCTTAACTCGTTACCTAGCTCATCGACGAGAAGAGGTGAAAGTTGATCTTTAACTTTTTCAATTTGTTTCTTAATGTAATCTTTTGGCACGAGTTTGCCCTTCTTAGCCGCTATCTTGATTTGCTCCACAATTCGGCTGACATTGACTGCTTTTCCATGGTCACTTTTAGCAGGGTCAACTCCGTCTTCCCCATATCTAATCTGGATTATGTCGCCAATAGAGTTTCTAACCGTTGAGTCATATTCAATGCGCAGGTGCTCCAGCGCGTTGATAAGGCGTCTCTGCATGTATCCACTTTGCTGCGTCCTAACGGCGGTGTCTACGAGTCCTTCGCGACCACCCATAGAGTGGAAGAAGAATTCCACAGGGTCTAAACCGTCTCGATATGAAGAATACACGAAGCCTCTAGCTTTTGGAGACGGATCTTTCACCTTGAAATGAGGTAAAGCTCGCTCACGATAACCACGCATAACTCGCTTGCCACGCACAGACTGTTGCCCAACCACTGCAGTCATCTGACCAATGTTAAGGCTTGAGCCTCTTGCCCCGGTCTTCGTCATAATTATACCCGCATTGTCAGGGGCGAAATCATCTTCAGCAGCTATTCCAGCTTTGTCTCTTGCCTGAGCCAGCTCGTTCATTACGTAAATTTCAAAAGATTCTTCCAAAGTTAAGCCTGGAAGCCTTTCCAGGGTTTCTTCCTGAAAATCTTCGATCAGCTTGCGTATTCGTTTCTCTCGGTCATCGATAATTTTGCGAATTTTTCTTTGAACTGGGCGCGAAAGTTCCAGTTCGTCAAAGGAGTATGTGAATCCTCGCATTGTCATGAACGCCGTGAGAGCTTTGCAGACATGATTCAGGAATTGTCGGCCAGTGGTGGCGCCATAATCCTTTATGATTCTGTGAAGCAGGCTTTCTGATTGCTCTGCTCCTATGGAGTTTCGGTCTATTACACCTGACTTCAAAACACCATTCTTAATCACAACATAAGCGTCGTATTCGCATTCCTCGTAGAGGCAACGTGGACAAGCTATGCAGGTAGCTGCTTTAAAAGCGTAATTCAAACTCTTCGGAATGAAAAGACTGAAAATCTGTTTACCAGTCCATCGGGGTTTAGGCCGTTTAGTCACTGGCTCTGGAAGCGACCCTTCATACCCTGCTGCCAAAAGTAGGCGGCAAACCTCTTCTTTCGTGAGCAATGAGGATTTCTTGGTAAGCAGATAGGCAGCTGTTATGAAATCGGTTTTGGCTCCTATGATGGGTCCCCCAAATCTGGGCGATAGTATCTGGTCTTGAACTTGCATTAGAAGACGGGCTTCTGTTCGGGCTTCCTCGCTTTGCGGTATGTGAAGGTTCATTTCATCTCCGTCAAAGTCAGCGTTATACGGGGGACAGACGCAAAGATGTAAGCGAAACGTTTTATGGGGAAGCACGCGGACATTATGCGCCATTATTGACATCCGATGGAGAGAAGGCTGCCTGTTAAAGATGGCAGTGTCCCCGTTTCGTAGGTGGCGTTCCACAACGAAAGCGGGTTCCAAGGCTTCAGCAATTTTCTCGCGGTCTGTGACAAATTCTAGTCTAATGCGTTTACCATCTGGTCTTACAACGTAAAGAGCGCCTGGATAGTTTTCTGGTCCATTAATCACCAGCTGGCGTAGTTTTTCAATGTTCCATTCGGTTACTTTCTCTGGGATTGAGAGCCTTATTGCAATTTGAAGTGGAACTCCAACTTCGTTGATGTCAAGGTTTGGGTCAGGTGAAATCACGGTTCGAGCTGAGAAGTCAACTCTTTTTCCAGAAAGGTTGCTTCGAAATCTTCCTTCTTTTCCTTTTAGACGTTGAGACAAAGTCTTCAGGGCTCTTCCAGAACGATGTCGAGCCGGGGGAATTCCCGAAGCCTCATTATTAAAGTAGGTTGTCACATGATATTGAAGAAGTTCTGATAAATCTTGAATGATGAGGGTTGGAGCACCGGCTTCCATGTTCTCTTTCAAACGTTGATTAATGCGGATAATGTCAACAAGTTTATGGGTTAAATCGTCTTCAGAGCGGATTCCCGACTCTAAAGTTATAGAAGGCCTAACATAGACTGGCGGAACCGGAAGGACCTGGAGAACCATCCATTCTGGACGCGCACTCGACGGTTTGAAGCCGACTACTTCAAGGTCTTCATCCAGCATGCGTTCAAGTCTCTCTCGAATCATGCTTGGGGTTAACCGTTGGGCGCCTTCCTCTGAAATCTCGTGGAAGGTTGTAGGTTTCGTGAATTCCACCTTAAATTGGGGAGCGCCACAGTGGGGACATTCCTTTTTTCTTGCATCCCGCAAAATCTTCTTATAGAAAGCAGAGGACACCACTCCCAACAATTTACGTGTTCGTATAACTTGTGACCTAATTTCCTCAATTTCAGTTTCAGGCAACAAAATGCGTCCACAATTTCTGCAAGTGGCAGTTAACAAGTTGTAGACTACTTTGGTGAATACAACGTGAACTATAGGAACCGCTAACTCAATGTGACCAGAATGACCTGGACACCGAATTGCTGTGTTGCCGCATGTTTTACATCTCTGCCTTGGCTCAAGTGTTCCTAGTCGCCCATCCATGAGTCCAGTGCTGATTGGGGCACCATCCTCGTCGTAAGTGTCCGCTGTCACAATTTCGGCGACAGAAAGTCTCCTTATGTCCTGCGGAGACATTACACCAAACGAAAGCTGGTCCACAACCTTATTTATAGTCTCTTTCAACGTCGACATCTTACGCCCTCTCCCGAAGCTTTAGTTTAGGCGTCACACACAGACTCATCAATTCTTGCAGAAGCAGTTTAAAAGCATAAGAAACGAAAACGGGTGAAATCTGAGCTTTGTCTTCGCATATTCGGCAAACATATCTGCGTTGCTTAAGGTCATAATACGCGATGTAGCCGCATTTTTCGCATATGTAAAGCAGATACTTATCAGACTCCTCTAGAAGCCTATCTCGCAAAAGCATAGCGGCTCCATGACCAATTAAGCAGTCGCGCTCCATTTCGCCGAAGCGTAACCCACCGCCTCTGGCTCGCCCTTCAGTAGGTTGTCGCGTCAACATTTGAACTTGTCCTCTGGCCCTTGCATGAATCTTGTCTGTGACCATATGGTGAAGCTTCTGGTAGTAGACGACGCCCATGAAAATGTCGGCGACGAAACGTTCACCGGTGATGCCGTTGTAGAGAACCTCTCTGCCGGTGTGGCTGTAACCTAAATCAATTAAAGCCTGCTTCAGGTCTTCAGGCTTCTCGCTAATGAAAGGTGTTCCGTCAACTGGCCTTCCCCTTGCAGCGGCCACTTTTCCAGCCATGGACTCGAGAAACTGTCCGATGGTCATTCTGGACGGAATAGCATGAGGATTAATGATGATATCGGGAAATACACCGTCAGCTGTAAACGGCAAGTCCTCTTGAGGAATAATCATCCCTATTACGCCTTTTTGGCCGTGACGAGAAGCAAATTTGTCACCTAATTCTGGGATTCTCTGGTCGCGCACTCTGGCTTTCACGAGTTTGGCTCCCTCACGGGTTTCAGTGATGAAAAGGGCGTCTACAACTCCTGTTTCTGCAGGTCTCATGTCCACTGACGTGTCTCTCATTGTTGGACCTTTGACTTCAAACATTTTGTATTCTTCAAGGAATCTTGGTGGACTTGTTCTCCCAACGAGAACGTCGCCGCCGCCTACTTTCGACTCCAAGCCTATGATGCCGTCCGGCTCCAACATGCGATAATATTGTTCTCCACGATAGCCGCGAATGCCAGTTTCCGGTATGACAAGTTTGTCTTTGAGTCCACCCAGATATTGTCTGCATACAGCCTCGTAGATTCTGTAAAACGTGGAACGACATAAACCTCGTTCAATGGAAGCCTTGTTAAAGATCAGCGCGTCTTCCATGTTGTAGCCCTGAAAAGAGATGACTGCTACCAAACAGTTTTGTCCAGAAGGTCGAAGGTCAAATCCTATGATGTTCATGGGCTTGGTGTCCACTATAGGCTTTTGAGGATAATGCAAAACATGAGAACGCGAATCTACGCGCAGTAGGAAATTGGTGGATTGGATGCCAAGAGCTTGTTTTGCCATAGCAGCTTCATACGAATTGCGAGGAGACTGATTGTGCTCTGCATAGGGGATAAGTGAAGCACATATTCCAAGAATACTGTAGGTGGCAATTTCAACATGACTATGTTCAGGGGTCACATCGTCAAAGCTTAGCGCCACATACAGGTTCTCTTCTTCTTCAGCGTCAATATACTCGATTATGCCGTTCTTCACGAGGTCTTCCCATGTCCACTCGCCAGAACGAATCTTTTCAATGTGCTCAGGTTCAAGCTTTGGAATTCCATTTTCTACAACAATGAGAGGCCTGCGCACCCGTCCTTGGCCGCAGTTGATGTAAACTTCTTCTCTTTCGCCGTGAAACATGGAAAAGTAGGCAAGGTTCAGTTCAGAAGGAATTTCCCCATTTCGGCGCATCAACCTGATTTCATCAGTTAACTCCTGCGGAGAAAGACGGTACCCAACCAAAGAGCCATTTACAAAAAGTTTGGCTCCAGACTCCCTTATGGATGCGTTGGCCTCCAAAGCTGGTATGGTGCCCATCTTGTAGAGAACCTGTTTTATCTTTTCGGGGTTTGCACTTACTGATATACAGGCTGAAAGGGCAAGGTTCTTTACTAAGCCACAGTTTGAACCCTCAGGGGTTTCGTTTGGACAGAGCCTGCCCCAATGAGTCGGATGCAAGTCTCGGGCTTCGAAGTTGGGTTGACTACGGCTAAGCGGAGACTGCAACCTGCGAAGATGACTTAAAGTTGACGTGCGATTCGTTCGGTCTAGAAGCTGCGTAATACCAACGCGACCCCGTCCCCAGTTTCCAGTGGCTACAGCATGCCTGAAACGGTCACTAATGATGCCTGGGCGCACAGCAATAGAAATTGCAATCATTCGACGTTTAACGCCCATGCGTTCGAGTTGATACTTTATATCTCGACAAAGATTTCTAAAAGCAACACGGAAAAGGTCGGCTAGCAAAGGTCCAGCAAGCTTCAAGCGCTTGTTCTTAAAGTGGTCTTTATCGTCGGGTTTGCGCTTTCTTAACTTCAACTCGATAACGCGGCATGTCATTTCTCCTAGAAAGAGCGCCTTCTCTCTGCGTTTTTCCATTTTGCGTCCAATATGGGGCAAAAAGTTTCTATCTAGAATGCTTTGAGCTTTTTGGCGACGATACTCTTCTACTTGTCCTTGAGCTACACGGTTGCCAATGTACAATATAGCTTCGTCTACTGCATCGATGCCTAGGGCTTTCTCGAAGGAAGCTTCTAGCTGGTTTTGTATAGTTTTCTTTGTGGAGACCGCTTCGGCGATTTCCTTGTCAGATTCCAGTCCCAACGCTCGCATAATAACAACGATGGGAATTTCGGTTGGGACGCCTGGCAAAGATACGTAGATGGCACCATCTGACTTCAACCTTAACTCAATTCTCGCCCTAAAGCCAACTGTAGTGGAAAAAATCTTAGCTTGATAAACCGGTTTTGCTCCTCTGGTGTCGATGTCTACAAGGATACGGTTGGCAGCCAAATCTTCAAGGGCAACTATAACGCGTTCAGAACCATTAACAACAAAATAACCTCCTGGGTCGCTCGGGTCTTCCCCATGTCCTATCAGCTCTTCTGGAAGCAGCTGAGAAAGAATGCAGAGCTTCGACTTAAGCATTACAGGCAGGTTGCCTATCAACACCAGCTCGGTTTCCTGTTCTCTTCCATCGATGATTGGGGTCATTTCTAAGGCTAAAGGAGCAGCGTACGTGAGGTTGCGGAAACGAGCCTCTAACGGGTAAATCTCGTGTTTTGTGCCGTCAACCTCGGTAACGTAAGGCCCACTTATCTTTGTCTGAGGGTCTATGATCCATGCTTGACCAAGCTTAATCTTGTAGGGGGCCTCGGGCACTTCAATGTTGATTTCACCTGTCTCGTTAATGACTTGTTGAATGCGGTAGTCAATGAATTCGTTATAGGAATCGAGATGTTGCCTAACTAAGCCTTTCTCTTTGAAAAACGCCTTCTGAAGAAGAAACAAATCGTCTTGTGAAATTTCCGACGTGTTCTATACCTCCATGAACTTACATTTAGGAAAAGAGCTATGAATGCTCTTCTGATAGAGCTTGGTTCCTTTCAAACTTGGAGGTTCCTCCAAACGGGTTCGGCCGGTGTTATCCATTGTGGAAAAACCGGCTCTCAGATATCCTTCCCCATGATATATGAGGTGCTAAAAGCTAAACCGCCTACCCATCATATAAACTTTACCTAGTATCTTTTCCGCATTACCTAGAAATTTTGTGATAGTTGCGTCTCCTGAGAGCTTTGTGAATTCTAGATTCCTATACATAATCCTTCATAAAAGCTTAGAGCACTAAAAGATGCCCATGAACTTCAAAACTAGAACGGCAACGACAGATGCGGAAATGCCTACTATTAAGAGTATGTGTTTCATTGAAAAGCTTGTTTCGCTTACTTTTTCTTGGATTTCAAATTCCCTTATCTCGTTTGTTTTTGTGTGAATCTGCACTTTCGCTGTCTTCTTTTTTGATTCCATTTCAACTATGTAATTCTCCCCCTCCAAGGTTGCCTTTATAGGGCGTAGACTTCGTTTGTATCCTAGTCTTTTCAGAAAATCCTTTGCCAGAGAAGCGAAGTGTTCAGCGTCTAAGCTGAGTTTTTCTTTTGGGGCAGGTCTCTGTTCGGGTGGCGAGGACATTTCCTTTCAACTTAACCATAAAATCTTCAAAGGTTTTAGAGTTATGAACCACAAAACATTATTTTAAATTCATACTGCGTTCTGAGGTGTCTGGTAATGTGAGGATATATCACAGATTTGCCGAAACCTAGAAGAATTGCGCTCCTTAAACTTCTCTCATATTTCCGCTTGCATTCATTGAACTTAATGTAGCCTTGCCCAATGGTAAACTTCCATCATTCCGCCAATTATCGTCACGAGAATTCCACCGATTATTGCAAGCAGTCCGTTAATTATTTGGTCATTAAGGATTATGGGTATCATTATTCCCAGCACTATGAAGACAAAGCCGATGCCCAGACAGATTCCATCAATCAACGCTGACGACCGGTGCCGTTTAACCTCTTCAAGCAGATTCTGTTGGTCTAATCCAGACACCGATTGTGAATAGCTTTTGTCTCTTATAATTAATTTATTGCCTAAAAAATAAGAATCCGTGATCCAGATTACCGTTTCATGCAAACGTGAAGGCGCGTCGGCAAATGTGCCGACTCATATGCAGACTTACAGGATTTTACCTGTTCTTTGGAAACTTCTCGCTGACAGGAATCCTTCACACATCTCATGTGCCCCTTAAATATTTCAAAAAGCATTAGCACAACATAATGGTAGGTTGGAACTAGCCTGATGAAATCAACTGAGAAATTACATGTGACTAACAGGGATGATTGGCGTGCATGGCTTAGAGAAAACCATGACACTAGGAAAGAGGTTTGGTTGATCTATTATAAAAAACACACTGGCAAGCCAAGAATCCCATATGATGATGCGGTTGAGGAAGCAATATGTTTTGGGTGGATAGACAGCATCGTAAAAAAAATTGACGACGAGAAGTTTATTCAGAAATTTACACCTCGCAAGGGTAAAAGCAAATGGTCGGAAACAAATAAGAAAAGAGCCAGAAAGATGATAGAGGAAGGGAAGATGACAAAGGCAGGGTTGGCAAAGATTGAAGAAGCGAAGAAAAGTGGAGAATGGTTTAAGAAAACCCCGACCAGAAAAGAACTCGTTGCATTCCCAGAACTAAGGAAAGCATTGGAGTCAAACAAGAAAGCTCTAGACAATTTCAACAATTTGACCAACAGTTATAAAAAGAATCTTATTGGATGGATTACAAGTGCAAAACGAGAAGAAACGCGCAAGAGACGTCTCACGGAGGCCATCCGACTTTTAGAGCAGAACAAGAAACTAGGCATGAAATAAAAGCGAAAATGCGCCCTGGCCGGGATTTGAACCCGGGTCGGGCGGGCGACAGCCGCCTATACTAGACCGAACTATACTACCAGGGCTTTGTGTGAGTTTGATAATGAGAAAACAGCAATACTTAAATTTTTCATTTTGGCTTTCAGGGCTTTTCACTGTCTAGGTTAGGCAATTAATAAATAAATCCCGTTGGCTTTCCTATTTTATGCGACTATTTCTCTGTTGCTCCGAACTCGGGTTTGGACACGCATCGAGAATCATGAGGCTCGGAAAGGAATTAGTGAGAAAGGGTCACGAACTTTTCTTTTTTTCCGGCGGAAACGCTTACCAGCTATTGAGCCGAGAATTTGAAAACGTTTACCCGTGCACGCCCATAGGTTGGTATGAAAATTCTTATGGAGTTTTACCGTCAGCCTCGCTTCTCAACATATTCTTTCCGCTTCCGCTTTACAACTATGAAACTAGCGAGTTGAAGTGGAAAAAGCCTAATTCTCTCGAGACCGTTCACCGATACTATGACATCCGAAAACACATTCGCAGAGTTAAGCCCGACATGATCATTGCAGACGGAGACATCCTTGCTTTAAGACTGGCTCGCAGATGGAGAATTCCCTCCGTTTACGTTACAAATGTCATCCGACCAAGCTTTCGTTTTCCAACTCTGTTAACTCCTGGGGAAAGACTCACAGAAACCTACGTGAAACGATGCCCAAAGATAATAGTGCCTGACAACCCAAACTATACCATCTGCGAATATAATTTGGGAAACCTAGATAACATCGGAATCAGAGAACAAGTGGAATTTGTCGGCAACTTCTTTGACATGACCCCGCAAAAAGGCTTGGAAAAACACATATTCGCTCCCATAAGCGGACCTTGGGGCACAAAAACCAAACTGGCAAGAATACTAGTCCCCAAGCTTTCAGGTTTAGACAGCCCAAGCATAGTCAGCCTAGGCAGCCCAAACACCAAGTCAACAGCAAAACTTGGAAACTGCCAAATATATGGCTGGCAAACCGAAGAGCAAAGGAGCCAATCAATGAAAAACGCAAAAATGGTAATTTTCAGCGGCAGCCATGGAACATGCTTCGAAGTGATTAAACATGGAAAACCCAGCATATGCATGCCAACTCAGCCAGAACAGATGGGAAATGCGAGAAAAATGGAAGAGCTGAAATGCTCAATCTGCGTGGAGAAGCCGAAACAGTTAAGGTCAGCTATAATGGAAATTGAAGAAAACATAGAAGCCTACAAGCGCAATGTTGAGAAGCTAAGCGAATATTCCAGCAAGTTTAATGGCTTAAAAAGAGCCGTCGAAGTCATTGAAAGCATCAAAACCTAATGCTACGCAAAATCAAACACAAAGGAAAACTGTCACCTTGTTCTTCTGATGTCCTCTTCGGCTGATGTAACTTCTTCGCTGTAAGTGTAACTTGCCGGAACAACGGTTGCATTGCAGAAGGGACAAATATTAATCATTTTGGGCCTTTGCGAATTGAAATCCAACATCCTTAGCGGATGGGTAATGCTCCGCCCACAAGATGTACACCTAAACAATGAAGGCATAGCTGCATCTTGAGGGGCTACTTCTGCTTTGGCTTCTTCTTCAGCTACTCCTGACACCTCTTGCCCTCTCACTTTTGGTTTTCTCACCTGTGGCTTTGTCACCTTTTTCCAGAAGAAATAGGTTATGTTCATTGAAGCAGCAGCTGCAGTTAGCCCAAGCAAGGCTAAACTCGCTTTCAGAACCATCCAATACGGGTCAGCCCAGTCGTAGCTGAAATTGAGGCCAAACTCGTAAAGCTGGTTATGGACAATAGAGTCGATGATCGTCAGCAAGTAAGCTACTGAGACCGCGGAGATTAATGCTAGAATCGAAACAAGCATTTGAATCATTTTCGAAACCTAGTCTGGTTTTAAGATGTTGGCTGTTGCACTGGGCTTTGAAAGTTTGTCACAGAGGCTAACTCGTAGATTCTCTTGGCTTCCCCACACTCTTGACATTCATAAGTTTCCTCTATCTCTCCCTTCCTAGAGGTATAGGTAATGTGTATCAAGACATGATCTGTTTTTCTTGCACATTTCTTGCATCTGAGGAAGACGTATGGTCTGTAGATTGGAATGGTCATTTTCTGCCACACTCTTTCTATGCTAAGTTTAATTGCCGCCTGAAACAATTAAAACATTATGAAACTGAAATATGGTTTCTCGATTTCCGTTGTCAACGTCGTATTGGAAATCTAAGTTCTCCAGTAGATTGAATGTAGCGAGCTGGAGATTAGATGAGCCATGAATTCTGGATATAGATTAGCTCTTCTTAACTGATAAAAACATAGAGTGTCAGAATACTCTCGTTGGTCCTTTGACAATCGAATATGAATGGTGACACAGCTTTGAAAGGAACAGCCATTTGGATATTGGGATTCCTCGCTTTTCTAGCCGGATTAAACGCAGTTAACGCGATTGTCTTGTGGGCTCAGTTAGGACCAGAGAGCATAATCCAGCCTTACTTAATCGGCAGCCTAATAGGTGGGTTATCCACAGCCACTTATCTCTGGATCTCCATACTTGCAACATTCGTTTTCTTGGGGATGACCTTCAGCAACCTAATAGGCAAGCTGCCCGATCCAGCCGTGCTTGACAAGGTTATGGAAAAAGTGAAAGGCTTAGAGAACGACCAAAAAGTGCTGCAAAAGATAAAAACCAGGTTAATGATAATCGACGCAAGCCTAAGTGATATACGAAGAGGTTTCTTAGAGGGATTCAGCGAACAAAGAGACGATATAAAGAAGATTCGTGGAGGACTATTCAATAAACTTGACAAAAGGCTAACCAATCTCAATCAGGACATGAGTGAACAGCTTGGAAAAATGGAAAAGGCTATGCAAAAGTCTGAGCGGACGAACAAGAAAAATGCAACTACCCTTAGGAAGCAGATCAAGGAGATCGCAGACATTCGATTGAAACTGGAAAAGTTAGAAGTAGAGTTGGCTCAACCGAAACCACGATTAACAAGTCAAAGTGAGCTAAAGAAGGTGAAGGGAATAGGGGCACATCTCGCTAATGAGCTGAAGGGAATTGGAATAAAAAGCGTGGGCGAGCTAGTTCTGGCGGATCCCCTGATAATTGAGGAGAAGACAAACGCGTCCCAGAGGACTGTTGAAAAGTTGCAGGGAAGAGCCCAGATCTTGATGGTACCTGGAGTAAAGGAGAAAGACATGGCCTTACTTGAAGAACTCGGCATAACAACGAGAAGAAAACTTGCCGATCAAGACCCAATTGAACTCGGCAAAAGAATGAACGGAGTCCTTGATGCTTTCGTTAAGAAGGGAAAGATCTCAGAAGAGGAAAAGCCAACAATCGAAAAGATAGATTCTTGGATAAAATTCGCAAAATCCTAAATTTTCCAAAGAAAAGAATTTTGGCGAGCCCGACGGGAATTGAACCCGCGACCACCGGGTCTCTTCTGTAGGCTTAAAAGCCCGGTGCTTTGGATGCTGTGTAAGATTTACACAGGCTCTATCCTTGCTGAGCTACGGGCCCGCATCATTTGATTATCAAAGGTTAAATTAAGCTTATAGTTAGCTACAGTTTTTTATTCCCTTGGTACTTAGTTTAACCTTTATAGTAGGCTCAGCCTTCTACTATATTGAAACCTTATACTTAGTAGTAAAAATAAAAACGTTTGGGAAAATTTCGGTAAAGCGCGCGCAGTGACGCGAGCCTCATATCAGACCTCTTAGAATTTCCATGTTCTCCTTATGTTTGGTTTTCCTTCTAGTATCGATTGGGATTCCCAGTTTTAGTGCCCCTTTTAAACTTAGACCTACTTCGGTAAGTTCATCTCGACTAAAACCCTTTCCTTTTCTCATTTTACTTTTCCTTTTGACAAAAGCTTGGACCTTGGGTTTCTGTAGATTGGCTCTTATGTAATCTTCATAGACTTTTACATCATCAATATATGCTGCTACATACATCTTTTTTTCGAGCTTAATATGCCGATCCTCTTCTTTGAGATATTTTTTGGTATGGTCAGGTTTTTCCTTCCCAATTTTATGTTGCAGATATAAGTTGTGATGATCACCTAAGACTGGATCGTGCATTTTTAGATCAAAATAATCTGATAAAGACATGTAATCCGCTGGTTTTCCTTGTTCGTATATCTCGGCTGTTAAGCTTCCTGCAGATCGGTAGTTATTGGGCATATTATTTGTCAAGGCAGTTTTTTTGTAAGTTGATACTGGAAAAGTTGATGAGAACGTGACCTCTGTTCTAGGAGATATCGATCCTCCAAGGTCGCAATATGCTTGGTTAACATCCACACTCCCAAATAGGTCGGTTGGATGGGTTCCCCAACGAAAAATCAGTTTTTTGCCATGAATTTTGTATCTTGTCACTTTTCAAGTCTCCTTTTCGCGCGCGCGCTCGAAACACTCTCTGTAAGCTTGGAGAATCCGCAAGGTGTCTTGTCCGTCTATTATGCCGTAGTAGATTCGTTTCCCATTAAGCACTGATTTCGCGATGGCAAATGCTTTCATCTGCTCTAACACACTCTCGTCGATTTGATTCCAGTATTGCACAAGAAAAACATCTGCTGGAGCTCGAAATAGTCTCTGAATTTGGTCACCTTGTTTTCCCATTTTCTTGGGCGTTAGCTTACCTCTGGTTCCTCTCCCCTTTAGCCCGAAGGCAACATTCATCCGTCTCCCTTTCAGGATCAATCGTGTAGAAAATAGGTCGTCAGTTTCTCCTCCCCAGTCTTTAAACCGTCCTTGCTCATCGAGAATTTTCTGAAGCCCCCTTTTGAACGTCTCCTCAAGTATAGGCACGTTCTTCATGTCAGGTGCAAGTTGCACGGTTGTTACCCTATTAAACGAATCAATTTCATCAATAGACAACGGTTCAATGTCAATTGTTTTGCGAGATACTGGAAGATTAACAATGACAGTTGAGGCTTTTGGTGTCCATTTGGTTGGATAGTTTTCAAGCGCACGTTTGTTGCTGGCAAGTCGAAGAATTTTCTTCTTGTTCTGGGAATAGAAGTCCCCTCTTTCATAAGCTAATTCGCCGTTGACCCTTCTCTGCTTGACGATTCTATTGTTGTACAATCTCCGAGCTTCCTGAAGCACTCTCATTCTGCTAAGACCAGTCCTTGAGACAATTTCAGTGACAGTTTTAATGCGCTTCTTACCTCTATGAATCTCTTCGAAAACCTTATGACGAGCTTCTGATCTTCCGAGAACTCTTGCAGCATGCACTATTTGCTCATTGGGGCTTGATCTTATATCGGTAGTCTCGATGGTCATTCCTGAATTTTATCTCTCCTTTTAACCTTTGGAAACATTCGTCTGACGTTGCTAGCCCCCAGACCTGTCGCTAAGTCTATTTCTGCGGATGTAGCCCCACTTTTCAGCAATTGTAGAATGAGGAGGTTTCTTATTGATTGAAGCTCCTTCAACTCATCTCTTTTCTTTCCACGTTTTTTTTCACTCAAGAACTTTCCCCTCCTTCCACGATTGGTTTAGATTTCGCGTGCGCATGTCCAGCTTTTCACACAATTCTTCAAACTGTCTATCACTCTTCATCTTCAACTCCCTCTTTGTTTTTGTTCTTCTTTCCCTTGGCTTTCAGTTGGCTTAACCCGGCACTAACACTTCCGGGGGTTGTTCCAACAATCAAAGCAATCAAATTTCTCGACAAGCCAAGATCGGATAGCCTTCTTATTTTGTCAGTTTTCGTTTTCCCCTTCAGAACAGTTTCCTCTCGTGATGTGATAGCCACTACTTGAATAAGGGCATCTATTTTTGTGCCCAACTCTTCAAGTTTTTTGATCATTTGTTTCCTAAACTCGTCTTCATTCATGTTTCTTCCTCTCCATCCTTACTTTCCTTTGCATTTGCTAGTGTTATTACTGAAACTTCGATTCCAAAATCTTCAAGTGAGAATTTCCTCACGGTTCTCTTACCACCTCTCACTGGGACATCTTCAGCAATTCCAGATCTAGTCCACTGTTCCCACCATTTGCTGACTGCCCCCACACTTGCATTGGCTTGTTTAGCTACTTCCCTTATTGTCGCCCCATCACTCGCTTGATATGCAATTTTCTGTTCGGGTTTTGGTAGGATGTCTAAAAGAAGTTTCTTGACATTCGGAATACTAGTTACTTTTGTCCATTTCACAAGCTCTTCAAGTAACTCAATCATTTTATCCTCTTTACTCACTCTTCATCACCTTCAGTCGTCTCTTCTTCGGTCTCTGCACGGTCTTGGGCTTCGGGAACCTCAATGCCAACTTCCTTGAGTGAGAACATTCTGCGATATCTTTTCTTGTACTTAGGATGAATCTCTATGATTCCAAGTACCGCCCAGTCCTTCCAGTAATCTCGAATAGTTGATGAGGCCACTGCCACAATCTTTGCGATTTTGGGGCTAGACACTCCATCACTCAACTCGTAGGCTAGTTTCTTCACGTCAGTGTCTAGTGAAGTCTCTAACACTTGCTTCACTTTCTGCATCCCTTCAAACTTCGTCCATTTCAAAATTTCTTTCAAAATACCTTTAATCTCTAGGTCATCATCCAAATAATATCACCTCATTCAAAAAGTCCTGACCTTGCATAGTACACCTTTCTGCCTTTTCTTTCCGTAATGAGTACTCCCATTTCCTTGAGATCAGATACTTTCTTCATCACTGTTATCTCAGCTACACCAAGCTCCTTCGAAATTTTCTTGCATAGTTCAGAATAACTCAGGGATCCATCAGAGTAGTCTAATATCTTTGCAGAGACTTTGTCACCACGTACTTTAGCCTTGTATTTTCCAATGATGTCTAGGCTGTTCAGCTTTGTAAGAATAATCAATTGACTCAACTTGTATGATATTTCCTTCAGAATCTCTTTCTCTTCTTTCATGGTGCTTCACCTTCTTCTTTTTTCCATTCTGGAGGAACATAATCGAATCTCCTTCTCGGAAATCCCCTTTTTACAGCAACTAAGAAACCAGCATTTTGAAGGTCTCTTGCGGCGACCTGTACAGCCCTCCGAGAAATTCCTGCCTTTTCGGCTATTGTTTTCGTATCTGTATAACCGTCACTTAATGCCCAGACAACCTTTCGTTCCTTTGTAGTAAGAATTTTCTCTAATTCCTTTCTGAGACTATCTTTGACCGTGATTTCAAGAAGTTGCCTAATCTTGACGATTTCGTCGTACAAACCCATCAGTATTTTTTCTGACATACGAATCCTTGATACAAATGTTAGGACTTCTTATAAACCTTCTGATTGTATATATTAAACGAAACGTCTTTATTTAAATTAACTTCGCAATGTGGTATACACAAGATGTCAACACTGACGCGGTCTTCACTATTTTGTTGAATCTTTTAATTCTTTCAATAGTTTATCGTCTTTAGCATGTAAGTCTTTTAACAGTTCCTTGCGCACAAGGTAAGCCTTGTTATGTGGGATCTTAAGCACTCTACGCATTTCGGCAATGTCTATTATTCCTTGGTCGCTGTCTCTGTTCCTTTTTCTTGAAGTATTGGAGAAAAGTTAAAACGAGAGACCATATTATTCTGCTTGTTGCTCCGGTAGTATAGCTCGGTTAAACACGTCTTACGTGAACTAAGTATTCCGGCCTTTCGAGCCGGAGACCCGGGTTCGAATCCCGGCCGGAGCACCACACTAAAGGTATAAATCCCTAACTCACGTATTTCTCTAAATGCTCCGGGGCAAGAAGCATGGACGATAGAATCTACAAATACCAGCGTAGGCTGGAAGTAGCCGAGAAGAATCTCCAGGAAGCACGAATGCTCGAGTACAACAGGAAAAGCATAGAGGATTACGTTCGCTTCCGACGTGTGAATGGGCTTTCAATTCAGCGGCAATGCAAGTACATCTACACCATGAAGTTGCTCGGTAAACTGGCCGGTCAAAAAAACTTCAAAGACCTCACAAGAGAAGACATGATCAATATCCTCGACCAAGTAAAGTCGAGACGCAAAGATAACGGAGACCCTAAATACAAGCTTTCAACGCTCAGGGATTTTATGATTTTGTGGCGTACTTTCATTGCTTGGGTTCACGGTGTTGAGGATCCGAGGCACGAGGGATATCCAAAGGCGGTTTCATGGTTTAGACCCAAGGAGCCCAAGAACGAACTGAAGCCTAGCGATCTAATAACGCCGAATGAAGAAGAACGGCTCCTAGCTGCATGCTGTAACCTTAGAGATCGGGCGATTATAGGGGTTCAATCGGAGTGTGGCTTACGCCCAGGCGAGTTGCTCGGCCTGAAAGTCAAAGACGTGAAAATCGAGAGCTCGTGTCTGGAACTCAGTCTCGATGGAAAAACAGGAGTTAGACCAGCGTACTGCATCAGGAGCATGCCGCATTTGCTCGCATGGTTGGATGTGCACCCATGTCGAAACGACCCACAGGCGTATTTGTGGGGCCTCAAGGGACAGGCCTACACCTATTCAGCATTCAGACAAATGCTAAGGAAGGTGACCAGGAGAGCGAAGATCCAGAAACCAATTTGGCCCTATCTAATGCGACACTCAAGCGTAACCGATTCCGCCGACAGTGGCTTAACCGAATCACAACTTGACGCAGCCTATGGATGGGTCCAGGGCAGTAAAAGCCCGAAGACCTACATTCACCTGTCAGGGCGAAACGTCAAAAAGGCGATGCTTCAAAAGGCAGGCTTAGTGCCACCGCACCAAGTGACCCGCACGGTCAAGTTATGCCCGCGATGTAATAAGCCGGTCGCCACTGGCGCGAGTCTTTGCCCTTCATGCGGCAGCGTAGTATCAGTCAAAGCAGCTCTCACAATTCAACAAGACCGCGACGAACTAAAGAAAGACGTTGAAAGCCTCAAAGAATCTGTTGATGACTTGAAAAGGACGCTTATGAAAACTCGCTACCACCACATGACTGATGAAGAAGTGAACGAGATTATTGCAGCTGAAAAGAAAGCGCACAAGATTTTGGGAAAGCTAGTAGTTGAGAAATAATTATTGAAGCTACGGAGTATGGGGGAACTTTCCTTGAGAAAAGAGTGGCTCATTGATTATGAAAAAAGAGAGGATGAGCTTTTCAGTGGGTTTCTCAAAGATTTAAAGACGGGAAAAATCGATGAGAATGCTCAATACCCGCCACTACGCAGGTTCCGAAAAATCAACCACCCCATCACCACGGTAAATGTAGCCATACTTTCCAGTGTATATTCGGTAATACCATTCTATGGAACGTCGATAGTCATGATATATCCGGTTTCGAAAACTCTCTTTGAGGACATGCATGGTTTCTCTCCTGATGATGTGTGCAAACTTGTAGATTTTGCTAAATCCGAGGGCAGGATCCAGTTCGCTCTGGGAGGGAGAGCAACAAAATATGAGAAACTAGATTTCCTCGATCCGATTTTTGAGCTTAGCCCTCCACACTTTTCAGTATTGCCAGAAACACTCTTCGTGGACGAGAAGACCTTCAAAAAGTCTTTTGTCGAGTTTCAAACCATTGCTAATCTTGGATATAAGACGTATGCGCTTCAAAAGAGCAATGAATTAATCCAGAAAGGCTTGTTACCCACTGCAGCGAAGAATGAATACAAAAATGATATCAGATCCTACTCATTTGCGAAATGCCTTGGATATTATGACCTAACGGATCTCATAGAAAAAATGCTCTTGGAAGATTACGAATCCGCAGATAGACTCTTAGGCATCGCAGAACATTTCATTTTCAGAGAGACGCTTAGCCCCTTCAGACGTATTCATACATACTGTGGAAAATTTCTCTCTTTTTTGCGGGAAGGCATTACAAAGGGCAGCGATGTTCAGGGAGAATATGAGCCAACAACTGAGATACCTTTCGAGATAGGAAGGTTCCTAATAAAGAACAAGAAACTGACTAATGCATCTGGAGACTTCGAGGCATGTAAGGAGCTATGTTATCATTATAGTCAAGGCGGCCTGCACAAACTTTTGATTGATCTTCAGAATGGAGTCCAAGACAGGAACATCGACGCTATCGCTTCAACCAGAGAGGATTTGGACGCTGCATTAGAAAATTTGTGGAAGGATGCTGATTCCATTCGTAGAAGGATAAAGGTATCTGAGACAGTAATCCCGTTTAGTATGGGTATTATCGGTAGTTTGGCAGGTCGTGCTGTTGGTGCTGGGGAAGGTCTTGGATTCTTAGCTCTACTGGGCTTTCATGCTGTTGACCGTATTATTGGCGCTCGAAGGGAAAACATCTCAGAGAGACTAGCCAAGTGGGGACAGAAAGACTACCTGATTGGAATATTCGATTTCAAGAAGAAACCTCTTTTATGAGTTTTTTAGAAATCCAGGCATGCATGCATGGACACGGTTTAGGTCGCATGTAAAAATCTACGGGAAATCATTGAAAGGTCTTTATATCAAGTGATAAATATATGCGCGCACACGAAGTTGGTTGCTCTCTATTTTACTTTTGGAAACTTTTTGTATGCAACAAGGGTTATGACCGTAGCAATCAATGAGAGCCACAACCCAAATGATGGATAATAAGATAAGCTCGTTCCGGGCGCGCGCCAACCGCTCGGGGGTAACTCGCTCAATATATCATACATACGTGCTGCAAAGACTATGACTGAAAGCATTGAGAAGATACCAGCAAGTCCAAGCAGAATCCTTTCTTTTTCTGTAGTTCTTATGCTGGCAACCATACTTAAAACTCCACTAACAACGATTAAACCCAGAGCGACGTACGGTGTGAGCGTGCGCGAGTCGAACATGAAATTACCATCCCAATGGCGCCATCCCCACAAAAAGATCGAACTGGGTAAACCACCATATGAAATTTCCCACCAAGGCAGAGCCAAACTGACGAACGCCAAAACCGCAGAGGTAACACCTAAAATATTCAACTTCAAACTATTCCCTTCTTTGATAACAATTAAAACTAATACATAATTTAACACTTATGCAAATCTTCCATGTATCTCTACTGAATCGCCAAAACCGCTTTCATTTGCTCAGTGAAATCTGGGTGTTCAATGCCTTGCTCTTCATTCGCGCGCGCATAACCTTCTCGAATTTTTGAGCCGTTGGTAAAGTGGTGATCCAGTGGTCGCCAACTATCTCTTTCTCACAAAATACCCCTACCTAACAGACCTCAAAATCAATGCATGCTCCAAGACCGTTCAGCAAATTCCTTGGACTGTTCAAGACCTTATTCGACAGTAGATCTAAGTTTCAAGACCATATTCGAGGCTACATTCAACTTCCACGACAATTCCCTAGGCCGCCAAGGCCTTCGAACATATTTCATTCAGGTCCCAAGCGAATATTTGATTGTCGACATGCTCCCCACAGGGATCCACGACCATAAATTAAGATCCCACGACCTTGCATTAGAGTCCCAAAGGGTTACTCGTGCTTACATAATAGCTTTCATACGAATTAATTCTACTTGATCTACAGCATAACTAGAACGAGTGCCTAGCTTGAGAAGTGATGTTGTAGCTTCATCAGTCAAATGGTAGAGCATGGGAAAATAAGGTTGCGTCATAATCGAACTTTACACGTGTAAAGAATGATAAACCTATAAAAGTTTTAGTTTAAATCCCCTCCATGTAGCATGGGAAATATTTGTTAATACGATTTAACAAATACCCGTACAAACCTCAGAGGTTTGTTGGGGTTTTTTAATAGTGGTAACGAAATTTTCAATTTTCGGAAGTCTGAAGCCGACTTCACACGTGTGAAGTATGCATAATCTCCATAAATTTGCTCAAGTTTGCATTCCTAATGCAGGTGGTCATTAACTTGTCCATAAATTTTTTAGTGTTACCACTCTATGTGAGTCAAAATTCTCGAAATGATTTAGCTTGAGCTAGCTTGATTAATTGCTTGCTGCAGCTTAATCTAGCTCCTAGGAACTCAGCTTATTCAAGAACAGTGTGAGAAGGCTTCTAGGTAAGGGTTTTCGTTTTAGCTTCAGTTTGATTGTAATTGTGCTGTAGGACAAGCATAGTTGAGCTAGTTTCTATTCAGTTTTATGCTGGAGACTAATAGAGGACAATTACGGCTCTAGCTAGTAAATGTGCAGTAGCATGTTTTCTAAATGATTATAGTTGTTTAAAGCCAACCTGCTCAGCTTGTTCTAAAGTTACTAGCGATCTTCCGGACTCGCCATTCCACCGCGGTCATATTAGATAGAACGGTTTCTCTGCACTAACAGGCTGGAGCTGCGGCGGTGACTCTTCAAGAAGGGAAAAAATTTGGTCGACATCGAATTTCAGTCTCTTGAAGGCCTCATGCAATTTTATGAGATCCGCCTTACGAAGTTTTTGCCAGTTGATGTCTTCGATTAAAAGAAATTTATTTAAGTCTGCTGCCAACTGCCGCTTTGTTTTCCCTTTCAAATTATTTTACCCATTCCTTTCCTGGCAGCGTGCAGGAGAACACGGCAGACAACGTGATCTATGAGAAATTCCTCCTGCAAGCTGCTTTCAGGGGTTTTCATTTCTACCATCTTTCATCCTTGCAAAGTTGAGGCCAGCACTTGCGCGGCGACGTCGCGGGTTCAAATCCCGCCCGGTCCTCTTTTTAGCTTTCATCGTCTTCTTCTCGAGGGTCCTTGAAGTGTGCAATCAACATGGCTTTGATTTCATCGCCTTTCTCGATACGCCACAACGTAGTGATCGCTGGGTCGAGTGGTAAGTATAATCTCCTAGAATGCGTTCTCACCGGGTATAAACGGACGAACCACAATTTCACTTTTGGACTACCTGGCACTTGGCTCCGCACATAAAGCAGCATGGCCTTTATTTTGTCGCCTCGGCGGATATCATACTCTTTAACGATGTCTTTAGGCAGCCGTAGATGGAGAACTCTGCTGTGACGGCCTATTTTGTAATGTTCAACTAGCCAGATTTTCTCAAAAATGGGTTGCTTCACCATATCGTGTCATCCCTCTACATCGATGTCATTAACAATGATGTTTTTTTCCTTGAGTAAGTTAGGAGAAAGGGGGGTTGAAACTGCTAATAGGGGGGAAAAGGTGTTTTCAAAGTCTGTTAGGTTTCCCATTGTTTTTCCATCCTTTTTCATATCCACCGGCACAATCCTTCCTTATCTCGACCCAGCTTCTGTTCTTCTACAAGCTGTTGAAATCGTTCGCCAGCTTCTCTCCGGGTTAAACCCGCGTCTAGGGCTACATATTCAAACTCGAATTGAGTGCCCTTCTTAAAATGTGAACGTAGATGAGCGCAGCTGGAACAGATTTTTTGGGAGGAACCGTTTTTGTTGAGTGTGTGGGTTAAAGCGCGTTCTTTGCCGCAGTCTGTGCATTGTCCTTGCTCGATAGGCTTTAACGGTTTGACGTTCCCGGCAATAGTCTCATGAGGCTTGGGTTTTTGAAGTGCAATAGGACCTTTAGGAGTCTTGTCTATTACGATAGCCGTTTCCCCGTTTACCCCATCTACCCCGTTTCTAGAGGTCACCCCCTTTTTCCCAGTGAAATTATCTAGATTTTGTTTTTTTTCCTCGCCAAAAGGGGGTTGACCCTTAGAATCGGGGTATACGGGGCACACGGGGTAACCATTGTTCATGTCTTTCAACCATCGTTTATAGAATCTGACTCCTTTAGCTGTGAAGAAGTAGCCTTTCCTTGCACTTTTAATCAGACCGAGACCTTTCATTTCTTTTGCTCGGTTTTTTATGGTTTTATCGGAGACTGATATTGAGGCTGCTATCTCTTCCATTGGTGCTTCGCCATGTTTAGCCACATACTTCAAAAATTTGTAGGGAAGTGTTTCTGTAAATTCTCCGCCTTGTATGCGCATCTCTTCCACTATTTTTTCGTTTATTGTTTTACTCAAGCTTTCGTATTCTTCATCAGAAAGTGTGTGGTCCTCTTTCCATTGCGCTGTGAATTCGTCAAGTTCCATATCGGTTCCGCATTGAACTAGCCATTGGTAGGCTTGGTCGACGTGTCTCTCTCCTGGTTCTGCTCCTTCAAACAATGCGAAGCAGTAGGCGAGAGTTGCTATTTTGTGAGGGTTTGCGCGTAGGAACAGTGGGATCTCTTCGTTGCCAAATTTAAGCTCTAACTGTTTGCTGAGCTCCATTATTCTACGCCACAGTTTTAGAGGCACCGTGTAGGTGATCTCCTGGCTTAAGTTCCAACGTAACACGTTCCAAACTGTGTTGAGGAGAGTTTCATCTTCTTCTGTCAGCTCCTCGATTCCAGGGTTATAGCGAATCTCGGGCTCCACCCCATAGGTAAAAGTGGCAAACGTGAATCGTGCTATGAATTTACGATCATAGATTTTTAGGGCTACGCATTTGTGTAGGTGCTGGTCTAATGGAATAGTTGGATTGCTTAACAGTTTAAGTCTGGTTCGAGCCCACAGCTCACAGGGTTTGATAGTTGTCAACATTATGATACCGTTGCGCCTGCTTTCTACGTACTCGTCTAGCGCATGTGGGAACATGTTGTCTATAATTAAAAATGAGAGGTCAGCCGAAGGCAAGAGTCCTTTCCGCGCCACCCAGCCCATACCTTCAATTTTTTCGGCGCCTGCGGCTAGTCCAGCGGAAGTTTTTCTACCACTCTCATATTTCCCGGCTCTAAGCCACCTGATCATCTCTCTTATTCTCTGGCTCTTCGCCGTTGTTGTTCCTCCTAATTCGCAGCTGGTCATAGACAAGATTGCTGGTCCTTCAGGGGTTTTAGTCCAAACTGGAGAGCCAACAAGAAGAAAGTCTGCTACAAATCCTTTAGTGGTCTCTTTTCCTTTAAGATTCGACTTTTTCTTCATAACCCTAGCGATTTTCCATACTGTAGGTTCTTCTTCGGTTGTGATTGCACGCAAGTATTCCTTTGACGTTTTCACTGTTTTTTCGTCAGGCATCATAACTTCGCTTTCGTTTTGAAACCCTGAAACCAGCACTCCTATTCTACCATATTTTCCTCGACAGAGCCAACCCTCGGCGAAAATCCAGTTAGGCTGCCTTCGCAGGTCACATTTGTGAGAATGAACAAACCAAGATTTTGCTTCATTGCCCTGGCGGTCGGAAACCACAGCTTGCGTGATAGCAGTTTCTTTTGTACCTTTCGCGGAAACGTAGCTACCTTCTTGAATGGTTCCCTTCTGCCTCAAAACTATAAAAGCACTCTTCGGACTGTTACTATCAAAATATGTCGCAAAAGCACTCGCATCAAAGTTTTTCTCAAAGTTCAAGTTGTGTTCATCTGAAACTTCTTCACCACTTGCGTCGGTGTATTTATAGCGGATTTTTAAGTCGAGAAATCTCGCTTTGGGGAAACCTAGGCTCTTAATTTGAATGCGGGAATTGAACTTGCGGTCACCCTCATAGGCGAAGACGTCGCTGACTTCTTCGCTTGTAGGGAGCTCGGCTTTCGGAATTTTCCCTGGTTTCTCTTGGTCGACGGTTCCCTCTTTTCTTTCCTGCCATTCAACCATGTGGTCTTGAATGGCCATGATCACTGTTTCAAGTGTGACGTCCGAATCTTTGAACGTCTTGTTCAAGATGCTTCGGATAGCCTTTGCTCTTTGGCTAATTCTTAGATCTTCAACATTAGTGAGGCTTATCCAGCCTGTTATTGGCTCCAGATTTTCTTTCCGTATTTCTTCCTCGTTATCCTTTATCTTGTAGAGACGAAAACGCCATCTGTGCTTGCTAGTTTTCACTTCAAGAAAGAAACACTGTCTGATTGTGATACCTTTGGTTTTCTTGTCAAGGATCAGGAATTGCGTTTCTTTAAACATGTCATACTTTTGCGATGGAACTTGTACGTTAGCCAGCCAAATTTGTTTAGGCTTTAAACCCAGCTTGGCAGCCAATTTAACATGGTCAATGGAATTATCTGTTGGAAAGGGGCCTTCGCGTTCTCCACAAGGCAAGAGATTGACATAGAATCCTCTTCGTTCTCTCTGTACCTTAATCTCCGTGACATAATGCTCACATACTTTTGTATCTGCAGCGAGCTCTTCAAGGTCGCAAAATTTGCATTTACCTAAGTGTTGCAGATTAGGCATAGTGTTTCGGTCGAAACGTAGGCAGAAGCCGCACGTCTGTGTAGGTTCCATTTTTCTCTCCTTTTACTTTTTTGGAAGCCGAAAATGCGAGTCTTTTCCAGCAGAGATATATTCTCCACCTTGATTCCTGACTATTGCTGCTATCTTAGCAAAGTTGTCTGAACCCAAATAATGTCGTGGGCGAATCTCAATGAACTGTCCTTTCTCCTCGAAGAGCAGAAGATCTTCCAGGTTTTTGGGGAATTTGGTTTTAAGCTGTTCTACTTTAGAAGTGCCTGAGGCATCAACTGTTTTAGCAGCACCCTTCTTTAGCCTCTGCCGGTAGACCTTGTTTTCACCGTAAAGCCAGTAACTATACGCATAGCCTGGACCGTGATATCGCTCTTTAATTGTGGCGTTGCTTGCACGCAAAATGCCATAGGCAGGACTAAACTTGTCTGGCAAATTGGAAGCTTTATGGGCAACCTCAAATTCACCCAGTCTATCGCCTTTCTGGGAATCAAACTTCAGAGTTGTGAAGGTTTCTTCTTTTACAGTAGAAGCTTCCTTAACTCCTACGAGCTCGGCGATTCTATGTTTCAGATCAACAGCAGCAGCTTCTTGTGCGTTGGCATAGTTGACAAGAATTTCCAGAACTTTTTCAGATTCTTTGCTCATGCCTTTCTGCCTCCTCCTTTTTCTTTAGACATCACGATCATCTCTCTCGAAAAGCATCGCAGGCCCTGTCGGCTGCAATCCTGTTGATCATTCCCTTTACGCACCTGCCAACCCAAAAACAGCATTTACCGCACACGGTGGCGCAAAGCTTTTTATTTTGAGCTTCCCCACTCACCCTAGGAGCCTCCGTCTGCAAAACTTGGACGTGTAAATTGTGTGGCGGCGGTTGCTTCTGGGGCGCCGGCCATGGCGCCTTCAATAACTGTCATTTTTTGTAATTCTCCTTTTTGTTTCGGCGCAATTTCAAGTCGGCGATGATCACACGCAAACTAGCAATCACGGTCTCTGCATCAGTGCCCTCGGAATAAATCACAGCAGCATTAGCATTGGGGAGAAACTTCCAGTTTTCTCCAAAAACCTCTCTGATTTTCTTTGGAAAATAAATATGCCCCTGTGGCCCCGTCTTTAATTTGTATTCCATTCCAATCACCTCTCTAGTAAGGTTTTTACAAAACCTTTATAAAGTGTTCCCAAGATAGTAACAGTTTGCTGAAATAGTAACACTTTAAAGATGACAAAAATGCCACTTGCAAAATGGAAACAACATGATGCCAGAATCTTGGATGCTCTCCATAAAAGAGCCATTGAAAACAAAAAAAGGCCAACAATGGGATTTAGAGAAATCCGAAGAACTATTAAAATGGGCACAGACACATTATCTCGCCGATTGCGAATTCTAACTGAAAATGGCTACGTTGCAACAACAACCATTGGCAAATACAAACGATATTATATAACTGAAGAAGGCATTGCTGACAATGAATCACTCCAAGAAATAGAATTGGTTGCTTACAAAAAGTCAAAGCTAACGCGCTTAGGTTCCGCACCTGGACCCACCGCAACAGTCTATTTCAAGAACGTCTCCTTCACCAAGTTGGAAAGCGTCATTCTCCCAGCCTGGAACACATTTGTTAGCGCGGTAAGAAAAGAACTGAAAGATAAAAATTGTGAAATCGGATTCGTAGGCACTATGAAACGTTTTCAAAACAAACCTCAGCGACCTCGGCGATAGTGGCAGCTACAAAACCAAAAACTCTCAGCACTAGTAATTTTTATTCTTAGAAACTAAACTTGACATTAAAGGCACGATCTGAGTAGCTCCACAGTCTTGAGGAGTTGAAATATATGAGAAAGAGAATTTGGGGTCAAAAATCTTGGATAATTGACTACTGGCTTAAACGAATGAAAGACCCGTTCCCAGAGCCTTACTCGATTCGGCAAGCATTCTATAAAGAGCTCCCAGAAATCTCAAATCTTGTTCCAGAGGATGTCAAACTGTCCAGTAAGGATTGGCCTAGGAACTTTTACAACAGGATGTGTGAATACCTTTCTGACCTAGTGTTGGAAGGGAAAGCATGCTACAAAACAATTAACGTGCTTGACGATAGTGGAGCAAGCAAAATAGTTTGGCAAGAATATGAGTTTGTTGAAATGCACAACCCTGAAGAGGCTTGGGTGGAATATCCCATAGAGGTATGGGTGGAAAACAACGCAACATACAACAGTTGTATAGGTCTATTCGATGGAGACAAACGACTCTTTCAAACAAACCTAGTTTCTACAAGAGGCCCAGCCAAAACTCAGCAGATAGAGTCCATAAAACTGACTAGGAGCGAAGATGTTAAGGTAATTCTGAATTTTACAGATTTTGACCCTTCAGGCTACGATATGCCTAGAGATCTACAGAACAGATGTAAACGAATCGGGCTTAAGCTAGATGTTAAACACATAGGAATACTTCCGCATCAAATTCCCGAAGAGAGAAGGACAGTTTCTCTAATCAGATACAAAAAGAGGGATCCGAGAGCCCAAAGGTTCCGGGAATTATTCGCTAAGGATCCATTAGTTCAAAAAGGCTTCGGCTACGAGATACAAGCCTTAATGCCTCCAGAGATCAGGGAGTTTACTACGAAGCACATTCTAGCAGCTATCAGGGAATACGGATTTGACAAGAGGGAATCAGCATAAACCGCTTTTTGGGGTGACTGAATGAGCGAAGAAGATGAAAGGGTGAAGGAAGCTAACCTTCATCTGCGGTGGAAATGCATGCTTACTTACTTTTAAAGGCTATAGCCTCTCAAAACCGTTCATGAAGGTTTTTGCTTCACCTTTGACCAAAAGGCACGTTGCCAGCGAGCGCACTCTTGTCTTTAACCAGATATCAGTTAATTGCATTTCCTCCAAGCTCTCATAAAAGCGAATTACTCGAGCGTCTTCACCGTTATTCCTCATTTCCTCCAATTTCTTCTCGTTCTTCTCTATTTCATCTAAGTCAAAGTTTAGAAAATTGCGAGCCCACGGAGAAACCCAATGTTCAGATTTTTCATTAACCACCACCAGCTGAGCACCAAGTAAACACCGGCTCGTTTTCTTAACATATTCCTCATCTACTGCAGTACATATCTGTTCCAGACTCTTCCGACGTGGCGCGCGCACTTGAACCTTCCGCAGAGAAACGGGGCGGTTTCCATACTGTTGCCGCTCAATAACCCTGATGTCACCATGGTTTTTATGACGCTTTGAATCTGCGACCAAGGTGAACGGGATCAATTCTCTGTCCAGAAAACCACAACGTGGGTTGTAGATACTGATGAAAAGTTCTCCGAGAACTCCATTGGTAGGTAGCATCACGCTCTTGAGCCTTGTCTGCAAGAATAACACCTACACATCTACGTATATACGAAACAGTTTTTAAGCTAAACACCAAAGATAATGGTGAGATGAGTGTATGCATTTGGTTTTTAGACAAAGTAACGGCCTCATATGGGCCCTAAAGTCAGCGCCACCCGATCGTCTCCGGCAAGCTCAGAAACTCATTCAAGCTGGCCGCGCGCATCCAGCAACAAGACAAGGCCGCGTCATTCCGCACGTGACAGAACATGAAGAATACGACATGACCTTTAAGAAAGGAGAAACTCAGAAAGGAAGACGAACTCCAAGCTCAGAAAAGTTGCTTTGGGACTTCATGCAGTGATCACGATGGGACCAATATTAGAAAGCATGATGGAACGACCAATATTAGATCTCATTTTGCAGCGTTCCAGAGAAAGAACAAACTCAATTAGGTGGCACCAAAGAAGAAGCAATCTTAACAAAATGCCTGGAACTTATGTGCACAAGAGACTTCCTCCTCCGGCTATAGCAAACCCAGAAGCCAGAAACGAACCGTATACTTACTTTTACAGGAAGTTTTCCCCGGAAAAGACCACCGACGTCGGACACAAAATTCCTTTGGATGGAAGGATCCCGCCACGACGTCCTGGAGTTGATCCCGCCGGGACTTACGCAAGTCTCCCGCTTTACGAAAAAGGTGAACCATATTCATTTTTTTTCAGGGAAGGCATTCCAATTAATGTCCGCCAAAAAATGGGCATGAGTGGTGTTCAACTAGGCGTGGGCAAGCCGATTGGTTTGAGAAGAGGAACCGCACATCTGAGACCAGCAAAAACCGTTGCTCCTATTCATCGTGGACGTCGATTTGCAAGCGGTGGCACTGACCAGAAACCCATTCTGCATGGTGGATCCCCGGCGACCCGCTGGGACGGAAAAATCAGAAACACCGGGAAGAAGGCCAGTTGGCAAACGGCAGCGCCATCTGGAGGACCTGTCCCGAGATCTAGCCGAAAGGACCCTTGGTGTTTTCTGATTTAAGGCGTAATCTGTCCCGTGGGACAGTTATTTGTTAATCCGAATTAACACATCTTTTCGTTTTTGCCAAAAACCTGTCCGTGGCAATCCATTGCCCGCGCTTTTATAAGTGACTTGGCAGTGCATTGCCCGCTGAAAGTCACAAAGACATCGTTAAGTGTCCCACGAGACAGTTATCTTCTAGAATATTTGTTCTCATTGGCTTAAATAGTTGTTTTGATAATTCTCAATTAGGAGTGAATGAAATGTCTGAAATATCGGACGATCAGAAGAAAACTCTTGGCTCTATCATTGAAATTTGTAAAACACCTTGCGAGCTAACCACCATCATACAAAGGATTGGTGACGACGCTGAGAGTTATGCTGAGCAACTTCGTAACTTGGGTATGCTGGAGGAACGCAGGAATCCAGAAACAAGGCTTATGGCTACCCCTAAAGGCTTAAGATTTCTCAGGCTCCTTGAAGAAATAGATGTTCTCTGGAACAGTCCTTAACGCCCTTCAAGTATTTCTTCGATTTCAGTTGCGACAATGACGTATCGGATTCCTTTTTTAGAAATGAAATAGCGCCAGATTTTCGACTGTCGATAGTACATTTTCACTCTTGTGAGCATCTCATGATCCAACAACTCAGAAAGGTAGAGCTCTGCACTTGCTGGGTTCAGGTTGGCTCCGCGGACGATCGCTTGTTTGGCTATGCCCGGTTTCTCAATACATAGCTGGAGGATCTCCTTTCGAATCGAGCTTCTCGCCCGGCGTTCCCTGTAATACGGTCGGGAAGCAGCTCCGACGCCAGCGGGGATTGAGATGGCCCTTGCCAAGATCTCCGGCGCGTATCTGTTACTCAGCTCGTGAGGGCTTCTTTCCCCACGCTCGGTGAACCGCCACTCGAGTAGTTCATGTGTTAAAACTTGTAGCATACTCGACTGCAAAAGGTTTTGTTCTAACTCTATGCTTTTGGGGACGCCATTGGCGACATGCATCCGACCAAACACTCCAAACTTGACATACAGATCGGGGATTAAAACAATGTTAGGTTCACTTGCATAATCTCCGAAACGGTTCTCGATTTCTGTGATTAGTCTTTCAATCTGCTGTTTCCAAGTCCCCACTTCAGGTGGAGACTCCAACAATCTTTCAATGTTTCTCCCTGGATACCAAGACAACAACATTCGCCAGTAATATCTTCATGTTGGAAAGTTTATAAACCATGGGAAATTAGGGATTTGCACTTTTTTATCGAATCTCGGCCGGAGCACCATTTTTTCGAAAAGTTTGTGCCTCTATGGCCTAGCATCGTTACAATTATATACTTGAAACATGTACGCTGTGACAAGGAGGGGAGCTGGGTTCGACCCGGCTGAGAGGACGGTTGATAGGACCGTTGACCCTTTGAACTTGACCCAGGTAATGCTGGCGGATGGACACAAAAATGAGTAAAATTGCATCTGACACCAAGATGCTTGCCGAAGGAACTGTTATTATTGCTCTCACAGTCATTCTCAAGGATGTTTTGCCGCCAATTTATCAGCTTCCTCAAGGAGGCTCTGTAAGCGCAGCAGGTATGGTGCCGTTGCTTTGGTTCGCTTTGAGAAGAGGCTTACGTCCTGGACTTGAAGCAGGCACAGTTTATGGTTTAGTTCATATGGCTCTGCCAGGCAGCTACATAGTGGATCCAATTCAGGCTTTACTTGATTACCCCATAGCTTTTGCTGCCCTCGGCTTGGCTGGAATGTTCAGAAAATATCCGCTGGCAGGTGTAGGCGTCGGTATCTTTGGCAGATTCCTAGCTCATTTCGCTTCTGGCGTCTGGTTCTTTTCACAATATGCACCAGCTGGAACGCACCCCGTTGTTTACTCCGCTATCTATAACGGCAGCTTCCTATTCGTAGAGTTCATTGTAAGCGCTATCCTGATCTATATCGTTGTTAAAAGACGATTGCTTGAAATATATCTCTGAACCTATTCCAGACACGATGTCTTCAATCAGTAGCAACGTCGGAGTTCTTTGGTGAAGTTTTCAGTTTCGCTAAGGAGTTTGTCTACGTCTTGTTCGTTGTGTGCGGCGCTGAGGGCGCCCATCTTTGCTGTGAGGAGGAACACTCCATTGGCAGTGAGATACATATGATATTGCCTTAGTTTTTCACGGTCCGCTCTGAAAACGGCGTGAACGTCCTTTATCTCTTCATCTGTGAAATGAGTGTGGAAAAGAGAGCCTACGCCAACAACCTGAACACTAAGGCTTCTTCGTTCAAAGACATCGGCGAGTTCCTGACGCATTTTATCTCCTCGCCTGTTCAGCCGGCTAATTATCTCTCCGTTTTCTAACGCTCTCAACATGGCCAAGCCAGCAGTCATAGTGACCGGATTAGCGCAGAAAGTCCCACCGTGGAAAGAAAACTTTGGGCGTTCATAAAGAAGCGGGTCCATAAACTCCATGATCTCTCTTGGCCCAGTAATTGCTCCAACAGGGAAGCCTCCCCCTAAGATCTTGCCCAAAACCGTGAGATCTGGCAACACATTGAAAAACTGTTGTGCCCCGCCAGTTGCAAGTCTGAAACCGGTGATGACTTCGTCAAAAACAAGCAAGGCGCCATTTTCAGAGCATAACTCTCTCAATGCCTTCAGAAACTCCTTCTCAGCAGGGATGCAGCCTCCCGCTCCAAGCACTGGTTCCACAACGACCGCTGCAAACTTTTCCCTCCTCATCGCCTTTTCCACCCTATTGATGTCGTTGAAGGGCAACACAACTGTGTCCTTCATGGCTCCTTCTGTTAGTCCACTGGACTGGGCAAGGTTAAGGGGTGGTTTGACAGCTACATGCAGTGCGTCGTAGCCTCCGTGCCAGCCTCCTTCAAGCTTTGCGATTTTCTCTCGTTTCGTATATGACCGAGCCAGCCGGATTGTGTACATGACTGCTTCAGTTCCAGAATTGGTGAAGCGCACCATTTCAGCACTTGGAACCATTTTTGCAGCTTGTTCAGCTAGGGTTATTTCGAGTTCGTGGCATGTTCCATAATGTGTTCCCTTTTCAATCTGCCGCTTCACTTGCTTCATGATTGTTGGCGGGCTGTGACCCAAAATCAGCGCGAAGTGGCCCATCCAGAAATCGATGTATTCGTTTCCATCTACATCTACAAGTTTGCTGCCTTTTGCTTTAACAGTGTAAAATGGATAGGGTTCCATGTGACGTACGAAGTAAGCTACTCCAGCTGGAAAAACGTGTTTGGCCCTTTCGTACAGCCGCTTAGACTTTTGAGTGTCATCTAGATAATGATTCATAAAAAGCAGTTATGCCTAAGCTACTGTTAAGTTTTTACTTGATATGCTTATCTTATCTTTGCAAATCAGGTTTGACCACTTTCTGAAGCTTCCACTTGCCAACGAAGTCTTTCTTGTAATAGTGATATAAGCCGCATCTTTGACATTTCAGCATCTTCTTGTTCTTTCTGAAGTCAATTTCGTAGATCTCCAAAGGGTAATCGCAGCTTTTGCATTTATTCCCTTTAGTTTTTTGACCGAAAAGTGTTCCATGCAGGGATTTTCCAACTTCTGCCATGCTTGTCCACCTTTGAGTGCAATTTAAGACAGTTAGCTTTAAACGTTTATATTATCTAGAAATATTTGATTCAATTATGGGCTGAACTAGCGTGCTTTCAGAATAATTCCCACGCTTTTATTTTGTCATCTTCCTTTCCAGTTCCACCAACTCTCTCAGAGAGTCAAACAGTATGCGCGCATAACGTTTCAGATTGCTCAAGATTTTCATAGTCATCCTGCTTTCAACTCAGATAGCATTGTTCTAACATTTCTTTTTCCTTTCTGTTTTTCGGTAGTAGTAAATATGATTAATTATCATGGAAGTATATCACCGACAAATATTTTTAAAAAGTCTGGAGTGAAAAGAAGGTTGAAAGATACTTTTTGCGCGCAAAAATGAATGCATCTATTAGGCTGGAAATAACTTTTGTTGTGGTAGAGGTCAAATGATTTGTTCCTGAGGAGGAAGAGGAAGTTAACAGTTGATTTGGGTAAATTGGAGGATGAAAGGGAATCCTTGTCAAATTTCTTGCGTTCGAAACTCAAAGTTGATGTCACTTCAAGTGGCAATAAGGTGTTGGTAGATTCCGAAAAGTTATCCTCGAAAGAGCTGAAGAGATTGGTAAACAAATTTCTTTACCGTCGAAATCTAATGAACAAGTATTGGGTGGCGCTGAAAAGCGGTGTCGTTAAAATCAATAAGTTCAAGCGTGCCGAGAAAAAGAAAGAACGAAAGAAGAAGTGGACTCCGCCGTCAACAATTAGGCACGGTTGGTGAGAAAGTGAACATGTTAACTGCTGATTTATTGTTCAAAGCGAAAGTTGTTAACTTAATTATTTCTAAAGACACGGAGAAAGCTCTTGACTTGTTGAGCCAACACTATAGAGTTGCAAAGCCAAACCTTAAGGTTGGCATGCCGAAGCGGCACTCGAGGAAACTGGCATGTTATGCAGCGAAGAAACGAATGATTCATGTTTCTGGTAGGGAGGCCCTTTATAATCCACGTGTAATTCTTCACGAGTTTTATCATCATCTTAGAAATTGCTCAGATGCACAGAGAGGCATAGAGAAATACGCTGAGAAATTCGCGGACAACTATTTGCAGGCTTATGTGCACACGCATAATTATGTGTCAAAGACATAATATCATTAACTACCTCTGACTCCATAAGTTTCTCAGTGCGCGTGACTAACGTGTTTTGAAGGGTGTTCTATATCCCTTTTCGACTAACCTTGCGTGAATCGCACTCTTCAACGCTCCTAACCCTTTTCCTGTCCGGGCGCTGACCGGGAAGACGTAACCCTTCACCACCAGAGGTTGTGCGTCGCTGATACGGTACTTGAACTCCTCGAGGTTGGCTGCTATCTCATCCTCACCCGCCTTGTCGATCTTGTTGGCTGCCACTAAGGGGATCTCACCCAGGGTTTCCGCCAAGAACTGCACCATCTCCACATCCAGGGAGATCAGCCCCTTCTTCTCCAAGCGCCACGTCACCTCCAAGAAGGTGGATATGTCTAGAACATGGACGGCTAGGGCTATGTTTTGAGCGTTAGACTCTAAGAAACGGATGATCCGATTCTTCCTCATATTCTCTAAGGGCTTAGAGACACCCATTATCCTGCCAAAGCCAGGCATGTCAACAAGAAATAAGCCTCCGCTCAGGGCATATTTTGAGATCCGCCGCGTGGTTCCGGGATGCTTACCAGTGACCACGTCTAGACCCACAACTTCTCTGATGATGCTACTCTTTCCCGCATTTGGCCTACCTGTGAAAACCAGATACTCCTCATACATCCCAAGAATAATATGAACTGAATCCTATTTGAAAGTAACCGCGCGCTCACAAGTTAAAAGTATCCTCTTGGGAAAATTTCGAAAAGGCGCATCTGGGCTGCGCGTGCAAAGCCTAAGTTAAGCCTTATAAATAGTTCTCGATAATGGTTCGTAGCGTTAAAGCCTTATGAGAGAGGTGTTTGTGTGCCAAAGACTAAAGCTACAATCAAAATCGTAAACGTTGTTGCTTCTGCAACGCTGAACCAAAAAGTAGACTTAAACGCCGTGGTGAAGGGAAATCCAGGCGTAGAATATCGTCCAGAGCAGTTTCCAGGCCTAGTTTTCAGGTTGAAACGACCTAAAACCGCCACGCTGATCTTCAACTCTGGCAAGCTGATCTGCACTGGAGCTAGGTCAGAGAAAGAAGCCAGAAGGGCGGTGATGAAAGTTATAAAGGAGCTTAAGAAAAGCGGGATAATCATCATCGTTAGCAAGCCTGAATTAAAGATACAGAACATTGTTGCTTCCGTCAACCTTGGAGGCATGATAGACCTGGAGAAATTAGCTTATGCACTTGAGAAGACCATGTATGAACCCGAACAGTTTCCAGG